>NZ_CP061308.1:1820020-2160415 GCF_018687935.1 Polynucleobacter sp. JS-JIR-5-A7 | reverse complement strand
CACAAGGTAAAAGTTCGTGGAAAAACTGTGGATAACTTGTGAATAAAAGAAAAAATCCCTTATGAATTAATGTTTTAGTCAAAAAGTAAGTAAAAATAGAGAAAAACACCTACATATTTATTGAGATAGATTGACCTTTTGCTTCGCAACAAGGAAAATAGTGGGTTTTCCAGGGATCTATCATGAAAAGAACTTATCAACCATCAGTAACACGTCGCAAGCGCACCCACGGCTTTCGTATTCGTATGAAAACCAAGAGCGGACGCGCTGTATTAAATGCACGCCGCGCAAAAGGTCGCAAACGTTTGGCTGTGTAATTTAGCCATTGAATAGCGCAAGGATTTCTGAATTACTTAAATCGCGCCCCAAAACAAATCTGTCTTGGGGCATGTATTCTGTGGGCGCTCAAAATGGCGCCAAGCCTGACCTAGGAATTGCAGTAGCCAAAAAATTGGTTAAACGCGCCGTAGACCGAAATCGCTTGAAGCGAATGATTCGTGAAATAGTTTGGACTGCACAGGCAACGGCATTTAACAAAGATGTTGTCCTTAAGCTTAAAAAGCCAATTGGTCGTCAAACTCGCGGCAGACTCAGAAAAAAAGAGAAAGATCTCCTGCGCTCTCAGGTGATGGAGCTTATTTAGGGTGCGCGTTTTAAATAAGGTCGCAGTGAGCTTGGTGCGCTTGTATCAACTTGCACTTAGCCCTTACATTGGCATGCGGTGTAAGTATGTGCCTAGCTGCTCTCAATATGCCTGTGACTGCTTTCATCATTATGGATTTTTCAAAAGCTTTGGCTTAACGGCATGGCGCATTTTGCGTTGTAACCCTTTGTCACAAGGCGGTTATGATCCTGCGGTAAAACAAACGTCTCAATCATTTAAGTGAATACAAATGGACTTTAAAAAAACAATTCTTTGGGCTGTGTTTTCACTATCAGGCCTCATGTTGTACAACAATTGGCAGGTACATGAGGGCAAACCATCGATGTTCGCTGCTGCCCCAGTTGCAGCGCCCGCAGCCGCAGACAAGACAGGCACAGCCAGTAAATTAGATGTGCCCACGCAAATTTCTGGTGTCACAAAGACCGCTACAGCAGCACCAACTGCAAATGTTGGCTCAATTGAGGGCGCAGAAAAGTTTGTATTACAAAACGACGTGCTAGTTTTGGAGATAAGCGCGAGCGGTGCAAATGTTATTGACGCAAAACTCCTCAAAGCCTTAACTGCGGAAAAAAAACCGGTTGAGCTATTCCAATACACACCAAACCATAAATATTTTGCGAGATCTGGGTTAATCACCCTCAACAACAATGATTTGCCAAACCATACAAGCACCTTTAAGTTGGTTCAGTCTGGCAAAGATGGTTCAGGCAGACCGTTTGTTGTGCTTGCCAGCGAACGAGGTGGCGTAAAGCTCGAAAAAACCTTCATCCTTAATCCAGGAAGTTATGTGGTGGATGTCGGTCACCGGGTTACACAAAGCGTGACAAATCCAAACCCTTTGGTTCTCTATACCGAGATTGTGCGTGATGGTTCGCAAGAACAAAAAATTGGACCGTTTGATGGTGCTTTCTCTGCTAGCACCTTTACTGGACCAGCTGCTTATACCGACAAAGAAAAGTTCAATAAGCTTGAATTCACGGAGATTGATAAAAACAAAATCACACTGCCAAAGCAAGTGCCTGCAGGCGATCCAGCTTGGATTGCCATGGTGCAACACTATTTTGCTAGCGCCTGGATTCCGGGCGATAAGGTTGTCCGTGATATCTACGCTGGAAAAATTGATAACGGCCTGTATCGCGTTGGCATGCAGACCCCATTGGGTATTGTTGCGCCAGGAACAGTGGCGACTGAAAAAGCACAGCTCTTCGTTGGACCACAAGAAGAAAAAGTTTTAGAAACCATTGCCCCAGGTTTTGAGCTCTTGAAGGACTATGGCTATCTCACAATTCTTGCCAAACCTATTTTCTGGTTGTTGGAAAAAATCCACGGTTATGTAGGCAATTGGGGTTGGGCCATCATTCTGTTAACAATCTTAATTAAATTGGTCTTCTTCCCGCTCTCCGCTGCTAGCTATAAATCGATGGCTCGTATGAAAGAGGTTCAGCCGCGTTTGATGGCGATGAGAGAGCAATATAAAGGCGATCCACAAAAGCTTAATCAAGCCATGATGGAGATGTATCGCAAAGAAAAAATCAATCCACTCGGCGGCTGTTTGCCTGTAGTGATTCAGATTCCCGTATTTATTTCTTTGTACTGGGTATTGTTGTCATCTGTCGAGATGCGCGGCGCACCATGGGTTCTTTGGATACAGGACTTATCCGTGCCGGATCCTTTTTACATCTTGCCAGTGATCATGGCGGTATCCATGTTTGTGCAAACTAAACTTAATCCAACCCCACCAGATCCAATTCAGGCTAAGGTCATGTTGTATATGCCGATCGTGTTTTCGATCATGTTCTTTTTCTTCCCTGCAGGCTTAGTTTTGTACTGGGTGGTTAATAATTTGTTGTCCATTGCACAACAGTGGCAGATCAACCAAATGTTTGGAAAAAAAGAAGCCAAGTAATTTGTTGATGGCATAGCATTTCATGAAAAACAAACAGCAATGATGACTCGTAAGCTTCCCATCATTGCTGTAGCAACCGCCCCAGGTAAAGCTGGGGTTGGTATTGTCCGCTTGAGTGGACAATACCTAAGGCCAATCATCAAAGCCCTTTTTCAAAGGGATCTACTTCCTCGCCAAGCAACCCTGCTCAGCTTGCGCGATGCGGGCGGGCAGCTCATCGACCAATTGGTAGCAATTTATTTTGCCGCACCCGCTTCGTTTACTGGCGAAGATGTTTTGGAGTTGCAGTGCCATGGCGGCCCTCAGCTGCTTGAGCTAGTAATGAGGCGCTGCCTCGAGCTTGGCAAAGAAGCTGGTCTCGTTATCGCTGAGCCCGGTGAGTTCACTCTACGCGCCTATCTCAATAACAAAGTTGACTTAGCCCAGGCTGAGGCAATAGCAGACTTGATTGATGCACAGAGTGAGGCAGCCGTCCGTGGAGCTGCCAGATCCTTGCAGGGCGCCTTTTCAGACGACATCAATAGTCTTGTTGAAGAAATTACCCAGCTAAGAATTTTGGTGGAATCGACCCTTGATTTCCCCGAAGAAGAAATCGAGTTTCTAGAAAACGCGCAAGCACGCGATCGTCTTTCGGCAGTGAAAACAAAACTTCAAGCGCTGCGCAACAACGCCAAGCAAGGAAAAATTTTGCGCGATGGCATACAGCTGGTATTGGCTGGCGCCCCCAATGTTGGCAAGAGCTCACTCTTAAATAGGCTGGCCGGTGAGGAAGTTGCTATCGTGACTCCTATTGCTGGCACCACCCGGGATAGAGTGAAAGAAAGCATCCAGATTGAGGGGGTGCCAATGCACATTATTGATACCGCTGGATTAAGGCAAACCTCGGACGAGGTTGAGGCAAAGGGGATTGAGAGAACCTGGGATGCGATTCGTCTGGCAGATTTGATTATTTTCTTGACCGCCCCGAATGCCGAAAAAGAAGCTAATGATTTAAGGGTTCAAATTTTGGATGCCGCACCCGCCAATTGCCCCGTTTTGGAGTTGATGAATAAGTCTGATTTATTGGATAAAAATTCCGGCGTCATAAAAGATAGGGCTTTGTTGATTTCGGCGAAAACAGGCGAGGGTGTTGAAGCCCTGAAACAGAAAATTCTCGAAACCGTTGGCTGGAGTGGCCCTCAAGAAGGGGCAATTGTTGCTCGCAGGCGCCACTTGGATTGTTTAGAGCGCGCCGCCGAACATATTGAAAAATCAGAAAAATTTGCTGCAAATGGTAATAATTCGCTTGAATTGTTCGCAGAAGAGCTATCTTTGGCCCAAAATCATCTTGGCCAAATAACGGGCAAGCTCCTACCAGATGACCTTTTGGGCAAAATTTTTAGCCAATTCTGTATCGGCAAATAAGAGCTTGGTCGTGTGACTTGCTGAGCCGTCAAATATGTCCAAAATGATAAAATCATTGGATTAAAAAATTCAATCTTCATGGGGAAACATATGACTTCAACTATTAGCGGCCAAGTGAATGCGAATGCGCCGGCTTACGTAAAAAACGAGCGTTTAATTGAGTGGGTTTCAGAGGTGGCTGCACTCACAAAGCCTGACACCATTCGTTGGTGCGACGGCTCTCAAGCTGAGTACGATGAGTTGTGTGAATTATTGGTAAGTGCCGGGGTTTTCAAGCGACTCAATCCTGCAAAACGGAAAAATTCATTTTTAGCGCTTTCTGACCCAGAAGATGTCGCCCGCGTTGAAGACCGCACTTTCATTTGTTCGGCTAAAAAAGAAGATGCTGGACCTACCAATAACTGGGTGGAGCCAAATGAAATGCGCGCAACATTAAATCCATTATTTGATGGTTGTATGCGTGGCAGAACAATGTATGTAGTGCCATTTTCAATGGGCCCAATCGGCTCGCCAATTGCCCACATCGGCGTTGAGTTATCTGACAGCCCTTATGTTGCAATCAATATGCGCCTCATGACCCGTATGGGCAAGGCAGTGATCGATCAGTTGGGCGCAGATGGCGAGTTCGTTCCTTGTATCCACACCGTAGGCAAACCATTGGCAGCCGGTGAAAAAGACGTTGCATGGCCGAATAACAAAACCAAATACATTGTTCATTACCCAGAGACGCGCGAGATTTGGTCTTTTGGTTCAGGCTACGGCGGCAATGCTTTGTTGGGGAAAAAATGTTTCGCATTGCGTATTGCATCCAATATGGGTCGCGATCAAGGTTGGTTGGCTGAGCATATGTTGATTCTTGGCGTAACTTCACCTGAAGGCAAGAAATACCACATTGCTGCCGCATTCCCATCCGCCTGTGGAAAAACCAACTTCTCTATGATGATTCCACCAAAAGGATTTGACGGCTGGAAAGTCACCACAATTGGTGATGACATTGCATGGATCAAGCCACGCAAAGACTCGGTTACCGGCAAAACACGTTTGTTCGCAATCAACCCAGAGTCTGGTTACTTCGGTGTTGCCCCTGGCACAAACCGCCAAACCAACCAAAACTGTATCGACTCCTTAAACCAAGATGTGATCTTTACGAACGTTGGCTTAACTGATGATGGTGATGTTTGGTGGGAGGGTTTGACAGAGACACCACCAGCACATTTGATTGATTGGCAGGGGAAAGACTGGACTCCAGCAGATGGCGCTGCAGGCCGTAAAGCTGCCCATCCAAACTCACGCTTTACAGTAGCTGCGACCAATAACCCTGCAGTAGATCCAAAGTGGGATGACCCAGAAGGCGTTCCAATTGATGCGTTCTTATTCGGTGGCCGCCGTTCTAATACCGTGCCATTGGTAAGTGAAGCGCGCGATTGGGTAGAGGGTGTTTACATGGCTGCTACTTTGGGCTCAGAAACCACCGCTGCGATTACTGGTCAAATTGGTGTCGTACGTCGAGACCCATTTGCAATGATTGCGTTTGCTGGTTACAACATGAGCGACTACTTCCAGCATTGGCTCAACATTGGTAAGAAGCTTGAGGCGGACGGCGCCGTATTGCCGAAGATCTACTGTGTGAACTGGTTCCGTAAAGACGAAAATGGTAAGTTTATATGGCCAGGCTTTGGCGAGAACATGCGGGTTCTTTCATGGATCTTGAATCGTGCTGAAGGTAAAGCAAGCGGTAAAGAAACCCCATTTGGTATTTGCCCAGAACACACCGATATGCATTGGGGCGGCCTGGACTACTCTGCTGAGAAGTTTGCTAAAGCGATCCATGTAGCCGTTGATGACTGGAAAAATGAGCTGAAGCTGCACACAGAATTGTTTGATCACCTTGGCGAGCGTTTGCCTAAAGAGTTGCAAGAGACTCGTGCCAAGATCGAACAGCGCTTGAACGTGTAAGCTGCAAAGCTATTAGTAATTTTTACGCTACCCCTAGATTAAATTAATGACCGAACCCCATCACCATGAAATCGTGGTGATTGGGGCAGGCATTTGTGGCGCAACCATCACAAATGAGTTGCTCGAACGCGGCAAGTCCGTCTGCGTTATTGATGCCTCTCACTCCCCTGCTACCGCTTGCTCCAGTCATGCCTATGCGATAGCGCACCCGCATATTGGAAAAGGCTCCCCTCGTTTATTACGCTTAACGCGCCTGGCATTTTTGTTGGCCGAAGCTCGGTGGGGAAAGACTTGGAGAGCACATGGTATTTTTCAGCCGACAAAAAAAGATAGAGAGTTTAATCGCGCAGAAGTCTCGGCCCACCTTCATTCTCTAGATTTAAAAGAAGACATTGCGATTGCTCTCGATGTTGAAGAAGCCAGAACAATGTGTGGCATCTCACAAAGCGGTGTTTGGATTTCTCGCGGGGCTTGCTTAAATTTATTGGAGGCAAGCAAGCAACTACTGAAGGAGCATGAGCGCCTAAGATGCCTTTGGAGTACTCGTATTACAAGGCTGGAAGAGTGCAATGGAATATGGCACTTATTTGATTGTTCAAACAATGTGCTCATCAGTGCGAAGAAGGTCGTGATTGCTACAGCAATCGATAGCAAAGATTTAATTAATAGCCTCGGGGTGCATCTCCCCCTAAAACCAGTGCGCGGGCAACTCAGTATTTTTTCAATTGGGCCCGATGACCCTTGGGTGTCAAAGTTGCCTAAGGTAGGCATTTCAGGGGATGGCTATTGTTTGCCAGCAGAGCAGCTAGAAGACGGCAGCTATCGCTGGATCGTTGGCTCTAGTTTTGATGAAGGCGAAGATGACTTGTCTCCAAGAGAGGCGAGCGATGAATTTAATCGCGCACAGGCAAAAGGCTTGCTTGACTATCCAGAGGGGGATTCCAGCAGCCTTATTAAAAACGATGAGTTTGTTGGCGTGCGCTGTGTTGCTGGCGATCGTCTTCCAATCATTGGAGCGCTTCGTCAGCGCCCGGGAATTTTCTTGGCTACTGCCTTGGGGTCAAGGGGGATTTTGTGGTCAGCCTTAGCGGCTAAGCTAGTTACAGCTCAGCTACTAGAGGACGACTTTGCCTTGCTTACGCGCTTAGGTTTTGCTGCGGACTTAGTTGCAGCGCTGGCACCCGCACGCTTCTTAGCGGGCGCTTTGGCTGCACCAGGTGCTTTAGCCTCAAATTCAAAACCAATTTTTCCATCAGAGCCAAGTGCTAAGTAGGCCTTAAAGCCTCGCCCAGTGCGGTTAGATTTGAAGTTGGTCAGCAAATCCGTCTTACCTTCTTTGAGCAATTTTTGAATTTGTTCAGCCGACACTTCTTGCTGAAGGACAACTTTACCTGTTTTGAAGTCGCAAGATTTACTAGGGCCAGTATTGTTTTCGCAAACATAGCGCATGCCATCTTCATAAACGGCACCAGAACATTTTGGACATACGCCTAAAGCTTGGCGACCGGTGAAATCTATCGCTTCCGTTTCGTCATCTTGCGTGTTGCCAAAATCAAACTCTAATTTAAAGCCTGCATTTGGATAGTCAGCATCATCTTCTGGAATTTCAGTTAGCTTAATGATGGCGGCAAAGGGGCGACCTATTTTGCTGCGAAATCCTTGTAAAGGCCCAATCGTTTTTTCACGTAACAGCTCTTCTACTTCAGGGTATTCAAATGCGCGCCCACCGGGAGTTTTGCTAATCGTAAAGCCACATTTTTCACAAGCAAAGCGACGATAGTTTTCTTTCACCGGCCCTTTGCAGTGTGGGCAGGGCGTGGTCATTGTTGCGTAGTCACCTGGGATAGTGTCGCTGTCATATTCTTTTGCGCGTTTCACAATGCGTTGAGTCATCTGTGCAATTTCTTGCATGAAGGTGTCGCGATTCATCTTCCCTTGCTCGATGAGCGATAACTTATTTTCCCAGCTGCCCGTTAAATCAGGGCGAGTTAATTCTTCTACATCTAAGCCGCGCAGCAAAGTCATTAGCTGGAATGCTTTCGCGGTAGGAATCAGTTCACGCGCTTCGCGCACAATGTATCTTTCGGCCAGCAAGCCTTCGATGATGGCTGCTCGCGTTGCTGGAGTCCCAAGACCTTTTTCGGCCATGGCTTCCCGCATTTCATCATCATCAACCCATTTGCCTGCACCTTCCATTGCAGAGAGCAAGGTTGCTTCTGTATAGCGGGCTGGGGGCTTGGTTTTCAAGGGCACAGAAATCACCGATTCCGTTTGAACCGCTTCACCTTCTTGCACTGGCACCAACTCATCATCTGCCTGATTCGATTTGCCATAAACAGTTAGCCAGCCCGGATTTACAAGAACACGACCCTCTGTTTTGAAGTGATGCCCAGATGCTTCGGTAATCCGAGTCGTGACCCGGAATTCAGCAGCAGGATAGAAGACAGCCAAGAAGCGACGCACTACCAAGTCATAAAGCTTTGCTTCTGGCTCGCTCAAACTCTTCGGCGACTCAAGGGTTGGGATGATCGCAAAGTGATCAGAAATCTTGGAGTTATCAAAGATTCGTTTATTAGGTTTGATCCAACCGTAACCTGCTTTTGCTTTGGGGTCCTTGGGATCACCCTGCAAAATTTGTTTAGCAAACGGACGATATTCTTGCGAGTGATCTGCAAGGTTCTCCATGGTTTGCTTCACGGTATCCAAATAATCTTCCGGCAGCGCTTTTGCGTCAGTACGGGGATAAGTCAATACTTTATGGCGTTCATACAAAGCTTGCGCAAGGCCTAGTGTGTTTTTTGCAGAGAAACCAAAACGTGCATTAGCTTCGCGCTGCAAGCTAGTCAAATCAAAAAGTTGTGGTGCAAGCTGGGTCGCCGGTTTTGCTTCTTCACTGACGGTTGCTTTTTTTCCGCGACAAGCTGCCACAATACTTTGCGCTGCAGCTTCGCTCCAAAGACGATTCTCACGAGCATCAGGCTCGGCAACATCTTTCTTAAACTTAGGATCAAACCAACGACCTTCATATACTCCAGCTGCAGCAATAAACTCCGCCTTTACTTCCCAATAATCTTTTGAAATAAATTTGCGGATGAGTTCTTCACGCTCTACAACAATAGAGAGAGTTGGTGTTTGTACGCGACCCACAGTAGTTAAGAAGAAGCCACCACTCTTGCTATTGAAAGCAGTCATGGCGCGGGTGCCATTAATACCCACGAGCCAATCAGCCTCAGAGCGGCAGCGTGCTGCATCAGCAAGCGGCTGCATATCTTCATCGCTACGCAGGTTAATAAAGCCATCACGAATGGATGCTGGCGTCATCGACTGAAGCCATAGGCGTTTAATCGATTGCGATGCTTTTGCATGCTGGGCAATCAGTCTGAAGATAAGCTCACCTTCGCGCCCTGCGTCACAGGCATTAATCAATGAAGTAACGTCTTTACGCTTGATCAATTTTTGTAACACTTTTAAGCGCGACTCTGTTTTAGCAATCGGGCGCAAATCAAAATAAGGGGGCACCACTGGCAGGTTGGCAAAAGACCACTTGCCACGTTTGACGTCATATTCTTCTG
The DNA here is from genome assembly GCF_018687935.1 of Polynucleobacter sp. JS-JIR-5-A7. Lineage (NCBI taxonomy): Bacteria > Pseudomonadati > Pseudomonadota > Betaproteobacteria > Burkholderiales > Burkholderiaceae > Polynucleobacter > Polynucleobacter sp. JS-JIR-5-A7. Next base: position 2,150,913 of record NZ_CP061308.1, on the reverse strand, counting down.
GCGCAGCAATTTCTAAAAGATGGCCAACAGCAGACGAGACTAGAAAGTCATCGCTTTCAAAATAGTCCTCATGCTTGGTAAAGCCGCCCAGGGCTTTAGCGATGTCATTGGCAACCGAGGGTTTTTCGGCAATGATCAGCGCCTTTGGGTTATCCACGGATGAGGTCTTGGAACTGCTTTTGGTAGATGCTTTAGCCACGCGTTTGCCTAAATTTGAGCCTGAATAAATGTTTTTAATAGGGAAAAAGGATGATCAATTTAAACCAAATTACGATTTAGCCTATTGCAGATCCCTTTTTTATTATTAACCGATAAATCCTGAAAAGTCCAAAAAAGCCCTTTTTAAAGCATTTGAGATTCCTATTAGGCGACTTTTTGTTGGATAAAACCCTCTTAAAATCCCTTTAAATGGGGTTTTTGAGAAAAATGAGCTCTTCCAGCACATCTTGGGGGCTTCGAACCAACTTGGCCCCCTGTTGTATGAGTTGATGGCAGCCTGCAAAAAGAGGGTCATCAATGGGGCCGGGTAAAGCAAAAACCTCTCTTCCCAGCTCACAGGCAAGACGGGCAGTGATTAAGGAGCCTGATTTTTCAGCAGCTTCGATTACTACTACACCTAGCGACAGGGCTGCAATGATGCGATTGCGCCTGGGAAAGTGAAAAGCTTTTGGACCAACCCCCGGTGGAAACTCTGAAACCAATAAACCATGATGCCCAATCGTCGTCATCAGTCCTTGGTGCTCAAGAGGGTAGGCAATGTCTAGCCCAGTCCCGCATACGGCTAAGGTGTGATGGTTTGCCCCAAGACCAAGTGTGGCGCGGTGTGCTGCCCCGTCAACTCCCTTGGCTAGCCCGGAAATAATGGTGCCACCAGCCTTAGACAGGCTTTGGGCAAAGTGGCTGGCATTTTTGAGTCCTTTGGCACTGGCGTTGCGCGAGCCCACAATGGCGATCATGGGCATCAGCAGCAGCCCAATATTCCCTTTTATATATAGGCAACTTGGAGGGTCGAAAAGATCATTGAGCCGAGCTGGGTAATGTTGATCCCCGCGCACAATTTTGCGGATGGTTCTTGGTATTGATGGCATAGGTAGCAAACATTTTGATCTGCGGGGGATTATGAACAATCAGGACAGACGGATTGCTCTGTTAGATAATTCCTACATGGCTTTGTTAACCGTCCTTTGTTACCCCGACCCACGCTTGCATAAAGTTGCTAAACCTGTGGCGCAGGTAGATGCTCGTGTTAAAAAAATTGTGGCTGATATGGCTGACACTATGTATGAGGCGCCTGGAGTTGGGTTAGCTGCAACACAGGTCGATATTCATGAGCGCATTGTTGTGATTGATGTTTCTGATGAGCAAAATGAGTTGATGGTTTTTATTAATCCAGAAATTATTTGGGCGAGTGCTGAAACAAAATCTTGGCGCGAAGGCTGTCTTTCAGTGCCTGAGTTTTATGATGAAGTTGAACGCCCAGCCCAAATACGCTTGAAGGCTTTAGATCTTGATGGCAAGGAGTTTGAGATTGAGGCTGATGGACTATTAGCCGTTTGTTTGCAACACGAATTAGATCATCTGCAAGGTAAAGTATTTGTTGAGTACCTATCCTTGCTCAAGCGAACTCGTATCTCACAAAAAATGAAAAAGCGCGCCAAAGAATTGGTAGGTCAGCGCTAGTCGCCCTGCATGAAAATTGTCTTTGCCGGCACCCCTGAGTTTGCAGCGCAAGCGATGCGCGCAATTGCTGAGGCTGGCCATGAAATCGTGCTCGCGCTCACTCAGCCTGACCGCCGCGCTGGCAGGGGAATGCATTTGCAAGCCAGTCCTGTCAAAGAGTTTGCATTAGAGAAGCAGATACCAGTGATGCAGCCAGAAACGCTGAAACGCAATCATCCTGATGCGCAAAAAAAGCTACAGGCAGAAGAAGCATATCAACGCTTATCCCAGCTTGATTTTGATGCGATGGTGGTAGTTGCTTATGGCTTGATATTGCCCCAAGAGATTTTGGATATTAGCGAGCGTCCAGGTAGGCATGGAAGTTTTAATATTCATGCATCCCTATTGCCTCGTTGGCGCGGTGCCGCTCCCATTCAGCGTGCTATAGAGTCAGGCGATCATAAGACGGGCGTATGCATTATGCAGATGGATGCGGGCCTTGATACGGGCGACACGGTTTTGCTTGAGGAGCTTGAAATTGCGCCCAATGAAACAAGCGTGACCTTGCACGATAGATTAGCTGCTTTGGGCGCAAAGTTAATTGTGAACACGCTTGCTCAGTTGGGGGGTGTTAAACCTTTGGCTCGCATGCCGCAATCAAATATAGGCATTACCTATGCAGAGAAAATATTAAAAGCAGAGGCTGAGATTGACTGGAGCCTGAGTGCAAAGCAAATTGATGCTCGTATTCGGGCGTTTAATCCTTTCCCTGGTGCCAGTAGTAGTTTTGCTGGGCATGGGATTAAATTTTGGAATTCATGCATGCCAAAAGAGGCTCCTAGTAAGTCGGGTTTGCCTGGCGAAGTTCTGGGGTTTGGCGACGAGAGTATTTATGTGCAGTGCGGCTCTGGCGTGCTTGAGGTTTTAGAAATGCAAAAGCCCGGCGGTAAAAGAATGAACGCAAAACTTTGTTTGCAAACATTTGATGTTGCTGAAAAACCATTTTGTTTTAAAACAAAGGTCGAGCAATCTTGACGTCGAGTAAAACCCATTGCTAGATCAAAAAACAGCCCAAAGCCTGCCACTTTCAGAGGCAATCACTATTGCCGCACAAGCTATTGGTGAGGTTATGAGTGGCAGGTCTCTTACCGAAGTATTGGACCAACTAGATGCCCACGAGAGACCCATAGTTCAAAGCTTGAGTTTTGATGCGCTGCGTAAATGGGTTCGCTCTCATGAATTGATAAAACAATTTGTACCCAAAACTCCGCCACCTGAAGTTGATCACTTATTGAGTGTTGCAATTGCGTTGTTTATGCGCGATGGTACCGAGGGCAAAGGCTATGCAACCCATACGATTGTTGATCAGGCAGTCAGAGCGTGTGGCGAGTACGACCAAACCATGTATGCCAAGGGCTTAGTAAATGCTGTGCTTCGCAAAGTGAGTTTGATTTTGCAGCCCCCCGAGGGCAAACCTAGTTACCCGCCAGACCCTATCTCGATGTATGTTCCCGCGTGGTGGCGCGCAAACCTCAAGCGAAATTACTCGAAGCTATGGCAAACCATTTTGTTTGCTCAAGCGAAGCGCGCACCCTTCATTTTGCGAGTGAATCAAAAACAATATACGCGGGAGCAATATCAAGCTTTATTAAATGATGCTGGTATTGCATCTTTTCCCATTGAGTCGGTAGCAGGCATTACTTTACCCAGTGCGCTGTTGATCACAAATCCTATGCCTGTTTCTGAGTTGCCGGGTTTTTATAGTGGTGCTGCATCAGTACAAGATGCTGGAGCTCAATTAGCAGCAATTCTATTGAACCCCCAACCTGGTGATTTAATACTAGACGCTTGCGCAGCGCCAGGAGGAAAGACAGCCCATCTATTAGAGCTAGTAGACTGTCAGATGGTTGCGCTAGAGTTAGACGGCGCTCGCCTTGGAAAAATTGGCGGCAACTTAGATCGATTGCGCTTGCACTCTGAAAAAGTAAAGGTAATTCGCGGTGACGCATCAAAAGCTGCTTGGTGGGATGGCACTCTCTTTGACAAAATTTTGTTAGATGCCCCTTGCTCGGCCTCGGGCATTGTTTCTCGACATCCAGATATTCCATTTTTACGGCGTGAGGCAGACATCAAGTCCTTGCAGAAAAAGCAACGTGAAATCTTGACCCAGGTATGGAAGATGCTCAAGCCCGCAGGACTGCTTTTATACGTTACTTGTTCGGTGTTTCCGGAGGAGGGTGAAGAGCAGGCAGCTTGGTTTGCGCAGCAGCATGGCAATGCGTTACGATTAGATGCTCCAGGACAGCTTTTGCCAACCGAAGCGAACGATGGTTTTTACTATGCTTTGTTTAAGAAAAATGGGCCATGAGCCGAAGAATTAAGCAATTCATCTTTTTGGGTTTGATGGCCTTGAGTATTTTTTCAACGGCCGTTAATGCCGAGGGCATCAAAATCAAATCCTTTGAGCTAGAGAAGGTCGATAACGATTGGCTACTAAATGCCACCTTCCAAATTGAGTTGTCGCCGGGCTTGGAAGATGCTGTACAAAAAGGTGTTGTGCTTTATTTTCAGACAGACTTTGAGTTGACGCGCTCGCGCTGGTATTGGTTTGATGAAAAACCAATCTCTGCTCAAAGACAAGCGCGCTTGTCTTATCAGCCCTTGACTCAGCAATATCGTATTGCCTCCGAAGGTTTTAGTTTTTCTGCTAAAACGATTTCTGAAGCCTTGCAAGCGGTTGGCAGTATTGGTGGTTGGCGTGTGATTGATAACAGCCAGCTTGACCCCAGTAAAGCATACACCGCAAGCTTGCACATGGCCTTGGATTTAAGCAAGCTACCCAAACCATTTCAGGTAAATGCTCTGAACAGTAGAGAGTGGAATGTCTCTAGTGATTGGTTCCGCATGCCTTTTTCTACCGGCGGATCAAATCTAATTAAGCGATGAGACAAGCTATAACATCGGCTAAGCCCAGCTTCTTTGAATCCAAGGTCTGGCGGAAAAAAATACTGCCAGCTGCAATAGGCTTGATTGGAGCATTGGCATTATTGCTATTGGCTTTGTTATCGATTGCTTCCTCCAACACCGAATTCTTTGACCGTTACTTTATTTGGCTTTATGCAGCAAACCTGGTCATTGGCGTTTGCTTAACGCTCGTCATTTTGACTTTAGCTATCTTGATTGCCGTGCGTTGGCGTCGCGGTCACTTTGGCACACGTTTGATTGCCAAACTGGCAATGATTTTTGCACTGGTGGGGGTGGTGCCAGGATTAATTTTGTATGGGGTTTCTCTTCAGTTCGTTTCCCGAAGCATTGAAACTTGGTTTGACGTCCAAGTCGAATCCGCGCTTAACTCAGGCTTGGAACTAGGGCGCGTTACCTTAAGGGTTGCTCAAGAAGAAATTTTGTCCGAAGGAAATTATATTGCCGAACAAGTTGTACTAGTTCCTGCTGGCTCAAGTACTGAGCAGGTTGCGGCCATGGCAATGAAGATTCGTAATCAATTTGGTATTCAAGAGCTTAGTCTTTTTAGCATTCAACGCAATTTGATCTTTACTAGTGAGGTAAGGCCCAAAAAGTATCTCCCCCCCCCTAGCGCAGATGTCATTGCGGAGGCATTTAAAAAGAAGGGTCTGACCTTCATAGATCAAATTGAAATGGAAGATGGTCAGCACGGTTATCGTGTAAGAGCGGTTGTGCCAATTGTGCGCAAGAAGACGGGCCAAAGTAAGCTTGATTCCAACAAAGAGCCAGACGATAAATACTTTCTTCAGTTGGTACGTTTCATTCCCGGCCCACTATCTAAGAATATTGATGCGGTTGAATCTGCCTATACTGATTATCAAGAGAAGTCTTTGGGCCGCACCGGTTTGCGCAAGATGTTTGTTGGCACTCTCACACTGACACTCTTTTTTGCATTATTTGTCGCGGTGATTTTGGCCTTAGTATTAGGCCGTCAACTTGCCAAACCATTGCTGATGTTGCTCAAAGGAACTCAGGCAGTTGCCCAAGGCGATTTGTCGCCCAAGCCAGAGCTCGATACGGGCGATGAGCTTGGCATGCTGACACGGCAATTTAATGTGATGACCAGGCAGTTGGCCGACGCGCGCACATCTTTGCAAGAATCCAAGGCCTTTTTAGAAAAGGTTTTGGGAAGCCTCACTGCAGGGGTGTGTATCTTTGATAAAAGCTATAACGTAGTGTCTAGCAACGCTGGCGCAGACCGCATCTTTGCACAAGATTTAACCCTTTTGGACGGCAAACCCCTGAGTAGTAATCCTGCGCTTTTGGAGTTTGAAGAAGCCATTAAAGAAGGCTTCGCAAGCTTGAAGCTTGCCGTTTCTAATGATGCGTCTGATTCTGCAGCCGAATCAGCCCAACAGGCGGCGCCTATCTGGCAAAAACAAGTTCAGCTTCATACTGCTAATGAATTTGATAATGAGTTAGGTGTAACCCTTTTTGTACGTGGCACACAGCTGACGACGGATCTGCGCATGGTGGTCTTTGATGATATTACTGATGTCATTAGTGCACAAAGATCCATTGCTTGGAGTGAAGTTGCAAGACGCCTTGCCCACGAAATTAAAAATCCACTGACCCCAATTCAGCTCTCTGCTGAGCGCTTACAACACAAACTTGCGGGTAAGCTCAGTCCCGAGCAAGAGGACATGATCAATCGCAGCACCGAGACCATCATTGGACAGGTTCAAGCCATGAAAGAAATGGTGAATGACTTTAGGGATTTCGCAAAGACCCCCACACCACAACTAAAGCCCGTCTCCATTAATACGCTCACCACGGAAATACTCGGTTTATACGAGGGCAGTCCCTTGCGAACCCAGCTCGATCCACGCTGCCCAAATATCTTGGGAGACTCAACTCAGCTGAGACAAGTTATTCATAATCTGCTCCAAAACGCTCAAGACGCTACGCTGGAGGGCAGTCATCAGGCTGAACCAGTCGAGGTAAAAACAGAGTTGGTGGCTTATGGTGAGCAAGATGGGGCCACTCAAAATGCAGTGCGATTAACAATAAGTGATTGTGGAGTTGGATTTCCAGCTAAGATATTGGCAAGAGCATTTGAGCCTTACGTAACAACTAAGAGTAAAGGCACGGGATTAGGCTTGGCGGTCGTTAAAAAAATTATTGACGACCACGGTGCCAAAATAGAAATACGAAATCGTATGCGAGGAGAAGAAGTGGTCGGTGCACAAGTATCTATTTTGTTTATGAACTTAGCAAAAGAGGCGGCCTAAGCATGGCGAGCATTTTGGTCGTGGATGATGAGATGGGCATTCGTGAGCTTCTCAATGAGATTCTGACAGATGAAGGCCATACTGTTTATGCTGCAGAGAGCGCTATTCAGGCGCGCACTATTCGTGAACAAATGCGTCCTGATCTGGTGCTGTTAGACATTTGGATGCCAGATACTGACGGTATTACTTTATTAAAAGAGTGGTCAAAGACTGGGCAGCTAACCATGCCAGTAGTCATGATGTCTGGTCATGCCACAATAGATACGGCAGTTGAAGCCACACGCATTGGCGCACTGAATTTTTTAGAAAAGCCAATTGCTTTACAAAAACTTCTGAAGACCGTCAGCAAAGCCCTAGAGAATTCACCAAAATATATAGAGCCAGCAGAAGAGAGAGTAGTTCAGTCCAGCCTATCTGCAGGCGCTTCCCCAAAGTCGCTTGCTACTGAGCCTGCTCCAGCGCCTGCCGAAGGCGAGTTCATCAGTGGAATCGCCAAAACGTATTTTGATCTACCCCTACGAGAAGCCAGAGATCTTTTTGAAAAGGCCTATTTTGAGCATCAAATGCAAATTATGGGTGGCAGCATGACAAAGATCTCTGAATACACTGGACTAGAGAGAACGCACTTATATCGTAAGCTCAAAGCTTTAGGAATTGATACATCACGCAATAAGGGCGAGCAATAGGCCTGACAATATTTGCCGCAAGCACTTGGTAAATATTTTTGCATGTGCGTTTGTTTTAAAGCTAAGGCCGTGCTCACCCCAGTGATATATCTTATTTGGAATCATTCCTATGGAAATTAAAGTCAACTTTCTCGACAAGTTTCGCCTTGAAGCTAAGTTCGATGACTTCACCGTGATTGCCGATCAATCGATAAGGTATAAGGGTGATGGTTCAGCTCCTGGACCATTCGATTATTTTCTGGCTTCATCGGCCCTATGCGCTGCTTATTTTGTGAAGCTGTACTGCGACACCCGAAAGATCTCTACCGAAAATATTCGTCTCTCACAAAATAATATTGTCGATCCTGAAAATCGCTATCAGCAGATTTTTAAGATCCAGGTTGAGTTACCAGAAGATATTTCTGCCAATGACCGCCAAGGTATTTTACGCTCCATTGAGAGATGTACTGTAAAAAAAGTGGTGCAAGCCGGTCCAGAGTTTGTCATAGAAGAAGTTAAAAACTTGGATGCCGATGCGCAGACCTTGTTGACTTTAAAGCCTGCTGCCGATGCAAAAACTTTTATTGCCGGCAAGGATCTACCCCTAGAGCAAACCATTGTCAATATGTCTGGTGTGTTAGCAAACCTTGGAATCAAGATTGAAATTGCTTCATGGCGCAACATTATTCCAAACGTGTGGTCCTTACATATACGCGATGCACATTCGCCGATGTGTTTTACCAACGGGAAAGGATCAACAAAAGAAAGCGCTTTAGCATCTGCTTTAGGAGAATACCTCGAGCGATTAAGCAACAACCATTTTTATGCTGGCGCATACTGGGGCGAGGATATCGCTAATAGAGCATTTGTGCATTATCCAAATGAGCGCTGGTTTCAACCGGGTGGCGATGATGCATTACCAACAGAAATTTTGGATGAATATTGCCTGGAAATTTTTAATCCTGACGGTGAGTTGCGTGGTTCACATTTAATTGATACGAATTCAGGCAATGTAGAGCGCGGTATTTGTTCGTTACCTTATGTACGTCAATCTGATTGCAAGACTATTTATTTTCCATCGAACCTGATTGAAAATCTTTATGTCAGCAATGGCATGAGTGCTGGCAACACCCTCGCTGAGGCCCAAGTACAGTGCCTATCAGAGATTTTCGAGCGTGCAGTTAAACGTGAAATTCTAGAAGGTGAAATTGCTCTACCCGATGTGCCGCAGGAAGTACTGGCTAAGTATCCCGGCATTCTGGAAGGGATTCGAGGATTAGAAGAGCAGGGCTTTCCAGTGTTGATAAAGGATGCCTCACTTGGCGGGGTTTATCCAGTGATGTGCGTGACCTTAATGAATCCGCGAACAGGGGGCGTATTTGCTTCCTTCGGAGCGCACCCGCGTTTAGAGATCGCATTGGAGCGAAGCTTAACGGAATTACTCCAGGGTCGAAGCTTAGAGGGGCTTAATGATTTGCCCCCACCCACTTTTTCAAGCGAAGCGGTGACCGAACCCAATAACTTTGTTGAACACTTTATTGATTCTAGCGGCATAGTGTCATGGCGTTTTTTCAGCGCAAAGTCCGATTACAAATTTGTTGAATGGGATTTCTCGGGGCGGGGTGAGAGCTCTAATGCTGAGGAGGCTGCGGCCTTGTTTGGCATCCTCAAGGATATGAATAAAGAGGCTTACGTTGCGGTATACGACGAACTAGGCGCGATAGCCTGCAGAATATTGGTCCCAGGTTATTCGGAGGTTTATCCAATCGAAGATCTGGTTTGGGATAACACGAACAACGCCTTGTTATTTCGCGCTGATATTTTGAATCTACACACATTAGATAACGCTAGACTGGGTGCATTACTTGAGCGTCTAGAAAATAACGAGCTAGATGAGTATGGCGACATTGCAACATTAATTGGCATTGAGTTTGATGAAAATACAACTTGGGGCCAGTTAACAGTTCTGGAGTTGAAGTTGTTAATTCATCTTGCATTAAAGCAATTTGATGAAGCACATGAGTTAGTAGGCGCCTTCCTTCAATACAACGACAACACAGTCGAGCGCAAATTGTTCTATCAGGCCTTAAATGCAGTTCTAGAGATTCTGCTAGATGATGATTTGCAGCTTGATGACTACGAAGTCAACTTCCGCCGTATGTTTGGCAATGAGCGGATGGACGCGGTAATGGGTTCTGTAGATGGCACACTGCGTTTTTACGGTCTGACCCAAACGAGTACAAAACTCGAGGGACTTGACCGGCACCACCGCTTGATCGACAGCTATAGGAAATTACATGCTGCCCGCTCCAAGGCTTTAACTACAGCTAGTTAAGTCCAGCAAGTCCATTTTTCAGGCTAAAACACACTTTCATTTATAATTCTCACTCTTGGCCTGGTAGCTCAGTCGGTAGAGCAGAGGATTGAAAATCCTTGTGTCGGTGGTTCGATTCCGCCCCGGGCCACCAAGAAATACCAAAACCACCTTCGGGTGGTTTTTTCATTTGGTCTTTCGGAAAGGTTGCGTGATTCAGGATTTTTAACCCTGGTTGATTATCCCAGCTGATATATGTACAATGTACATATGACTTCGTTACGATTTGAATGGGAACCTAGAAAAGCTTCAGCCAATCTAAAGAAACACGGCATCTCTTTTGAAGAGGCCAAATCTGTGTTCTATGATGAAAGTGCTAAGTTAATTTCCGATCCCGATCATTCGGAGGGTGAAGAAAGATTTATCTTGCTGGGAGTAAGCCATTCTCTTCGTGTGATTTTGGTTTGCCATTGCTATCGAAGCGAGGGTAATGTCGTTCGTATTATTTCGGCTCGTAAGGCAACCCCTAGAGAGTCAAAAGCTTATTAAAGGTGATGAAAATGCGTAAAGAATATGATTTCTCAAAAGCTCGTAAAAATCCATATGCTTCTATGCTCAAGAAGCCCATTACGATTAGATTGGATGAGGATTCAGTGAGTTACTTCAAATCTGTATCAGAAGAAGTTGGAATTCCTTATCAAAGCCTCATTAATCTCTATTTGAGAGATTGTGCCGCTTCGCATAAGAAATTGAACCTTAGCTGGAAGTAGTCTAGGGGTAGGATGAGAATTTCCTGAGGCCCCTGTTCGATTCCGCCCCGGGCCACCAAGAATCTCAATAGCCCACTTGTTGGGCTATTTTCTTTTGGGTTGGTAGGGTTAGGTGCCATTAGTTTGGGATATCTCTATCAAGAGCTGTCCTTTAAAAGGACAGTTGTGTGGGGGGGATGATTCATCCCTGTGCCAGTCAAGTGTCGATTTAAGCGACGCTGGTGATAAAGGCACTGTCTATGCGGGTATCTCCTACCCGTACGCTCTATATTTATGGGCTATATTGATCCAGATCAACATGATGCCCAGATAGCTATGGGCGGAGGAGACATTGATGAATTCAGAAAACTTTACCAATAGACGTAAAGTCATTACAGCGGCCTTGGCTGGTGGAGCCAGTTCATTATTGCCATCCTGGGCAATGGGAGCAGAGAAAATAAATTTACCGATAGCCTATGGTGAGCGCGAACTCATGGTCTTTCCTGAAAAGAAGCCCATGATTGTATTGACTTCTAGGCCGCCGCAATTAGAAACCCCATTTAAGTATTACGACAATCATGTCATTACGCCAAACGATGAATTCTTTGTGCGTTATCACATGGCCGGGATTCCAACATCCATTGACCCTAATACTTATAGATTAAAAGTTGGCGGCAATGTAGAAAAGCCTTTGGAGATCTCCCTAGAGTCTTTAAAGAAAAACTTTCCATCTCAACGCATTGTTGCTGTTAATCAATGCTCTGGTAACAGTCGTGGCTTGTTTGAACCTAGAGTGAATGGTGGTCAACTTGGTAATGGTGCGATGGGTAATGCCGCTTGGGTTGGCGTTGCCTTAAAGGATATTTTGAAGGCGGCCAATCCTGGTCGCGGCGCCAAGCAAGTGACCTTTGATGGCTTAGATCAGCCAGTATTGCCAAGTGATTCAGATTTCGTAAAAGGCTTAGATATTGATCACGCCATGGATGGCAATGTCATGGTTGCCTATCAAATGAATGGAACAGATATTCCTTTCTTAAATGGTTATCCAATCAAGTTAATTGTGCCTGGCTATTACGGCACTTATTGGGTAAAACATCTTAGTGAAATTAAAGTGGTTGATGATGTATACAACGGCTATTGGATGAATCCTGCTTATCGCATTCCTGATAATGACTGTAACTGTGTTGCGCCAGGAACTGCCCCTTCTAAAACGATTCCAATTAATCAATTTACGATTCGCTCTTTCATTACGAACTTCACAGACAATAGTGTTGTTACTGTTGGTAAGCCCGTTCAAGCTCGAGGCATTGCCTTTGATGCTGGCTATGGAATAAAGAAAGTTTTGTTCTCTCAGGACAATGGACAAAATTGGACAGAAGCAAGATTGGGCCAAGATCTGGGTCGTTTCTCATTTAGAGAGTGGCGCATTGAATTTACGCCAAAACAAAAAGGGACATTGGACTTGAGGGTTAGGGCATTTAATCATGCCGGCCAAGTTCAGCCCATGACCGCAAGTTGGATGCCGGCTGGCTATATGCGTAATATTGTTGAGACTGTTAAAGTCACAGCGGTTTAAGGAGAAGAATATGAAAAAAATTATCCTCCTTCTATCTGCTCTTGCTTTGGCACAAATGGCACAAGCTAAAACGATTGAGTTGCCAGCTGATACTGTTTTATGGAGGCCATCAGATTTGCCAGGCTATCAGCTGACTTTACAGAAATGCTCTACCTGTCACTCTGCCCACTATGCAGAATATCAACCGCCCAATACGGGAGTTGGCTATTGGAATGCCCAAGTTTTAAGGATGAAAAATGTATTTAAGGCACCTATTACTGATGAGGAAGTTCCAGTCATAGTCGACTACCTTAATAAGACTTATGGGGCTAATAGGAAGTAGACAGTAAGCATCTTTTAAAGGCTTCTGATTAAGGGTTGGTGCTTGTAATGTCGTTTTAAACGACAAATTTAGTAATCGGGTATAGAATTTGAGCCATGTTGCCTCGTAGTAAAACACTCGTTTTATTCATTTGCCTCTTCATGATCGCATTTAAGGTGGCCGCTGGAAGTATTTTTATTCAAGTCGCAATAGAGCGGGCAGAACTTGCTGGTAGCTACAGCAATGCTTCAATGTCACAGCAAGCACATAATAGCTCTGACTCAGCTGACGACAAAGAGCAGGTTCATACCATGTACCTCATGAGCCATGTAACAGCTAATATTAGCGAAATTGAAATTACCGTTTTCTCTCCATCGATTGCAGTGGCTTCGTTCTCTATCGTTAATGAAGTTTTGTTTTCGCAAAATTTCCCCGACTCAGCATTTAAACCACCCAAAGCTAACACCTAATTTACTTGGTTGGGATTGGTCTAAATAAGATCAATCCTATTGATAGCATGGCTGAGCCTATTCAGCCGTATTTGGGAAATTCCATCATGTTTAAGTTTATAAAAATATTGCCATTGGCATTATTGGTTTTATTTGTTTCCGCCTGTAGTAGCGTTAAGTTAGATGATGCTAATAGTGTTGCTACTATCAACGCTGGCGGCTCAATGTCGTATGATCCAATCAGCGATTCTAAGTCTAGCGTTTATGGCAAGCGTTCTATCTATTTTGAGTTTGATAGCTATACATTAGATCCAAAATATGCCTCTACTATCTCTGCCCATGCTTCGTACTTGAAAGCATTTCAAAGGCAAAAGGCATCCGTCATTATTCAAGGTAATACCGATGATCGTGGAACCGCTGAGTACAACTTAGCCTTGGGCCAAAAGCGATCCGAAGCTGTTAAGAAAGCGCTTGTTTCTCAAGGTGTTAGTGAGTCTCAACTAGAGGCAGTGAGCTTTGGCAAAGAAAAGCCAGCTGACCCAGCGCAAACTGAAGCGGCATTTAAAGAAAACCGCCGCGCTGATTTTGTGTATCGCTAAACTTCAAAGGCTATTCAATGAAAAACATATTCAAACTAAGTTTGATAGGCATTGCTTTCTTAAGTGGATGTGCGACAAACTTTGCCCCCAATAACCCAGTACAAGTTGCTAAAGCGCCGGCACCAATGACTGCAATAGCCCCAGTTCATACTGGTGCTGTGGCTAAGCGTCTTAATGACTGTATTGTTAACAGTAATCAAAGTGCAGATGCATTGTTGGTGGATAGTCAGATCATCGTTGTTACAAGGAACAATCCGCATGCACAAGCCCTCTTTAATTCAGCCGATAAATTAACTGATCAACAGGCTAAGGCATTAGCTAATTACTTGCTTGAAGCTAATTCTTGTCGTCCTATTGCGCTAGAGGAATTAAGTCCCGAGATGATTTCGGTGTATCAGGAGTTCTTTAAAAAAATCGATGGCGTTTATGCAGATCTCATTTCTAAAAAAATCACTATCGGAGTTGCTAATCAAGAAAGGCAATTACTGATTCAAGATGCTCGCATGAAGCGTCTAGATATTCAATCTAAAAAGAATTAGTGCGATAGATTTATGGCTAGATATAAATTTATTTGTGGCTCTTGTAAGTTTGAATGCATCAGTGGTATTGGTAGAGAGGCGGGGCTTCACTCTTCTAGAGTGGTTATGGCCTGTAAATCTTGTGCAACCATTGATTTATATACGGTTGCTCACCCAGGTAGTATTAATACAGAAATTAGTATTTCACCTGCTTGTACAAGTTGCCTCTCTAGCAAACATTTGGCGGAGTGGGATGGGCTTACCTGCCCACATTGTCAGATGAAGATGCGGGCTATAGGCCCAGATGTTGATGTTGAGAGATCTCGCTTTAAGTACTGGTGAAGGAGAATTCCAATGAGTATGAACAATAGAACTTTGGAAGAGCTTTTTGAGCAGTTAGGATTGTCATCCCAAAAGATTCACATGGAACGATTTATAGAAAGGCATCAATTACAGCCAGGCTCTATTTTGGAAAATGCCATTTATTGGGATCCAGAGCAAAAGACTTTTTTAATTGAAGCCAAAGCCGATGATTCGGAATGGTCAGAAGTTATCGATCAATTGGCTAACTTGCTTATAAAGAAATCAGCTGTTTGATATCTCAATGATGAAGACCTTACAAAATAGTATTGCTATGAGTTTTGCTTATATTCCTGCTGGAAGTTTTTTAATGGGCAGTAATGAAACAGAAAATTCATTAAGACAAGACTTTCCTCAGTATGAGTTAACTCGGCTCTCTGAATTTCATGATGAAAGCCCACTACACAAGGCAATAATTACTAAGCCATTTTGGATGGGACAGTACCCAGTCACGGTTAAGCAGTTTGAGTTATTTTTTAACCCACTCTGGATACATGCCTGAATCGATTCGAGACGGTACTGGTGGATATGGGTTCAATCCAATTGATGCCCATTTAAAGACTATTGATGATGAAGTTTTTGAAGGTCGCAATAGTCAGTATGCGTGGGATAAAACGGGTTTTAACCAAGCGGATGATTTTCCAGTGGTGAACATTACTTGGAATGATGCCAATGCTATGGCTAAGTGGTTAAGTGAGAAAGAGGGAAAAAAGTATCGACTACCAACTGAAGCCGAGTGGGAATATGCCTGCAGAGCGGGTACGAATAGTAGGTTCTTTACCGGCGACGATCCAACTACGCTGATTTCATATGCCAATGTGTTTGACTTAGATTCAGTAGAGATTTGGCCGCAGTGGCAAAAATACGCTCTTGAATATCATAGTCACTACGAATTTTCGGCTCCCGTTGGCAGTTTTCTTCCTAACCCATTTGCTCTATATGACATGATCGGGAACGTATGGGAGTGGTGTTCTGATTGGTATGCTGAAAATTATTATCAATACGCACCAACCATAGACCCACAGGGCCCCAATATTGGTGAAGCGAGAGTAAGGAGAGGAGGTTCTTGGCACTCATGGCCTTTGTACTGTCGATCTTCTTTTAGAAATGTGAATACGCCAGAGTCGCGTTATGTCTTGGCAGGCATGAGGTTAGTATTAGAAGACTAATAATGAAAAAACTAATAATTCTCATTTTAGTTATGGCCTTATGCTCTTGTGCTGAACCCCTTAAAAAAGAGCAAGCCACTGTAACCGCTCAAGGCGACAAGTATTGGACTTTAGATTTCTTTCATTTTTACAAGGGTAAGCAAACCCACACAGAGAGCTTCAAGTTCGTTAATCGAAGGGATTGCTTTGATACCTTGTATCAAATGCAAGTCGACTCTAAAAAACAAAGTTTTCATAGTGGCGCTGGGATATGTACTAAGCTATTCCTTGAGGGGCAAAAGAGAACTCAAGACGATGTATTGGGCTATAGGTAAAGTAGTCTAGGGCTAGAGTCAGACATTCTCGGCCCTGGTTCGATTCCGCCCCGGGCCACCAAGAAACACCGGGTACGTACCGGACACATGCTTTACGTCCGGTACCGACCACATAGTTTACAGTTGCCGTTCACATCCCCCCATCATGAACTGTCCTTTAAAAGGACAAATCCATTATTCATCCCTGCGTCAGTCGATGTCATTTAAAACGACAAATTTAGTAATCAGGTATAGAATTTGAACCATGTTGCCTCGTAGTAAAACACTCGTTTTATTCATTTGCCTCTTCATGATCGCATTTAAGCTGGCCGCTGGAAGTATTTTTATTCAAGCCGCAATAGAGCGAGCGCAGATTGATAGCTCTTATGCCAATGTACCAATCTCACAGCAGTCGTATGAGAGTGCTGGGTCATTCACCGATAAGCATCAGGTTCACACCATGCATCTAATGAGTCATGTGACTGCAAACATTAGCGAGGCTGGAATAACCGTTTTTTCCCTACCCAAGACCCCAATTCAATTTGCTATAGCAAATAAAGTTTTGTTTTCGCAAAACTTTCCTGACTCAGCGTTTAAACCACCCAAAGCTACAGCCTAATATTTTTAGGTTCGGTTTGTCATAGTGGCGTTTTCATTTGCCATATAGCTACTAACGTTTAGCTATGTTTGGGAAACCCCACCATGCTCAGCTTAAAGCCGTGAGCTATGGAAAAGAAAAGCCAGCCAACCTATCTTAGACAGAAGCGGTATTTAAAGAAAACTATCGTGCTGACATTGTTTATCACTAAACCTTCAGACGACCCATTATTAGGAAATGATTATGAAAAAGTTATTTAGAGGAATTTGTCTTTCGACCCTGATGTTAGCCGGTTGTGCCAGCAATAAATCTAGTAATACTATGGCAACCATTGAGAGTAAAGACGCAATACAAAAACAAGTAGAGACGGTTCGAAAAAAAATGATTAGTTGTATTGCCCAAGTAAATGCTAAGGATGATGCGAAAGATGTGAATGCCAACATCATCATTATTTTGCCCAATAATCCCAATGCAAAAAAGTTATTGAGTTCAACAGAATTCATTACTGATCAGCAGGCTATGGAACTCAAACAATTTAAGGAAGAAACAATGCAATGTCGTGGCATTGCTAAGGAATTTCCAAAGCCAGAAATGGTCGCAGTTTTTGAGTATTACTACTCTAAAGTAGACGATGTTTATAGCGACCTAGTCAATAAAAAAATTACCATTGGCGTTGCCAATCAAGAGCGACAAATGCGGTTGCATTACACCAACGACAAGTGGACTGAGGTCATGAAAGACTATCAAGGGAGTTAATCTATGGCGACCAAGTACAAATTTTTATGTAAATCTTGTAAATATGAATGCATTAGTGGTATTGGTACCGAGCTTGGTCCTCGCTCCTCTGAGGTAGCCATGACTTGTAGCTCATGCGCCTTGATCGATACCTATACCGTTCCCAATTCAGAGAGCATTAGTGCTGAGCTTCCCTTTAAGCCCTTATGTAGAGCTTGTGGTTCAGGGGATTATTTGGAGCCATGGGACGGTATCACTTGTCCTTATTGCAAAAATCATATGCGAGCAACCGGAAACCACATAGGGGCTCAGCATCGATCAGGAGGCTGGTAGGAATGGGTATTTAAGAACCGTCCTTTTAAAGGACGGTTCTGATGTATGAATTAAAAAATCCCGATATTTTGCTTTGGATGGTTAGAGGTGTAGCTAAATTGGCATCTATTGTCATATAACTGTCATTTATCCAAACTAGAGTGTCAGCAAATGCGTAGCTCATCAAAACTGCTGGTAACTCTAATCTGTATTTTTATTGTTGCCTTTAAATGCACTTCTGCGGCGGCTTTTGTTCAAAATGGATTAGGGCAAGTTCACAAGATTAACGGCGTAGCATCAAAGAACTTTTGCCTTTCAAAATCATCTAATCAAGATATTAAAAACGCCAACTATTTTCAGTTTTCATCTCATGTGCTGGGATATCTTGAATCTGATCCTAAGCCAGAATTGAGAAATACTAAAGCTATCATCACAAATATTGCCGAGTACTCAAATCCCCACTTGAAGATAATTTCTAGTCGAATCTTTAGACCACCTCGGTCCATAGCCTAAATCACGTTTTCAATTTTTAAAACTCCAAGGGGCTTCACTTTGGGGTGCAATGTTATGTATTTTTAATTTAATAAGGATTTTTTATGAAACAACAGTTTAAAAAAGTTATCACTGCGGGCATGTTCATTGCTTGCTCATCTGTGTTTGTACAGGTTGCTCAGGCAACAGATATCACTGGCGCAGGCTCCTCTTTTATCTATCCAGTGCTCTCTAAATGGTCTGAAGCTTTTAAAGCGAAAACAGGTAATAACTTGAACTACCAGTCAATTGGATCTGGTGGCGGTATCAAGCAAATTAAAGCTAAGACAGTTGATTTTGGTGCTACTGACGCTCCTATGAGCTTTGAAGAATTAGAGGCGAGTGGGATGGTTCAGTTCCCAGCAATTATTGGTGGCGTAGTACCTGTTGTTAATATTGAAGGCATAAAGCCAGGTCAACTGAAGCTATCAAGTGATGTGCTGTCTGATATTTTCCAAGGAACAATCGCAAACTGGAACGACAAGCGTATTAAGTTGCTTAACCCTGGCCTTCAAATTCCTGCCGGTGAGATTACAGTTGTTACTCGTGCTGATGGTTCTGGTACAACAGCGATCTTTACTAATTATCTTTCTAAGGTAAACAAAGGCTGGAAAGATGCAGTTGGTTTTGGTGCTTCTGTGAAGTGGCCAGCTCCGTCAACTGTCAGCGGTAAGGGCAACGAAGGGGTATCGGCAAACGTAGCTCGTATTAAGAATTCAATCGGCTATGTAGAGTATGCATACGCTAAGAAGAACAATATGAGTTACACACAAATGAAGAATGCTGAAGAGAAGTTTGTAGAGCCAACAGCGGCCTCTTTCGCGGCGGCTTCTGCAGGAACTGACTGGTCTAAGTTTCCAGGCATGAATACTTTCATTACTAATGCGCCTGGCGCCAACGCTTGGCCAATTACTGGCGCTACGTTTGTGGTGATTTACAAAAAACCTGAAAACAAAGCTACCGCATCAGAAACCATCAAGTTTTTTGATTTTGGCTTTAAAGATGGCAAGAAAATGGCTTCAGATTTGGACTATGTGCCAATGCCCGATGCTACTACCAACTTCATTCGTAAGAGTGTCTGGTCACAGGTTGATACTAAGTAATCTACTTAATTTTGGTAATCAAAACCACCCTCCGGGGTGGTTTTTTTCGATTAAGTCTCAATAATGTCCTTTAAAAGGACGTTTCATGTTGAGGTTGTCCAACTTTAAGTCTGAAAATAAAATAGCTGTATGACAACAGCAATCTGCCCACAAAGTGACTAAGGTAATCAAAGTACTTGAAAGTCACCTAGAAGTAATCTCATCACCCCAGCAAGAATCCGAGCCCACAGCCTTAAGCCAGCTCAAATACGCTGAGCCCACAGAGCTTTACTTACGCGATGGCGAAGTAGTTATTCACCGCAGACCCGGAAGTCCACTTTGGCATTGCCGCTTTAGACTGCAAGATGGTTCATGGCATCGTCAGACCACCCGCCAAGCCAGTATTGAACATGCAGTACGAATGGCATGCGATCTTTACGATGAAACCAGATTTCGCCAAAGACTGGGGCTTGCGCAAAAGTCGCCCACGTTTGCAGAAATTGCACACGCCACTCTCTACTCAATGCGGCAGGACTTGGATGTGGGTATAGGCAAGAGCGTGTACGGTAGCTACATCACCTGTATTGAGAAATACTTTCTACCCTACTTTGGTGACAAAAGACTAGAAGAAATAACTTATACAGACGTGCATGAGTTTGAAGTTTGGCGTAATAGGCAGATGAATAAGTTGCCTAGAGCCAGCACCCTTATGAATTTTGCCAGTGCTTGGACTAAGTTACAGCTGGTAGCCATTAGCAAGGGTTGGATCAGCGAACGAGTAGCTATTCCAAAACTCACAGCTAGAGGGCAAAAAGGTAAAACCCGCCCAGCGTTCACTCGTGAAGAGATTGATCGCTTATTGGAGTTTATGGAGCCATGGATTAAACAAGGCCGATTAGAGATTGAGCATGAAACTCGCCCTCTACTGCGTGACTATATTGAAATGCTTTTATACACAGGCATGCGGCATGGCACTGAGGCACTCAATATCTGCTGGAACAACGTTGAGTGGCATACCCAAGGCGATAAGAAATACCTACGTATATGGGTGGATGGCAAGACGGGTGGGCGTTGGCTCATTGCCAAACATAAGGCAGTAGATGTGCTCAAACGATTACACAGTAGGCAACGTGCCGTGTGGGATATTCCCTTTGATCGTCTATTTGAGACAAGAGCACCAGAGCGGATCTTTGTTTTTGCCAATGGTCATCAGCCTATGCGGATTGATGGCGCATTTAAGCGATTGATGCGAGATAGTGGTTTGGGATTAAGTCATGATGGGCAGATGCGAACACTCTATTCACTTAGACATACCTACGCCACTTTGGAGTTGCTAGAGAACAAGACTGATATTCACACGCTATCCAAGCAGATGGGAAATAGTGCCGCCATGATTGATCGTCACTACAGCAAGTTGACGGCAACGATGGCGGCAGATAGGTTGGCTTGAATATGAACTGTCCTTTTAAAGGACAAAAAAAGAGCCCACTCGAAAGTGGGCTCTTAACTTTACTCGTCAAGCGGGATAGTAAAGGTGGACTGAAAGATTGCGGGGTTTATCCTTAGCATATAGGTAGCTAAGGGCATGTAGCTATCGTGATACTTGTAGCAATCATTAGCCGCTTCTTCGTTGTCAAATACACCCTCAATAAATCCCTCATCATCGGCGATAAAGACAATCCATGCTGATTCCATATTTCACCCTTAATAAATGACATTGGGCGGCGGCTGTTGACCTTTACGCCTAGCCAATCGACTCACGTTATGAAACAAGTTTCTAAACGATCCATTAGCGGCCTGAATAGTGGGCAGTAACTCTTCATTAGATAAAGCTACCCCCGCCTCATCAGCAATGGATTTGGCAATATCCAAATAAGCATTCGGATTTGCCGCATTCATTTCTACCAAAATGCAACGATCCAAAAGCCCCTTGTCTAGCTCAGAAACATTGTTTGTCGTCAATATGAATACCCCGCGAGTTGTATTCAAGGCCGACTTCAAACTTTGCTGAGCCTGCTTAGTCAAGTTGTCCACTTCATCAAGAATGATGTAGTGAAGCCCGCTAACGTTGAAAGAGCTTTTAGTCAAGATTGCGTCAATTCTTGCCATCACTTGAGGCCCATTAAAGCCCTGCTGACAGCCTATAAACACTGGATCCCAAACTAACTCTTCTTTAGTTTTGCCATATTCAATGTGGTTAGGTAGCATTTTGGCCAGTGTGGTTTTGCCTGTCCCAAAGACTCCGTATAAAAGAATCGCTGATTTGCCGCTGTAAGGTAATTCTTCGGCACCCGAGACAATATCTTCAATCCGCAATTTAGATTCATTGTTTCCAAAGATGATGTCATCAATCGTTTGAGGCTCATGATTATTTCCTTTCGTTAACATTTGTATTCCTTTCAAATATGAATGGGGAACGCTCATAACATTCCCCTTGATTAATTAAGCAGATTTAGCAATAGCGCCATCTGCATCATTTGCCGCTTTGATCTCTGCTTTGGCTTTGTCTTCAAGCTCTTTGCCAACTGCATACAAAGAGGTAAAGGCAGACTTAACCAGTCCGTCTTGACGCAAAACTGCATAGACACCAAAACTGCCGTCAGCTTGTTGCTCCGCTAAAAGTACGCACATATCGCCTAGGTACTGAGCATCAGCAACATGTGAGAGCAATTCAGACTTGGCATAGCCAATAGGTGTTTTGCCTTTTAGATTGTTTTTAGCAATCTCAGCTTTGTCCGCAGGCTTGATGTAAGTAGCGCTCTTACCAAGACTGATCTCTTGAACGCCGCCACGCTCTTCCACCCATGCTGAAAAGTCAGTTATCAAAACTTTCTCTTTCATTGCCTGACGAATAACCAAAGAGTAGGTGCTGATACGGCGGCGATCTCTAGATCCAAAAACAGCACGCACTACACGTGTCGCTAATGGGAGATCCTTTTTATATGTGTAGCCACGATCTTTATAGAAAGACTCTAAAGATTCGCTACGTTGTTTAGCTTCTGGAAGTGTCAGGTCACCACAAAAAGCCAAGCAATCACCTAATACTGCATATAAGGCTTGATTACTTGTTCTGTAGGCACCCTGTTCCCAGTTAATACGATTTGCTTCCATATTAGTAAGGGCAACGGTAGTACCAACAGCAACGTTAGTTACTTTGGTTGTGTCCTTTAAAAGGACGTTTGTTGTAACAGGGGTTGTATCTACTGCGTTTAATAATGCATTCATTTTTAACTCTCTTTCTGTATTAAGAAATATGACTGCTTGTTAAGAAATTTAACCGCTTGGCCATGTATCTAATTTATTCGTTTGGGTTAAAATTCGATAATCCATACAGAAATGATCTATTTAGGATGTTAAGAAAATGGTCAAATTCTTTGAGCCGTACCCAACTTTTGGCACTAAAAACAATAGACAGCCCTTGTCTAGGCAGGAGCAGAGCCCTTATTACTGGTGGTGGGCGTACTTGCGCCGCAATAAAGACTATTTGGCGACTTGTGAAAAAGGCGGCAAGGGCAAGTACTCCAAGCTATATGCAGACTTTGGTGATGTGCGCGATGATGAATTTAGAGTTTGGTGGCGAGCCAAAGGGGTTGAATTATTTGCAGAGCAAATGTCCATCTACAAATTTAAAGAGATAGATGGGAAAGACGAAGTGCCTGATCAATGGAGTAAAGATGACTTCATCTTTTTACAGGTGCCACTCACTTACGATAAGAAGTCACTAAAGAAGTATTTCAATGAGTTGCTGATGGAGCGCCACGGCAGAAAGAAAGGTCGCCCATCTAAAACTGTGAGCAAGACTACAGCCAGATATCCGCTCAATGGAACTTATACGATTGCAAACTTGAGGCTGTGTCTACAAGTCTATGACCGTTATATGGAAACAAGATTGGGCACCAATAAATTAAAGTTGTGGGAGATTGGCGCAGAAATGGGTCTATTGGATAAAGACTCTATGCCTAATCCTAAAGACGATTACGCAGATAGGCTCGTTAAGCGTAATCGTTTGGCGGCAACAGTCGGAAGGTATATCAAGCAAGCAAAGACAAGGATTGATAATTCATCCACAGGTCAATTTCCAGTTGCATGAGCCGTCCTTCAAAAGGACAAATTAGATTAACTCAACAGCGGCCTTAAGCTGATCTGGACTGCTATAGAGATAGGTTGCAGTAGTGCTGATATTTCTATGTCCTGCAAGAGACTTCAATATATGTATCGCCGTACCTTTATTGGCAAGTCCAGTTAAGAATGTGCGTCTACCGCTATGGCTACTGGCACCCTCTAGCCCTACAGAGCGATATAGATAAAAGAAGTATTGGGTAAGTGAGTTAGCTGAGAACCCAGCTTGCTTCTGCGTGTAAAACAAGGGTTTAGTTACATCTTTGATTTTGATTGCTTTGATGTACTGCGCCAGCTCCTTTTGCATACGTTCATTTAAGTAAACAGTACGAGCATGTTTGCCCTTGGTTTGATCGGGCATTAAGCGTACTTCGCCCTTAATACTACTGTCGCCGTTTAAAACGTCGTTTATGCGTAGCGCGGCTACTTCAGCTACTCGCATACCCGCGTAGTGCGTTAGTAGCAACATAGCGCGATTACGTGCTGAATGCCTACGTGTAGCAACGTGATCTAAAACTCTGCGTAGCTCTTGTGGATTTAAAACTCTAGCTTGTGACATACGTTCTCCCTGAAATGTATTAAATACAGAGTTACAGTATGTTTTCTTAGATTCGGTTTGGGCAACCGAAAATGGCTGAAAAAGAACCGCTGTTTTATCAATGAGTTAGGCAAAAATATAAGAGTAGTACTGTTCTCTTATATTTATCGTGGCATTTTGACAACAGAAATTAATAATCACCAGTATTTAAATCGCCTTCCGTAAGCTCAGGAAAAAAAGACTGAAGTATTTGTAATTGGTTGTTGATGATTTCTTGATGATCTTCATACTCTTTAATCATGTCCTTTACCTCTTGAGCAGAGACACCATCATCGTATCCTTCAAGTTCGTAAATGCCATCCTCATTAGGTTCGGTGTCTAGTAAATCATGAAGATCATGAATGAAGGGTAAATGATCTTGTTCAAAAAATGATAGACCCATTGCATGAAGAGAGCCAATTAAGTCCTCTGACACAAAGTCAATGACATCATGCTCTGTAAACTTTTGGATATAGTTAAAGTCGTCAGAACCTACGATCAAATAAGTAGGATCTATACTTTTATTGGAATCAACATCAATACAAAATAAGCGATTCTTTCTACCAAGACCAACTGAAAGAATTTGCTTTGTGTATAAGTTAAAAAATAAAAAATTAGGATGATGAATACCATCTCTTAATACATTTTGTAATGGGGAATACAAATCCCTCAATAACTTTATATCCTCAGGGCTTAAAAGAGAGGTGCATATAACTAATAGGTGACCAAGCGGAAATTTTGTATCTCCATAGTCATCATTTGCTCCATTCTCAATTTCAATCATTCTTTCGAATTCTTCTAGAAAGATTGCTGGTCCCCGCTGATTCTTATCAAAGAAATCCTTTGAATACAAATTAACTAAAGTGCCTTCACTTTCTAGACGATTTAATAATTGCATTACTTTTGGTGAACCATTTTGTATTTGCATAATTCCCTCCTTTTTCAATACTTTAATATAAATTTTGATAGTTGTTATTGAGTAAAGGCGAACTACGTTCCCCTGTGATTTCGCTTGTCGCTCATCACATTTCTTCTTCTCTAATGCTGATCTGATGTTGTTTGATGGACTTTCGCTAGATTCAACCTACACTGAGCCTTAAGCAACAGGCTCAGTAATAGAAAAGGACTTTCGCTGAGTTCTTTACTACACCACTTATGGGCACAACCAGTTTGGGAAGGGCGGTTTCGCTGTCTCCTTTTATGTGCGGCTTGAAACGCAACAATGACAAAAGCAATAAGTGGCTACCCTTGTCTTGTTTGAAAGTTGCTGTGTAAGCAGGGCTTTCTCGTGATCCGTAAAACAATGTTCTACGATCTTTGTGCTAATTCGTATACTTGATTCATATTAGTCAGCAAGGCTAATGGCGTCCGGTTAAGGATAGTGAATTAAGTCTCTGCTACCGCCCAGAATTTCCATGACTGTGACTCCTAGTCCAGCTTTAGGGTGACATAACGACTGAGTGTCACTGCTCTTGTTTCGGTAGTAATGTAATGGCATACAAAACGTTCTTCTGTTTTGTCGTCATAGTTATTTAGTGAAACCTAATAAAAGAAGGCGCATTATTGGCAAATTTATTAGATCTTTGTGGCTTTTGGCAAAAAGAGGTTGTCCATCCAAAAACTCTGACAATAAATTAAGTGTGCCCATTCACTTATAGGAGAAAAAGATGAGCACATTAAACAGTTTGAAAATGGTTAATTCAAAAAAGCCAACAGCAATTCCACCAGTACTACATCGCAGGAATAAATTAGCGAATAAAGTGTGGGAGCAGATCCAGTTAGCTAAAGCCAGCAAAGAAGGCGGTACGTTTACTGTTAAGAAATTCAAAACAGTTAAAGACATTACTGGCGCACGTAAAACCATTGAACATGAAAAGCGTATTCGTCAATGGTGGTTCGTTGCTATGGATGGCAAGGTTTGCTTAAACATCCGCTACGGCGCCAAGATTATTGAGTTCGCTAAAGGCAAGACTGCTGTTGAGGTGAATTCAGCAGATGAGCTAATTAAAGCCCTAGAGATTATTAAGGTGGCCGTAGAAGCAGGCGAGCTTGACACACAAATAGAAGCCGCAAGCGGCGCTGTACGTGCGGGCTTTGGTCGTTGAAGTTTGTCCTTTTAAAGGACATTTATATATGGGGCGCACCGCAAGGTAGCCCCATAGGTGGCGAGGGCTGTCGCCACCGATCCAGCGAAGCCTAAGACGAATGTCCTGCACCAGCTGGTGCGCTTAGGACAGAGAAGACCATCATTTTCCAGCACCACGTGGTGCACGTTTTGGAAAAGATGGGTGGGCTGAAGCCCCCATCGCAGAGGCGAGCCAGCTGGCAAAGAGCCGAATGCGACATGATTTAAAAGACCCGAGGGGCGCCGAGACTATAAATATTTGTATGAACAAATATCAAGCCCTTGTCCGTATCAATGGTCATCAAGTTAAAACAGCTGTATTTGCCGATAGTCAGATCCATGCGCGGCTGATTCTGCAATATCAATTTGGTATGAATAGTTTGGTGTCAGCTCCCAGCCTATCTGAAGATAAAGATACCTTGTCTTTAGGTGAGGCTATCAAAATGATTAAACCCACTAAGCCACTGAATCTCAAGCAGGCAAGAGTAGCTTCTCTTAAGAGAAATGTGGATTCAGCCAAACAACAACTAAAGCTGGAAAAGGATCGCCAGCATCATCAACAAACTATCAAGCCGATCAGTAGTAAGCCCTAAAAAAATTACCGCGCAATTTTCAAGGCCAGTGGAGATCTCGGCCCCTGGTGATCTAATCTAACCCCACCTCGTATTCGTAATAATTCTTATTCTGACAATCAGGCGATTTGACCCAAATTCAAGGGTTTTTTGGCGGTTTTTATTGGAAAAGGAAATCGCTTGTTAGTGGGGATGAGAGGTATTGCGAGGATGGTTTTAATTTGTCCTTTAAAAGGACACGTCAATTATTCATCCTTGCATCAGTCGATGTCGTTTTAAACGACAACTCAATCAAATAGCTCTTTGATTAACCCGCTTTGATAATTCCTCAGCACTTTCTTTTCGCTCACTGTAGCGATCAGTCAAATAGCTTGAAACTGACCTAGTTAGCAAAGTAAATTTAACCAGCTCTTCCATGACATCAACTACTCGATCGTAATTGGCCGAAGGTTTCATGCGATTGTTATCCTCAAACTCTAGAAATGCTTTGGGCACTGACGATTGATTTGGAATTGTGATCATCCTCATCCATCTACCTAGAATTCGCATTTGATTGAGAGCATTAAAAGATTGCGAACCACCGCTCACTTGTAATAAAGCAAGAGTCTTGCCTTGAGAGGGTCTGACAGCGCCAACGCTAAGTGGGATCCAATCAATCTGCGATTTCATTAGTCCTGTCATAGCTCCGTGTCGCTCAGGACTGCTCCACACCATTCCTTCTGCCCATTGAACTAACTCTCTTAGCTCTACTACTTTGGGATGTGTTTCAGGAGCGTCATCCACTTGCGGCAATCCATGAGGATTAAAGAATCGCGTTTCACAGCCCATCGCTTTTAATATTCTTTCTGCTTCTTCTGCCAGAAGGCGACTAAATGACCTCTCTCTAAGTGATCCATATAAAAGCAAAATCTTAGG
This sequence comes from Polynucleobacter sp. JS-JIR-5-A7, assembly GCF_018687935.1. NCBI lineage: Bacteria > Pseudomonadati > Pseudomonadota > Betaproteobacteria > Burkholderiales > Burkholderiaceae > Polynucleobacter > Polynucleobacter sp. JS-JIR-5-A7. Next base: position 2,123,440 of record NZ_CP061308.1, on the reverse strand, counting down.
TGGGTGACTATCAATGGAGTTGATGGTTAATTCATCAAGACTTGGCTTATGAAATAGGGCTTTATCGATATTGGGTAGATCAGTCATGGATGAATACTAATTTAAAGGTGAAATTATTAAGAGAGTCTATTAGAAACGAGATTTCATAAAACTGTCATATATTTCCATATAATTCGAAATATGAATAATGATAACGCTATCTCTGCTTTCCTCGCTCTAGGGCAAGAAACCCGACTTAATGTGTTTCGCCTCATTGTTCAGCGTGGTGACCTTGGGTTAACTCCAAGTCAAATTATTGAAAAACTTGGCATCCCCAATGCCACCCTCAGTTTTCACCTAAAAGATTTAGTGGATGCCGAGCTTTTATTGGTAGAGCGTCAAAGTCGTAATCTCATCTATAGACCTAATGCCGAGCAAGTTCAAAAGTTAAGTGAATTTTTATTAGATAACTGCTGTGGCGGTAAGTCTTGCCTTCCCATCAAACCCCTCAAGAAAGCCAAAATCAAATGAAGCAATACAACATTCTCTTTTTGTGTACCCATAACTCCGCCCGCTCTGTATTGGGTGAAGCATTAGCATCAACCCATCTAAGTGGTAAGTTTGTTGGTTACTCAGCTGGCTCTACCCCAGGTACATCTGTTAATCCTTTTGCTAGAGAGTTAGCCTTAGAGATGGGCTACGACGAGAATAAGTTGCGCTCTAAGTCATGGGATGAGTATGGCTTGCCTGATGCTCCACAAATGGATTTCATTATTACTGTTTGTGATAATGCCGCGGGTGAAGTATGCCCATTTTGGCCTGGCAAACCTTCTACAGCTCACTGGGGCTTTCCTGATCCATCACAAGTTCAAGGTGGTGATGAAGAAAAACGCAAAGCATTTAAGGATGTGATGATTGGTTTGAAAAAGCGTATCGATATCTTGGCATCTATGCCTTTAGACAAATTAGATTCAATGAGCCTAAAAGAGATTCATACAAAAGCATGAAAAGTTATGTAAGTGAGTTTGTGGGCACAGCCCTGCTATTAGCAATAGTGGCGGGGTCTGGCTTTATGGGTGAATCATTGGGAGCAGGCAACGCCGCAGTTGCCTTACTTGGTAATAGCATTGCTACAGGCGCAGGACTCTACGCTTTAATTGTTTTGCTCGGACCCATCTCTGGCGCCCACTTTAATCCAGTTGTCACATTGATGTTTTGGAAGTTAGGACATCTCAATCTAAAAAAGATGTTGGGCTATTGGGTTTGCCAGTTCACAGGCGCTATTGCTGGAATATGGCTCACCCATTTAATGTTCAGCTTGCCCATTATTCAAGAATCAACCAAAGTCAGAACAGGATTAGGTATTTGGGTGAGTGAGCTTGTATCAACACTCGTATTGCTCTCAGTAATACACATTGGAGATAAAGAGGCTAAAGATAAGGTTCCAATGTTAGTTGCTTTGGCAGTGACAGCAGGCTACTGGTTTACTTCCTCTACCTTCTTTAGCAATCCAGCAGTAGCAGTAGCAAGGAGCTTAACCAATACCTTTGTGGGCATTGCTCCTAATGATGTTTTAGGATTTGTTGTGGCTGAGGTCATTGCGGCATTATTGGTTGTTGGAATTCTTGCTCTAGTTGAGCCAAAAGATAACAAGAGCTATACAAGAGGTTTATAGAGGCAATGTCCTTTAAAAGGACAGTTCATGCACGGGGTACCCCAATCACAACAAGGAGTCGTTATCCCTGTGTCAGTCAAATCCTCGCTACGCCACCAAACTCTCTTACTATCCTTGCGTGGGTCAAAATAACTCAACCAAATCAACCCCATACAAACACCTAAGAAAGTTTTGTGCACAAAGTTTGCCTATGGTGGGGTGAACCTTTTGAGATCTAGCGGGAGTTTAGTCTGGGGGACAGAGTTGAAAATCCTTGTGTCGGTGGTTCGATTCCGCCCCGGGCCACCATATATACACCGTAGTCGAAAGACTGCGGTGTTTTCTTTTGTGCTTGTACAAACTTTTGCTCTTTGCGTGCGTAAAAATAATCTACGCTCTCCGCACTTTAGCAACACGCTGTTTAACTTTGTGTAATGACACTCGCAAGGTATCTACGACTACTCACAGCACACTACACATCTAACCCCAACATTCTGTATCTGCGTGATAGCGAAGTTGTTTTGTATCGTCGCAGTAGCAGTCCGCTATATCAATGTCGCTTTAAGTTAGCCAACGGCAGTTGGTACAGAGTCAGCACGCGCAAAGCGAGTGTTGAAAGTGCCGATAGTGTTGCGTGCGAGATGTACGACGAGATACGCTTTAGACAGCGACTGGGTTTAGCACACATATCACACGACTTCGCACACATCGCAGACGCAACATTAGATGAGCTACGCAAAGAGATGGACTTGGGTAGAGGAAAGAGCGTGTATCAATCGTATATAACTTGTATAGAAAAGTATTTCATTCCGTACTTTGCGGACAAGCAGTTAGAGGAGCTCACGCACAGCGACATCGTAGAGTTTGAGTTATGGCGAAATAGACAGATGGCGAAGTTGCCTAAAGCAAGCACGCTGAATAACCTTGCGAGTGCGTGGAGTAGATTGTGTAGCGTTGCTGTCAGTAGAGGTTGGATTAGCGAGCGTGTTGCGATACCGAAGCTATCAACACGAGGACTAAAGAGTATCGCTCGCCCAGCATTTAGCAGGGAGGAGATAGAGCATCTGCTTGTGTATATGGTGAAGTGAAGTATGAAGGGGAGATTAGCTGTAGAGCGTGAGATGCGTCCGCTACTGCGTGATTATGTAGAGATGCTATTGCTAACGGGAATGCGACACGGCACAGAGGCATTAGGCATTAGTTGGAAGCACATTGAGTGGCACACAGACAAAGACATACGCTACTTACGCATATGGGTGAATGGTAAAACGGGCGGTAGATGGTTGATAGCAAAGCATCGCGCTGTAGATGTATTAAAGCGACTACACAACAGACAGCAATCGCACAATGGTATTGAGTTTGAGCAATTTATTAAAGAACGCACAGCACATAAACTTTTTACATTTAGTAATGGTTATCAACCGCCGAGTTTGAATGGAACTTTTAGACGGCTAATGCGTGATAGCGGATTAGAAAAAGACGCAGAAGGACAGACACGCACTTTGTACTCATTGCGACACACTTATGCTACATTGGAGCTTATAGAATATAGAATAGATATTCACACGCTTGCGAAGCAGATGGGTAATAGTGCCGGAATGATTGAGCGACACTACAGTAAGCTCACTGCGACGATGGAAGCATACAGATTGACATAACTTGGAAATTTTTTTGATGAATCCAGATATTATTTCTATCCAGAAGAATGTTTTTTTAAAAAATACAAAAAAAATTATTAGCTATGAAATAAAAAAGCCAAAAGAGGAAAGTTTTACAGAGCACGCTGAATTTTTTCTGGGTAAGGTCAAAGGCGAATGGGTTGCTTATGATAGGATTTGTGATCATAACGGAGGTAATTTATCGCTTGATCCAGGTAAAAAAACAGCAACCTGCCCAATTCATAAATGGACGCTATTGCTTAGTGAAGGAGTATATGAAAACGCCTGTCCAAAGAAACAACTAAAGGTAGTAGATAAAGAAAATATTCTATGTGTACTAAAGGAAGATGAGTCTTTTCCTTTAGTGCCGTGTGAAATGCTTTATGGTGGTGAGATAAGAATTGATTTCAATGCTCACGCCTCAGTATCTTTAGTGGCTGGCAGCATTTCGATAATCACAGACCCTTGGTACATTGGACCTTGTTTTGCTACAGGATGGTGGCACTTATATCCGCCAAGTGTTGAGGCAGTAGATAGACTTGTAAATGCCGACTTAATCTACATAAGTCATAATCATTCAGATCACCTACACATTCCTACGCTTGAGAAATACGTATCAAAAGACAAGTGTTTTTTAGTGCCAAACTTTGAATCAAAGTCAGTTGAAACTATTTTAAGAAAATTAGGATATAACAACTTAATTATTGCTGATTTCCTTGAGGAGGTGACCATAAATAAAGATGAAAGTATAAAGCTAATTATTGTTAAATCAGGCGATGATAGGGATGACAGCTCTTTGCTTGTCTACACTAAAGAAAACGTTATTTTTTTTGGGGTAGACACAAATATGCCTAACAACTGGGTTTTACCAAAAGTAGATATGCTTTTTACTCTCTTTGCAGGTGGGGCGAGCGCTTTTCCTTCTCGGATTGAAAATTTTGATTTACAGAAAAAAATTGAAATAGCAAACGCAAACAGAAATTCGGTACTTACACATTACGTAAAAAAATTAGTGGCGGCAACTATGCCAAAATTCGTTATCCCATACGCCGGATACTTTACAGAAATAAATAGAGATTTAGATGTAAAAAGAATTAATATCAAAAACTCTCCAGATGACCTTATACAATATGTAGAGGCTACCTTTCCTGAAGTTATTGGAATTAACCCAATAGAAACTTCACGTTTAAATATTTTTGGAAAAGATTTAAATAAGTTAGAGCAATATGAGTCCCCACTTTACTTTCTTGATGAAGAATACGTAAAAGAAGAAATTACAAAATTTTCTTCAGATGCGGAAGGTTTTATTTCTAAAAAATTACTTATTCTTGGTGAAAAATTTCTTAGTGCTTCTTTTTTTGATAAGTTAACAATAGTAATAATTCCCTCTAATGATGACTTTTCAAATTTTGAAAATACAGCTTTAGTTGTAAATTTTTCACAAGAAGGCAGAGGGTCTTCAATTATTGATATTGATAAAAAATTAGATTCTCAGGTTATTGATATGTTGAGGAAGCATACTAGAAATAATATTGAACTCCTGAGAGTTAGACAGGGTAGTCTTCAAGGGGTTTTTGAGCAGGGTTTGCCGCTGGAAGACTTGTCTATTGGATTTCAAATTAAGATGTTTAGAGATCCTAATGTATATAACTTTAAGTTTTGGGATCATTTTACAAATAGAGAGATTATTGGAGGGCACGCACTAGTAGCAAAGCTTTAAGCATAATATATGTGCGAACTTTAACTGATTTTTCGTAAATGTCATCTACATTAGAAGAAATCAAAAAGAAATTACAGCCAGCAAAGCAAGTTCAAGATGCTACCGCTCTATTTAAACTACCTACAACTGAAAAAGCGAAGATTAAAAGACTAAAAGAACTGTTCGCTCGTCTTAAACGAGTCAACAACACGGGCAGGGTCTAATGTGCTCAACACTTTTTTCTTGGTTGGGATGAGCCGGGTGGAACTTATGATCGCGTGCCACCTCCATTGGTTCCTGCTCCAGATCCATCAGTGCCAAAAGGCCAACAAAGATTTGATTTCCGCAGATCTGGCTATCTTGTTCTTGTGGTAATGATTTTGTCATGGATTCCTGGGAAGACAGTATTCGCTAAAGAATTCCGTGATACCTCTATGATTGCGAGTTTGCGTAAAGCATAGAATCTTGGCAAACCATTTACTGCCTGTGATGCCAGTGTGAGAACGCATGAGCCTTGCTTCATACGGACAACCCCTTGCGATCCAAGTACATGGCCTACCCCAGTCGCGCGACCAGTTTCAGAATATAAGGCGCCGGATTTGAATAATCTGCTGCCAGTATATTCAGGATTGGCTAAGGAAATGATTCCAGGCATTGTTAAGTTTTCCCATGCTGCGGGTTACCCAGCTCCTTCGATGCCAAAAGATCCAAATAGTCCAATTATTCCAAAATAAGGCATCAAGATTGTTCTGGAGTTGGCAGCCGAAATGTTTCCACAATTGGCTCAAAAGGGAAATATCAAGAGTCAGTATTAATCCTGTAAAAAGAATTGAAAATCCTTGTGTCGGTGGTTCGATTCCGCCCCGGGCCACCAAGATTCACTAAAACTACCTTCGGGTGGTTTTTATTTGTTGGGCGTAGAATGGAATTATGAGAAGGATATGTATCAGCCTTTGCTTTAGTCTATTTGCCAGCTTGATTCACGCGGCTAGCATGCCCTTATCTGCTGACTCTAAATCACAAGCTCATTCTGGGCATGTAGTTCAGCATGATTGCCATACAAAAAGAGATGTGAATGTTGAGAACTCGCAATCAACAAATCATCAAGCACAGCATCAATGCTGTTTGGGCGTAATAGCAAACTTATCTACTAGCCAATATATCCAGCCAGATTTCTCAAATCACTTTGTTTCTCAAGTGCTCCAACTCATTGTTGAGGCAGTTCCAAGTCATATATTCAAACCTCCAAGATTAATTAGTTAACTACGCATTAACTAATTTTTGTGGCATCCAGCCACCGTAATCTATTGGAGAAATCTTATGAACATGACTCACTACATGGAGTTATTGGCTGTTAATCAGCCCTGGAATTTAATTATTTTTATGGCCATCCCAATCATCTTGGCAGAGACTTTAGCTATCACTGAGCTATATCTACTCTTTACTCGCAAGTTCGATGGTGCTGTTTATTACCTCAATCGCTTTTCTGGAATTGCTGTAGGCGTTTACTTTGTTGGGATCATTTACTACATTGTGACTAATGCCATTATTCCTGTTACACAGGCAGGCGAGTGGAGAACAGTGATTGATGTAATCGCTGTTAGCACTTATGTCATCGCAGGATTGCCGCTGATCTGGATTGCCCTACAAGAGTTGGGTTTAGTAAATCGAACGCTAGACCAAATGGGCAAGCTAAAAATTCATGCGATATGTGTCGCCTTGTTCTTGGTATTTGGACACATTGCCATGATCGCCGGCATGCTTGATCCAAGTATTCTAGGATACAAAGGCGCTAATCCTCATCAAATGGGTGGTAACTCGGATCATGAGTTTTGCCATCCTGATGGGCATGGCGACATGATGAAACAACATCAGAAAATGATCGACGGTCAGATGCCAATGAATAATAAGGGCCATAATCACTAATGCCTTAAGGATCAGGCATCCTCAGCCCCGATCGATTCCACCTCAAGCCACCAAGAAACACAAAGACCACCTTCGGGTGGTTTTTCATTTGTGGGTATTATTAAAAGAGACTGACTTCTAGGAATAAAAAATGCTTAAGCTCTACTATCACCCATCACCCAATCCAGCGAAAGTAGCCCTGTATTTAGAAGAGACCAATACGCCTTACGAAATCATTGTGACTGATACCCGTAAGGGCGATCAACACAAACCAGAGTTTAGAGCAATCAATCCCAATGGAAAGACGCCTGCTTTAGTTGATGGCGACATTAAGGTGTTTGATAGCAATGCCATCATGCTTTACTTGGGCGAGAAGATTGGCAAGTTCATGCCAACAAATACGCCGCAAGCACATGCTGAGCTCTATTCATGGCTTATGTTTGTTGCTACCGGTATTGGACCGTATTGTGGGCAAGCTGTTCATTTCAAACACTTTGCTCCAGAGCCAAAAGAATATGCGGTCAATCGCTATGATTTTGAGGCATGGCGTCACTGGTTATTAATTGAAGAGCATCTAGCTAAACAGCCTTATATGCTCAGTGACTACAGCATTGTGGACATGTCTGTTTGGGGTTGGGCCAGAGTGATTCCGTTTGTATTGGGTGAAGGTGCCTGGGAAAAGTTGCCTAGTGTGAAGCGATTGTTAGATGAAATCAATGCCAAGCCAAGTGCTCAGGCTGTTGAAGCTATTAAGACTAAATTCACTTTCAAGACAGAGGTTGATGAAGAGTCCAGAAAGAATCTTTTTCCAAGTAATGAGCGGCTCAAGAAATAAAACCCAAGGAGATATTTAGATGCCATTTGTCAGAATCGATTTAAGTAAAAAACATCCAGAAGGTTTTGCCCAACAAGTAGGCGAAATTGTTTATCAAGTGATGACGGCGCATATTAATGTGCCTAAAGATGATAAGTTTCAAGTTATTACTAAGCACGAAAGTCAGGAGCTAGTCGTACCTAAAAGTTATCTAGGCATTGAGTATTCTGAAGATATTATCTTTATTCAGGTGACTTTAAATGAGGGTAGAACTACTGAGCTGAAAAAAAAGTTCTACAAAGCCATATGTGAAGGCTTGGTTGAAAGACTTAAAGTTAGACCTCAAGACATTGTCATCAATTTGATTGAGGTGAATAAAGAAAACTGGTCATTTGGTAATGGTGAGATGCAATACGCCCCCAAAGATTAGCTATTCTAGGGCCTAGTAGTCTCATATATCCTCACATAGAATCAGTTTACGATACGATATTTACATCAATTTAATAGGGACCGAAAATGAAACTAGCAAAATGGCTTGGGCTGGGTTTGTCGATCAGTTTTTTTATGGCCCACTTTGCGTTCGCGCAGACGCAGACTGACGAGTTGCGACCAAAACGTACGGTACTTCAAAAATCGGATGTGGGTAGCACCGGAAGAGAGGCCACTTTGCAGATTGTTGAGTTTCCAGCTGGCGCCGCTGAAGTTCCTCATACCCATCCTGGCGAATTAGTGGGCTATATATTAGAGGGTTCTGTAGATTTAATGGTTGAAGGAAAACCGATGGCCTCTTTGAAAGAAGGCGATGGTTTTATTATTGAAGGCGGTAAAGTGCATGCTGCAAAGAATACGGCTAAAGGAATCACCAAATTATTGGCAACCGTGATCTTGGAAAAAGGTAAGCCAACTTCGGCCCCTACCAAATAAGACTTAGTCAGAAATCTTAGATTATCTCCAGCATGAAGCGTTCTTTAAAAGGGCGCTACTCAATCAAGTTATCTCTGCCTAGCCTTCCCTTAACTAAGTCAATCCCATATTTAATAACGGCCACAAACAATATTGAGCCTGCAATATCTCCGCAGAACATGGCAATGAAATGATTCCAACTGCCAGAATCTAGACCCATTATCACAAACCAAAGTTGATGTAGGCCTGAACTCAGGAATGAATATGCAATGATTATCACCAAGAGCTGTCTTAATGAAATGTTACTAAGATCGGGCTGAACTTTGAGGTTGTGAATGACAAAGTGCCTACCTAGTAGTGGCGCTACTCCGCAAATAATCGCAATACCAACTGTAGAAGTTATACCGTATTCATAAAAACCAATGTAGTTAATTAAGAGTGAAGCAATGGCTAGGCCAATAGCGCCAGAGTAATCTAATATTAGAGTGATAAAAATACGAATGCCTGCAGGGAGAAAAATCCAATTAACCCCCCTGGCATCTTCAAGTGGTGCCGTGATGGCTTGATTGAAATAAAAGAATGCCATATACGGAGCGGCGCTAAGGATGATTTCGAAGAGAAATTGGCTAGAAGCCTTGAAAATAGGCATTAAATGATTATGAATTTAATTGGTGCATAGCATAGTGGTGTTTACCCTTCGGGGGGTAGAATTGAGATTATGAAAGCTATTAACCCTTCAGCCTATATTCGTTTTTTAAATTGCTTAGATGGCCTTGATCATATGAATCCAGGCAAGAAACTAGACGCAACCGAAGAGCAACTTCTGAACAAGATTACCTTGGCTGCCACTCAAGGCAAGGAGCTTTTGGTGGGCGATTTAATTTCCTTAAGTGAGCTAGGCTCACAAGCGACGCTCCACGGACGTATTAAGAATTTAGTCGCCATGGGTTATGTAAAGCTCAATGAAGATAAGACTGATGGGCGCAAAAAATTTGTGATTCCTACGACAAAAGCGATTAAGCATTATGAGCATTTATCTGCCTGTCTAGAAAAAGCTCTAAAGAGTGGTTAAGCTGGATTAGAGATCCTTGGCTCTTGCTGATTCCGATCCGGGTTACCAAGAACTCAATAATGCCCCGCTTTATGCGGGGCATTATCTTTTGTCTGGCAGGATTATTGGACATCAATTAGGATGGTGTGGCTAGCTTGCAAAATGACAAAATTTTTATGAATCGTATTAATCGAACCATTACTACATGCATTTTTTTACTGAGCAGTCTTTGTATTGCTCAGCAAGTAATGGCTACTCTGGCAAATGATTTGCAGGATGGTCAGCATGTGCTGTTAATGAGGCACGCTGATGCTCCTGGCTATGGAGATCCTGCTGGGTATGTCATTAGCCAGTGCTCCACTCAGCGTAACTTAGATGATTACGGCAAAAGACAAGCTAAGGCAATAGGGGTGTGGTTAGCTAGCCAAGGTATTCAAAAGGCAGACGTGTTTAGTAGTCCATGGTGTAGATGTTTGGATACAGCAACCCTTCTTAATAAAGGTCCAATAAAAATTGAACCATCACTCGGCTCATTTTTTGACAATATGAGCCTAGAAAAGAAGCAAACCAAAGAATTGGAGGAGCTCATTAAAAGCGAGCTGTCTAGGCAATCTAAGGCGCCACTCATTCTGGTAACACACCATGTCAATATTCAGGCCTTCACTGGCAAAGTAGTTGGGGTGGGTGATATGGTTTTGGTGAAGGTGAATAAAAACGGAAAACATCTTTCCCATGCGATTTATCCCAGTCCCAAGCCCTGAGGACAGAGTTTGATACCGTCCACCCTTAAATAAATGAATTAATAAGACTACTTTGAAAGAGGTCTTTTTTGATTTAATGGTATTTTTGTGAGAATCAGGCAAGATCTAGCTTGCAGCAATATAAACAAAAGGAGACAGGTAATGATTAAAGGGATTTCTTTAACAATGGGCGCGCTTGCTGTTATGTCTTTGGTGGCTTGCCAATCCATGGAGCATGGAACCGGCCAAAAAGCATCGGCCACCCTGGATTCACGTTCTGGATCAAATACAAAAGGTACGGTTAACTTTGTTTGGCAAGGACATGATGTTTTGGTAACCGGGAACTTTTCCGGATTAAAGCCAAATGCTGAGCAAGGATTTCATGTTCATGAAAAGGGAGATTGTTCTGCCCCTGATGCAACCAGTGCGGGCGGACACTTTAATCCAGACACACAGTCGCATGGTATGCCTGGAAGCGGCTCAAATCATGCTGGAGATATGCCAAATATTAAATCGGACGCCAATGGCAATGCAGTGTATTCGGCAAAGTTAAGTGGGTTTGCAGTTAATAGTGGCCCTACTGGAATATTGGGAAGATCAGTTGTTGTTCATCGCGACCCCGATGATTACAAATCACAGCCAGCGGGTAACTCAGGCCCCAGAATTGCCTGCGGTCTAATTAAGTAAGGTGGAGCATTTAAGGCTTTGATCGATTCTGCTTGGAGCCGCTAAGAAACACTAAAGCCACCTTTGGGTGGTTTTAGTGTTTTCATACGCATGCTATTCAAGTGGCAATTAAATAATCAGCAAAAAGATTCTCTAACTTATAGGCTTTCAAATGAAAAAAATATTTCTAGCGGCACTATGGTTCATTTCCATGGTTGGACTATCTCAAGCTGCAGATACTGCACCTATTAAGTCAGACCCGGCTTGGCTAACAGAGTCAAGGGCAAGCATTAAAGCTGAAAAATATGATCAGGCAATAAAACAATTACAGGCTGCCAATGAAATAAGCTCTGCTGATTGGAATAATTTGTTGGGTTACAGTCTTCGCAAGAAACAGCCGCCGGACTTGGTTGGGGCTGAAAAGTATTATCAAGCCGCCCTGAAAATAGACCCAAATCATCGCGGTGCTCTTGAGTATTACGGCAAGCTAAAGTTAATTAACAATGACTTACCAGGCGCTGAGGCATTATTGGCAAGATTAGATAAAGTTTGTACATTTGGATGCGAGGAATATTCAGATTTAAAAGAGGCTATACAAAAATATAAGTCTAGAAAGTAGAGTGATATATGCCCTGCACATATTAGGGCGTATTTAAAATTGAATTCCAAATTAAAAAGGTCAGCGTATGAACGTTAAAAATATCATTGGCTTTGTTGAAAAATTATTTTTAATTACTATTGCGATTTTTACTATTGCAGCAATGGGCCAAGAGGTTTTTTCCCTTATTAGTAGCCGTCGTGTTGAGCTACAAGATCTATTGCTGATGTTTATTTATGCCGAGGTACTTGGGATGCTGGCAGCCTTTTATTCTAGCCATCGTATTCCTATAACAATCCCTTTATTTATTGCAATGACTGCATTGAGTAGATTAATTATCCTTCAGGGCAAAGATGGAAATCCTTCAATCCTGCTCTATGAGAGCGGGGCTATTATCTTGATTGCTGGTGCTTGCTGGATTATTAGTCGTGTCAATATGCTTAAAGAAAATGATTAGTGCCTGATGCAACAGTTTGAATAACAGCGTTGCTGAAAATATTGCATTGACTATCCCAGATCTATGACAAACTTTAATGAACTTCCTGCAGGTCTACCAATCCCTCAAGACGATGGCTCGACCAATCATTTGAAGGGAATGAAACTACCTAAGGTTTCTTTAAATGCCACCAATGGTAAGGCTATTCATTTTGGCGATATCAAAGGCAAATTCGTTATCTATTGTTATCCGATGACAGGGCGGCCGAATGTTGCTTTACCTGATGGCTGGGATCAAATTCCTGGGGCAAGAGGTTGTACGCCGCAAAGTTGCTCGTTTAGAGATCACTATCAAGAGCTTCAAGCATTAGGTGCGGAGCTTGTAGGTTTGAGCGTTCAATCCACTGAATATCAAAAAGAAATGGCCGATAGACTGCATCTGCCATTTCCGGTTGTCAGTGATGTGAACTATCAATTTCAAAAGGCATTGAATATGCCAACCTTTGCAACATCAGGGATGATTTTATTGAAGCGGGTTACATTAATTGCTAATCATGGTGTGATTGAAGCTGTTCACTATCCAATTTTCCCAAGTGATAGTGATCCAGCCTGGGTAATTGATTATTTGAAGAGCCACTAGGCTTAGATATCCTAGGCCCCCAAGCATCCTTCCTAGCAAATTCTAAATTTTATGAATATGGGTATTAGGCGAAAAATTATGTAACCTCTTTGTCATATATTTCCATTATTATAGAAACATGAAAAATATAGAAGCTGTTGAGGCATTTGTTGCACTCGGACAAGAAAGCCGTCTTAATGTATTTCGCTTGATTGTTCAAAAAGGGGATATTGGTTTAACGCCCAGTCAAATTATTGAGAAGTTAGGCATCCCTAATGCAACTTTGAGTTTTCACTTAAAAGAATTGGTGAATGCTAATCTTTTGGTAGTTGAGCGCCAAAGTAGAAATTTAATCTACCGACCTAATACGAACTTAGTAAATACCTTAAGCGACTTTTTGTTGGAAAACTGCTGTGGTGGCAAGTCTTGTGAGGCCCCCAAGAAAAAGAAGGTGAGCTGCAAATGAAAAGACTACGGTTTTATATCAAGCTTGCCGATATTCAAACCCCCATGCCATTGGCTATAGTTTAAATTTTATCGATCACTAAAAAATCTTATTACTAATTAACTAAAGACAAGCAATGAAGCAATACAACATTCTCTTTCTCTGTACGCATAATTCTGCACGCTCAATTTTAGGCGAGGCTCTTGCCTCGACTCATCCCAGTGGCAAGCTTATTGGTTTTTCTGCTGGCTCGACCCCGGGCACATCTGTTAATCCTATTGCTAGGGAGTTGGCATTAGAGATGGGCATGGATCCAGCAAAATTAAAGTCTAAGAGCTGGGATGTTTTCGGAGAGCCCAATGCGCCGAAGATGGATTTCATTATTACTGTTTGTGACAATGCGGCTGGTGAGCAATGTCCATTCTGGCCTGGTAATCCTGCAACAGCGCATTGGGGCTTTCCTGACCCATCACAAGTGCAAGGTACTGACTTGGAGAAAAAGGCAGCTTTTGTTAATGTGATGAACGGACTTCAGAAGCGCATTGATATTCTTGCTGCGATGCCATTAGATAAATTGGATTCAATGAGCCTAAAAGAGATTCATACAAAAGTATGAGAAGCTATCTCAGTGAGTTTGTTGGCACAGCACTATTGTTGGCAATAGTGGCAGGGTCTGGCCTGATGGGTGAGTCTTTGGCCGCTGGCAATGCCGCAGTTGCTTTGCTTGGAAATAGTATTGCTACTGGAGCAGGACTTTACGCTTTGATTGTGTTACTGGGCCCCATCTCAGGCGCTCATTTCAATCCAGTCGTGAGCCTGATGTTTTGGAGGCTAGGACATCTTGATTTCAAAAAGATGTTAGCTTATTGGGGCTGTCAGTTCACTGGCGCTATTGCTGGAATATGGCTAACGCATTTGATGTTTAGTCTTCCTATCATTCAAGAATCAACCAAAGTCAGAACTGGCTTAGGTATTTGGATTAGTGAGTTTGTATCAACTCTCGTATTGCTTTCAGTAATTCGTATTGGCGATCAAGAAGTAAAAGATCGAGTGCCCATGCTTGTTGCCTTAACTGTCACTGCAGGGTATTGGTTTACTTCCTCAACCTTTTTTGCGAATCCAGCAGTTGCTGTGGCAAGAACTCTCACAAATACTTTTGTAGGCATTGCTCCAAATGATGTCTTCGGATTTGTACTTGCTGAAATATTGCCGGCATTGGTGATGGTTGGATTATTTTGTCGTTCAAAACGATAAACCATAAACTTCTATAAACTTGAAAAATAGAGTTACTCAATAGGTGATCGATTGAACCTGCATAAGCTTTTCCTTATCTATTTTATATTTTTGTTAAGTGCATGCGTCAGTCACCCTCCTGCACAACTATCAGAATCTTTGAATACGGGCATTAAGGGTGATCAGTATTGGACTTTAGATTTTTTCTACTTTTATAAAGGCAAGCAAACGCATACAAAAGCTTTTGAGTTCGTGAATCGAAGAGATTGTTTTGAGGCGATGTATCAAATGCAGGTAGACGCAAGAAAAGAAGCTAGTCATAGTGGGTCGGGGATATGTAGTAAACGATTCGTAGAGGGCCAAAAAAGAACTCATGACGACGTGCTGGGCTACAGATAGCCGACATAGTCAAAGAATTCATATCTTTGGCTTTAGTCGATGCCATTCCTTAGTACCGAGCGATAATAAAAAATAATCAATTCAAGGGGTGACATGTATAAGCTAATTGCATTCGATGCCTACGGAACGTTGTTTGACGTTTACTCCATGGGAGAATTGGCAGAAGCATTGTTTCCTGGACATGGTCAAACGCTGTCATTGATGTGGCGCGATCGGCAAATTGATTACACCCGTCTTGTCACTATGAGCGACCCTAGTGCCGTTGGTAGTAAACACTATTTGCCATTTTGGGATCTAACCATTCGCTCACTGCGCTATGTCTGTAAGCGATTAGGATTAGGGCTGACTGCATTAATAGAAAAGCAGTTAATGGATCAATATGCCAAGCTCAGTAGTTTTGAAGATAGCTTGATGGTTCTTCAAGAAATAAAAAAACGTGGCGCCTCTACTGCAATTCTGTCTAATGGCAGTAGAGAGATGCTTGCTACAGTAGTAGAAAGCAATGGCCTTAAGCCGTATTTAGATAAAGTGGTCACGATTGAAGAGGTGCGTTTATTTAAGACCGCCCCCCAGGCATATGAGTTGCTACTCAAATCATTTCCTGTAAAAAAAGAGGAAGTCTTATTTGTATCAAGCAATGCTTGGGATGCACTAGCAGCTAAATGGTATGGGTATGACGTATTTTGGGTAAATCGTCTTGGGCATCCATTCGAGGAAATTGGCGAGCAACCAAATTTTGAGGGCAACTCTTTAAGTAAGGTTTTGGAAGTCATTTGAAGAAACTAAGCTGTTACTATATTTCTTATCTTGCTCTGATCTAACATTCACTAAAAAATGAAAATTATTCACTCACTTAGAGTCACGACCTTCATTTTTCTTGCAACTGTATTTTTTGTAAGTCCCTCATTTGCTGCAGAGATAAAGGTCATTACTTCGGGTGCTTTTGCAGAAGCCCTCAAAGATCTAGTGCCCGAGTATGAAAAACAATCTTCTAATAAAGTCATCATCTCGTATGGCTCTTCGATGGGAAGTGCGCCTGACTCCATTCCTTCAAGACTCTCCCGAGATGAAAAATTTGATGTTTTGATTTTGGCGGCGCCTGCATTAGAGCGCTTCATTCAGAGTGGCGCAGTACAGTCAGGAAGTAGGGTCGATTTGGTTGCCTCCGTAATTGGCGCTGCAGTTCGGGCGGGTTCGCCAAGGCCCGATATCAGTACTGTCCCCGCACTGAAGCAAGCCTTACTGAATGCAAAGTCTGTGGCATATTCTGCTAGCGCTAGTGGAACCTATTTATCTACAGAATTATTTCCAAAGCTGGGCATTGCAGAGCAGATGAGTAAGACGGCAAAGAAGATTTACAGCGAGCGTGTAGGCACAGTGATTGCTAGAGGAGACGCTGAGTTAGGCTTTCAGCAGGTTAGCGAATTGATTCCTATACCAGGGGTTGATTTCATTGGCGAGATTCCACCAGAAGTACAGCAGACAGTTTTGTTTTCAGCGGGCATTACTAGTAATGTGAATAGTCAGATTGCATCGAGAGATTTAATTGCATATTTAGCTTCGCCAAAGGCTGCACCAACAATACAAAAAGCTGGTCTTAAGCCTCTCCTTCCAGCTTTACCTTGGTAGACTATTTAAAGCGATACGCTAGAGCTGCAAAAATATTATCTTGAAATGAGCGGTTCATCACTGGGCTATTGTTAATTCCGCTACCCATCCACTTCCGTTTGCCGTAAATGTTGACATACCAGTTGTCAAGGACGGGGATTTCCACCAGAAAGCCTGCTAATACATTATTAGTTGCTGGGGCGCTGTAAGCGTTGTAGCCCGTAAGTGAAGACTCTCCAGGATTGATGCCATAGTAATAGTTGGCATATTGACTTGATTGGCGTTCCACCCCAATTTGTGGATACACAACCACTTTTTTATATGTTTCAATTTCAGCGAAGTAGAGAAACTCATAAAGCGCCCCCTTAGATTTTCCAAAGTCATGATAAGCGTTCACAAAAAAACCACCAATGGGTGTTTCTTGAAAAGTGCCTAATCCCAAGGGAATTGGATCGCTACGATTAATAGAGTTGCCATTGATTGGTGACTTCACTTTATAGGAATCTAAATTAATTTTTCCGATGACCTCAAAATAGCCATAACCCATTTTAAAAGTCTTGATACCCACTTCATCGATGCGAACAAAGAATCGTTGGTAATCAAAAAAAGCATAAGGCATCACAATGGATTGGGTACCTTCGGTTCCGATGTGTAGGTTAGAGGTGTAGACTGCAGCCCCAATGTCTCCGACGATGCGATCGGGGATGCCATCAGGTACATTTTCAGCGGCATAAATTGGCATTGAGAATGCTGCCAATAGCAAAGAGAGCTGTATTGTTTTAATGAATCTCATGAGCTCATCATAGGCGATTTCAGTTGCAAGACCTAAAGATCTACATTATCGAGCGCTAAGCTTGCTAAATGACTGGTGTCTGCCCAGCGATCTACTTTCCACGAAGATCCATCATGGCTAATCCAGTTGAGCGAGGCATTCGGCACAGATACAGTCCTTTCTGCTTCTAAGGCTTGATTGCTTGCTAGTCGATACATCATCTCTATGGCGCTACCGTGACTGACCAGCAAAATCGTTTTACCCAGGTGTTGCATGCGAATTGTTTCAAGTCCTCTGTGAATACGCTCTGCAAAGCGTTTGATGCTTTCGCCACCACGTAAGTCATGCTCTAGATTTCTACTCAGATGGATATTCCATAGTTCGGGCTCAAGATTTGGCGCATCGATTATGGTGAGTCCTTGAAGCGCTCCCAAATGACGCTCTCTTAGTGCTTCAGTAGTAATTGCATCCACCCCAAATATTTCTTCGATGGCCTTGGCAGTTTTGGCTGCTCGTACAAGGTCACTTGTATAGAGGACGTCAAACTGCAGATTGATTCTCTTGAGAGCTTTAGCCATCTGTTGGGCCTGTTTTACCCCATGAGTATTCAGATCAATATCGGTATGACCTTGAAGTCGACGTGCGACATTCCAGTCGGTTTCACCATGGCGCACTAAGCAGAATCGAGTGATATTCATGAGGTAATGATAAAGGTGGGCGCCTTCTTCAGCAGAATTTGTATATTAGATCCTGTCAAGCCCTCTTTATTAATACAATAGATTGACTAATTTATAAAGGGCGACGGTGAACAAAGAAAGCAAAGGAATGTTGATTGGGTTTATCGGCATCCTGATCTTTAGCCTAACCTTGCCTGTCAGCAAAATTGCCATTCTCAGTTTTAATCCTTACTTCATTGCCTTTGGTAGGGCATGTTTAGCAGGTCTAGTGGCTTTAGCCTATCTTGTATATAAGCAGGCTCAGTTTCCCAGTAAAACGGATTTAGTTAAGTTTATTGTGATTGCTTTAGGAGTCGTATTTGGCTTTCCAATTTTTACAACGGTTGCTATGAAGGAAGGATCTTCTTCTCATGGCGCCGTTATTTTGGGCATGATGCCATTAGCTACAACGGTGATCGGAGTTCTGCGCTTTAAGGAGCGCCCTTCCCTGGGTTTTTGGTTTGTTTCCTTACTGGGTGCTGCCTTGGTAGTTATTTATGCGCTACTCAAAAGTGCTGGTAGCTTTACTTATATAGATGGCTTATTAGTGCTCGGTGGTATTTGTGCTTGTGTTGGGTATGTTGAGGGCGGCGAGTTATCTCGGAAGATGAATCCCCGCGCAGTTATTTCTTGGGCATTAGTCATTTCACTGCCAATCAATATAGTGATGTCTTATTTAACATTCCATTCGGAATATTGGAGCGCTGATACGATCGCCTGGACCAGCTTCGTGTACTTAAGTCTATTTCCAATGTTCTTAGGATTTTTCTTTTGGTACGAGGGTCTCGCTATTGGCGGCATTGCCAGAGTGAGTCAGGTGCAGTTGATTCAACCATTCTGCACCTTAATAGCCGCAAGTATTTTCTTGGGCGATCATCTTACTTTGATGAATATGTTGTTTGCTTTCTTAGTCGTATCGACTGTCATCTTGAGCAAAAAAATGTTGGTCAAGCGCAGGTAACTTGCCGGCAGAAAGAAAAAGCCCCGTTAATCGGGGCTTGGTATTTATGCTGCAATTATTTGGATCTTATTTAGTGCTCGCAAAATTTTGCTTTTTTCTTTTGGTTTGGTGCTGGTTTCCATGAGCTTAGTGAGCTGATCTGGGTTAAGTGGCCCTAGGCGTGTTTTGCCTGTTTTTGTGAGCATGGGATCGTTTTTTCTGTTTTTTTGGTTTTGGCCTACAGCCATTCGTATTCCTAAAGTAAAGGAGTGATGAATCTAGGGCAATGCTCTAAAGATTCCCCTATTTAGGGCGCGAGATAGTGATCACCACTCAGAATAACAGTTAAAAAAATCAAGCGCTATGATTAGATGATGATAAATCTTCCGGCCCTTATCTTCTCCTTGGTAATGGGCTTTTTAATGTCATTGAGTATTACTCTAGTGGCAACCTTTGTTCGTATCGGTGCTGGAGATAGTTTCTTTTCGGTATGGCTTGAGATGTGGGCCGTAGCCTATCCTGTAGCCATTATTTGTATCTTGATATATCGACCATTTGCCACTAAGGTAAGCGCTGTAATCATTGAGAAATTAACAGGGCCAAAGTGAAGAGATCTTTTTTATTAGCGTTATGCAGTTTTGCATTCATAGGGTGCGCAGCTGTCTTCACGGATGCATCCGATGCAAATCACGTAACCTTTTTAAATAGCAGTGGCGAATCAATCGAACAGCTTACTCAAAAAGCGAATGCTTACTGCGCGCAATACGGCAAGAAGGCTTCTTTTAAAAGCGCTGATTCATCTTTGCTTGTTGTGTTCAACTGCAATGCCGCTCGCCAATAAAGGTTGCTATTAGCCAGCTAGGTCTGATTGATAAATCAGACCTGCATGCTCCCTCAGTGCATGGAACTGAATTGATTCCCAGCGTTGTTGAGCAACATCCAATTCTGATTTATGAGAGGCAAGAAATACCGATGCGCCGACCACATCTTCTGCCATACGATGAATATTTTCCTGGGTAAATTTTTTCAGTGCAACAGGATCATCTGAGCTAACCCAGCGAGCTAAGCTATAGCGTGCTGGGAGAAGGTGTACCTCAGCACCATATTCAGTTTGCAGTCGATGACTAACTACTTCAAATTGCAGTTGGCCAAAAGCACCGAGTAACATTGTGCCCCCAGCCATCGGACGAAATACTTGAATGGCTCCCTCTTCGCCTAGCTGCATCAAGCCAGTTCTTAATTGCTTTGACCGCAATGGATCGGCAGACTCAACCATGCGAAAAATTTCAGGGGCAAAAAATGGTAGTCCAGTAAATTGCAGCTGCTCGCCTTCAGTAAGAGTGTCACCGAGACGCAGTAAACCATGGTTTGGTAAGCCGATGATGTCACCCGGAAAAGCTTCATCCAAAATGTCACGTCGTTGCGATAAGAATGATAGGGCGTTATTGGTGCGAACTTCTTTGTTGTTGCGACAAATCTTGAGCTTCATGCCGCGCTGAAAGTGACCAGAGCAAATCCGCAAAAATGCCACGCGGTCTCGATGCGCAGGATCCATATTGGCTTGAATTTTGAAGACCACAGCTGAGAATTTATTTTCAGCTGGACTCACTTCGCGTTGTAATGCTTTACGTGAGCAAGGGGATGGCGCTAATTCAACCAAGGTGTTCAGAATTTCTCGTACACCAAAGTTATTAATAGCTGAGCCAAAGAAAACAGGCGACTGGCGACCGGCTAAGAATGCCTCCCGATCAAACGCTGGCATGGCTTCTTTGATTAAGGCAACTTCCGCCAAGGCATTTTCTAAATCTGTGCCCAAACGCTCTTTCAGGGCCGGGTCATTGACATCAACGACGGCATGAGAATCTTCGGTCACACGATCTTCGCCAGCTTTAAACATGCGCATGCGCATATTGGCAATATCGATTACGCCAGCAAAAGATTTGCCCATACCCACAGGCCAAGTAAATGGAACAACTTCAATGCCGAGCGCAGATTCAATTTCATCCATCAGCTCCATCGGCGGCTTTACTTCTCGGTCCATCTTGTTGATGAAGGTAACAATCGGCGTGTTACGCGCGCGGCAGACTTCTAGTAAGCGTAGGGTTTGTGATTCAACACCATTAGCCGCATCAATTACCATCAAGGCAGAATCAACTGCTGTTAATACGCGATAGGTATCTTCAGAAAAGTCTTGGTGCCCCGGAGTGTCGAGCAAATTAATAATGCAATCACGATATTCCATCTGCATGACAGAACTGGCTACCGAGATCCCACGTTGCTTTTCAATTTCCATCCAGTCAGAGGTTGCGTGCCTACTAGCTTTACGTGCCTTGACACTTCCTGCAATCTGAATTGCACCTGCATACAGTAATAGCTTTTCAGTCAGCGTTGTTTTACCCGCATCTGGGTGAGAGATGATGGCAAAGCTGCGACGTCTAAGTACTTCTGCGGCTGGGGTGCTGGAGGTGGAGGTATCGATGGTAATTCTGCGCTGGTTAATCTAGGTAAGGACGCAATTATAAGCGTCTAAGCCTTTTAGAATTGCTCTTCCGGCCTTACAAATCGCCATTGGCCTGGAGGTAGTGGCCCCAAAGAGATGCGACCCATTCTGACGCGTTTCAAGCCCAGCACTTTTAGCCCCACCATTTCGCACATGCGACGAATTTGACGCTTACGACCTTCGCGTAGAACAAACCGCAATTGATCTTCGTTCTGCCAGCTCACTTGTGCTGGCTTGAGCGCCACGCCATCTAGAAAGAGGCCATGTTTAAGACGATCTAAATCTTCAAAAGAGAGTACTCCTTCAACCCGTACTAAATATTCTTTTTCAATCGGACTGTTCTCGCCAATCAGTAGTTTGGCAATGCGCCCATCTTGCGTTAAGACCAGCAAGCCTGTGGAGTCGATATCCAATCTACCAGCGGGAGCAAGTCCCTTGGTGTTGAAGCGCGGATTTCTACCTCTATCCAGCGGACTACCAAAGTAGTTTTCTGGAGTGATGAGAGATGCTGCCGGTTGATATTCTTGCTCATCATCATAATGTGAGATGTATCCAACAGGCTTATTGAGGATGACGGTAATGCGAGATGCTTGCTGCACTTTAGCGCCAGATTGCAATTCAATTTTTTGATGACGATAAGCACGAACACCTAGTTCATTTACCACTTCACCATCTACTGTGACTAAGCCTTGCTCAATATAAGAGTCGGCCTCGCGTCTAGAGCATAAGCCCAGTTCAGATAGTAATTTAGAGACGCGAACTTTTTCTTCCATACCTGCATTATCCGATAAAGCCTGAGCCTACTTGGTGCGCGGTACCACTTCACATTGACTACACTATGACATTGCAGAATATTCAATCAGGGAAGAAGTAATGACTGCTATCTTAAAAAAATCCACCGATTTATAAAATCCTTTATTTTCAGGTGCTTGTAGCCGTTGTCCTTGGTGTTTTACTGGCTTATGTTTATCCATCTCTTGGAACAGAGATGAAGCCCGCCAGTGCTGAGCGCCTGTCGCGATTCGCTGAGTAGTCTCGTCCAGCCCCTCCGCTTTTTTCATGGCAAGCGAGAGTCCTCTACTTAGAAGGGCTGTAGGGGTTTGATTCGTGGTTAGGGCGATTTTTAAAGCGCTTATGAACCCAATAATATTCAGCGGGGCGAAGGCGAATTTCTTTTTCGAAAATTTGATTGAGTCGAGCGGTGTCAGACTTAACGTTATCCCCCCGGAAATTTTCTAAGGGCTTACTGATCTCGCAAAGATAACCAGACTCATCATCTTTGAGAGTGGTGACCATCATACAAACATCAGCGCCAGTAATTTTTGCTAGGCGAGAGATGGTTGTAATGGTATTGGTTTCAATGCCGAAGAAAGGTACGAACTCAGAATCTTTCATTCCCAAATCAATGTCTGGTGCAATGATGATGAAGTCGCCATTACGAATTTCGCGGATGATCGCTTTGGCATTGCCTTGACGATCTATCGAGTTGCCGCCAAAACGGTTGCGCCAGTCAATAATTTTTTGATTGAAGAATGGATTTTTCATGCGCTGAAAAAATCCTGAAGTTCGCGGCCAATCCATCCGTTTTGCTAACGCACTCAAAATAATACTACCCTCGATTCCTGTGAAATGCATATTCACCAGAATGCGCGGCTTACGACTTTTGAGGTCAACAGCTGACTTCACTTCAATCATTTTGCTCAATTGTTTTTCACTGCCAAGCCAGATAATACTTTTCTCTACAAGACTGCGACCCAGAAGACGCCAGTGTTTTTTTCTGAGAATATCAATTTCATCTGCATTGAGATTAGGAAAACACAATTGAAGGTTGGTTTTAACCACCCGGTTTCTATCCCCTGGCAATCTGGCAGCAATAAAACCTAAGCCATATCCAATCGATACTAAAATCTTATAGGGGAGTAGAGATAGGAGTTTAAGAAAAACTAGCCCTACATAATTAGCAAAAGATTTGAACAAACGAGTTTTATTCTGTTTCGTAACGTTTGATCGATTTGGCATAGCGATCAAGCATCTCTTCCGTTGAGCTACTCGACATTCCTAAATCATTTACTAAGCCAGTGTCTAAGCGATAGGCCCAGCCATGCACGGTGAGATCTTGACCGCGTGCCCACGCATCTTGAACAATCGTTGTTTCACATACGTTGACAACTTGCTCAATGACGTTGAGTTCGCAGAGACGATCTTGTCGTTTTGGCGTTGGCAACATTTCCCCCAAATAGCGCTCATGTTTTTGATGGACATCTTTTACGTGGCGCAACCAATTGTCAGCAAGACCAACACGTCTATCGCTCAGGGCAGCATGAACACCAGCACAACCATAGTGACCCACCACTAAAATATGCTTGACCTTCAAAAGGTCAATGGCAAACTGAATTACTGACAAGCAATTCAGATCAGTATGAACAACGACGTTTGCCACGTTACGGTGAACAAAAAGTTCGCCTGGCAATAAGTCCACAATCTCATTTGCGGGTACTCGACTATCGGCACAGCCAATCCAAAGATACTGCGGAGCCTGCTGATTGACCAAGCGCTTGAAAAAATCAGGATCCTTGGCAACCATGTCTTCCGCCCAGTGGCGATTACTTGCAAATAGATGGTCTAAAGCTTGGGAATTTTTATATGGCATGGTTCAAGTTTAAAGTACTTTAATGACGCCGATTTGGTTAAAACAAACCCCCACTGGAATTGCCCTTACTTTGCATTGCCAGCCTGGTGCAAAACAGACCAAAGTAGTTGGTTTACATGATGGCTGTCTGAAAATTTCTTTACAAGCTCCAGCCTCAGAAAATAAGGCAAATGAGCTTTTGTTGGCTTGGCTCTCTAAGCAGTTAAAAATTCCGCAAAAGCAGATTCAATTCATTTCTGGTCAAAATAGCCGTAAGAAGCAAGTGGAAATCTGGGGATCCATTAGCGCTGAGCAAATCGCTCAAATACTAAAGCCCTAAGAGGCGCGCTTACCAAAAGATGGCCCATAAAATACCTAAGATCAGCACCCATTTGCTGATGTAATAAACGGAGCGATGTTTTGCTTTCAGTTTTTTTGCTTGTGCCCTAAGGTGATAAAAGTAGGTAAATAAGACATTCACAAAGCCCACTTTTTCGCCAGCAACGTTTTGTGAGGCTGCAGCACTCATCACATAGCGCCCAAACCAGCGATTGAGCAGCTGTACTACTTTTGTATAGACAGGGCGCTCAACGTCGCAAAACAAGACTATGCGTTGATGATCAGTTTCATTGGCTGCAAAATGAATATAGGTTTCATCAAACATGACCGCTTCACCATCTTTCCAGAAATAACGCTCTCCATCCACCTCAATAAAGCATTTGGGGTCATTGGGGGTCACTAATCCAATGTGATATCGCAGGGATCCAGCATAGGGGTCACGGTGCCGCACCAGTGTTGCTCCAGGTGGTAGGGAGGCAAACATGGCCGCCTTGATGGAGGGAATCGATTTGAGAAGGGCCACGGTTTTAGGGCAACTTGTTTGTGCTGATGGCAGATCTTTGCCGTACCAATAGAGGTGAAAACGTTTCCAGCCCGTCCTAAAGAAGGAATTAAAGCCAATATCGTTATAGCCAGTAGCAACCGCAATGGCACCATCTGCATTTAAAGAAAGCGCTTCTTGGCGAATAGTTTCCCAGTTATCTTTTAAAGGTTGCATTTCGGGAAACTGGTTTACAGGGATAAATGCGCTAGCTTTGACCTTGGAAAATAAATACAGTAAAGCATTGATCGGCGCCAACAAGACTTGATAGTCGGTGAGCGATCTCACCACTCCAAAACGTACTCTCCCTCTGAAATAGACATAAATTGCTGAGATTACAAATATAAAAAAAATGATGTGACGAGCTTGCATGCGATTTGCCAATCCAAAGTAATGACTAACATTTTAATTTGTATGGAAGTGTTTAATTGACTATTTCTTGTCCCTATATCCTCATATACTCAAGGAGAATCAATATGGTCACCCAGTTAGGGTTAATGAGGATATAGAGCGGAGAAGATCGTATGAATGGCTTTATAAAGTGGCTCTTAAGCCTTGTTTTAATTGGCTTAGTGGGGATTGCGGGATATACATGGTTGATGCTCACATGGAGTTATGGCAGCGGAGAGCGTGCTGGTTATGTGCAAAAATTCTCTAATCGAGGATATCTTTGCAAAACCTGGGAAGGTGAATTAGCGATGGTTTCCATGCCTGGAACGATGTCAGAAAAATTCCTCTTTACGGTGCGTGATGATGCCGTGGCACAAAAAATAAATGCTAATCTAGGCAAAAAAGTGGCTCTAAAATATGATCAACACATCGGATTGCCAACAACATGTTTTGGGGATACTGAATATTTTGTGTCTGGTATAGAGGTTCTGGAAGATTAATTTGTAGTTGTTTTAAAAATTGTTGTTACGCAGCTTTATTTTTGTAATTTTTTGTGGTTAAAATCATGCAAGCGCAATGTGCGCCGATATCAATATCTATAAGGAGCTTCACTTGAACAAAGCCGAACTAATCGCAGCGATTGCTGACGACGCGGAGATCTCTAAAGCCAAAGCAGAATTCGCATTGAATTCTGCAATTGAGAACATTATCAAAGCTGTTACTAAAGGCGATTCAGTACAACTGATCGGCTTCGGTACTTTCGCATCTGGTAAGCGTGCTGCACGTATGGGCCGTAATCCAAAAACTGGCGAGCCACTCAAAATCGCCGCTGCTAAAACTGTTAAGTTTTCTGCTGGTAAGGCATTTAAAGATTCAGTGAACAAGCGTAAGAAGTAATTCTTCCTTTGTTAATAAAAAAGCCCGGTACGCCGGGCTTTTTTATTTCCTGAAGAATATGATCTTCATGTATGCAACTTCTGCAATTTCTTGCTTAACTTTGCACTAAGCGGCGATGGCGATGAATGCTCATTAAGATGCCAGCACCAAACCCTAGCGTGACTAAAGCAGTGCCACCGTAACTAATAAAGGGTAATGGAACGCCCACCACTGGAAGTAGGCCGCTCACCATGCCAATATTCACAAAGGCGTAGGTAAAGAAAATCATAGTCACAGCAGCGCCTAGCAAACGAGTAAACAAATTGGGAGCGCTTGCAGAGATTGCTAAGCCTCGTTTAATGAGTGCAAAGAAAAGCCCAAGCAATACGAGGTTTCCAAGTAGGCCAAATTCTTCCGAGAAAACGGCAAAGACAAAGTCAGTATGCTTTTCTGGAATGAATTCTAAGTGCGCTTGGGTTCCCTGGAACCAGCCTTTACCAAAGAATCCACCAGAGCCGATAGCAATCATCGATTGAATGGTGTGGAAGCCTTTGCCGAGAGGATCGCTGCTGGGGTCAAGCAATGTACAGATACGATTCTTTTGATAATTGTGTACAAATGGCCACGCTACATCATGCGCGCAGATGGTGCTGCCAAAAATAATAATCAGCAAGATGCCTACAACACCAATTCCTACAAAGGGCAGAATCCATTTCCATGGAAGACCGGCAAGGATGATGACATAGAGTCCAGCAGCAGAAACTAACAAGGCAGTTCCAAGATCTGGTTGACGGGCAATTAAAAAAACGGGGATGGCTAAAATAATTCCAGCAACTCCATAATCCCAAGTCTTTTGAATCCCCTCGCGTTTTTGGAAGTACCAAGCAAGCATGAGTGGCATAGCGATCTTCATGATCTCGGAGGGTTGAATCACAATGCCAATATTGAGCCAGCGACGCGCACCCTTTTTAATTAATCCAAAGATGGCCACTGCAACTAAAAGCGTAACGCCAAGTCCATAAATCCAAACAGCCCCCATCTCTAACCACTTAGGGGGAATGCGAGACACTATCCACATCACCACAAAAGACAGCGCAAGATTACGTAACTCATCCCCAATTTGTACGGGAGTATTTTGACTTGCCGATAAAAAAGTAAAAAAGCCTACAGCCGCTAAGCCAAGTAAAATAAAGCCCAGCTGGCGATCTAATCCTGCAAAAAAACTAAAAAATAGTAATTGGATTTTTTTTATGGGGCTCTTTTCCACTCAGGAACCTCCTTAGGCCATTTGCCATCAATGTAGTAATCCAGGGCTTTCCGTGCGATTGGTGCGGCATGCTGTGCACCAAAGCCTGCATTCTCAACTACCATCGCGATCACAATCGTCGGCTTGTCTGCAGGCGCAAAAGCAATATATAAAGCGTGGTCACGCAAGAACTCTGCAGTAGAGCCATGCTTATACTCTTTTGAGTTCAGGCTAAACACCTGTGCAGTTCCAGTCTTGCCTCCGGCAACATATCCTGCGCCCTTAAATGCTGCTGCAGATGTTCCAGAAACATTCACCTCAACCATCGCTTTTTTGATGATCTCAATATTCTCAGCATTCAGATCAATGCGATAACTTTCTTTTGGAGTAGTGAGCACCCTGTTACGTGTAAAGGGATCCTCAATCGCCTTCACGAGATGAGGTTTCATCACAACGCCATTGTTAGTTAGGTTAGCCATAGCGTGAGAAAGCTGCAAAATAGTAAACGAGTTATAACCCTGACCAATGCCTAAGGAGATCGTTTCACCCTCGTACCATTTCTGCTGCTCTGGTTTTTTGAAAGTATTTTTCTTCCAATCGGTAGACGGCAGTACACCCTTGGATTCACCTTGCAAATCAATCCCGGTGATTTGTCCAAAACCAAGTGGTTTCATAAAGTCGTGCATCATGTTCACGCCCATGTCGCGAGCAAGCAAGTAGTAATAGGTGTCGCAAGACTCAACAATGGATTTCTGCATATCTACTGTGCCATGACCACCCTTCTTATCGTCGCGGAAGGTGTGGTTACCAAAATCAAAATAGCCCGGATCAAAAATCGTTTGTGATGGCGTACGTTTTTTATTCTCTAGAGCAGCTAAAGCCATGAACGGTTTGTAGGTGGAGCCTGGAGGATAAATTCCCTTTAGAGGACGGTTATAGAGTGGCTTTTGTGGAGAGTCATTTAACTCTTTCCAGGTTACTGAATCAATACCCTCAACGAAATCGTTTGGGTTGAAGTTAGGCTTAGAAACGAATGCCAATACATCACCAGTTTCAGGTTCAATAGCTACAAACGCACCACGAAAATTTCCATATAGCTGCTCAACCAAGTATTGCAACTTAATGTCGACCGACAGCACAATGTTTTTACCGGGTACTGATGGCGAGTTAGAAAGTGTTCTTACCGGTTTGCCGCCTGCAGTAATCTCCACTTGATCGTAGCCAGGTACGCCCCGCAAAACAGTTTCATAGCTTTGCTCTAGGCCAATCTTTCCAACGTACTGAATACCGGGCAAAAAGGAGGTTTGAAGAGCATCAGGATCATCTCCCTTTGAGTTCTCAATTTCGGCTTGCATACGCTCTTTATCACGCTGGGAAACTCGACCGATATAGCCAATGAGATGAGAGGCTAGCTCGTTATAGGGATATTCGCGAAAGCTTCTGGCGCGGATATCTACTCCAGGGAAACGGTAGCGATTTGCCATAAATCGAGCGGTTTCTGCCTCATTCAACATGGATCGCAGCGGAAAGGTGCCCATATTGCGAGAATCCTCTAAAGAGCGCTTGAAGTTGCGTCTATCTCGAGGGGAGATATCGATGATTTCAGAGAGCTCGTTAATGAGCTCATCGACATTTCCTTTAAGCTCTTCTGCGTTCACATCTAAGGTGAGGGCGGAGTAGTTTCTGCCAATGACGATGCCATTGCGATCAATGATCAACCCACGATTAGCGGGCGCCGGCACTAATGCAATGCGATTACTTTCTGCAAGTAAGGCATATTTGCCGTGACTGATGAGTTGCAGCCATACCAAGCGAGTCATTAAGATTAAAAAGCAAAACGTAACAAATAAGGTCGCAATGTGGATGCGCTCTTGAAATGAATCGAGATCAGGCTTTTTAAAAGAAACCATACAGCTTCTTAAAGAGGGCGATTGAGATCGACATCAATCGGACGGCGTTGTGGGGCCAACAAAATATTTGTGGCAATTGGCCACAGCAACGCTTCAATCAGCGCTTGAATAGCGCCTGTTAGGGCCCACCAATAAAGCTCTCCGCTCAGCATCCAATGCACCAGTACAGGAAACAAAGAAACTATTAAGAAAATGGGAAGAAGATGCAGTGCTTGCGATAGAACGTTAAGCGAAATGATGCGCCTATGCCAAGAAATGGCAATGTAAGCGACTAGCGAATAACTAAAAGCATGTAAGCCCAATAAGTCTGAGTTATGAACATCCATCATCAGGCCCAAGCCAAACGCCCAAATAACGCTGACATAGCGATGTTGGTGAATATTCCAAAATACGATACTGATGATTAGGAAGTCGGGGACCCAGCCGAAGTTTCCAAACGGTAAAAAATTTAATAACAGCGCACAAAATAAACTGAAGTAAATAAATAGGGGACTGACTGGCCGCAGGATATAGCCACTTTGGTTATCAATCATTGCATGCCTCGCGCACGAGTCTGGCGACGACCTGGGTTATTGGTTAAAGGTGTGCCTGAGGCTGACTTATTATTGAGGACTGGCGCCTTGGCATCAAATTGTGGGTCGTATAAAAAGGCGAGTGCCTGACGATAACGATTGACTGCGGCTACTGGTATGCAAAACACGTTAGAAGAGTTTTTATCAGCGTTACGCTCTATTTTGCTAATGACCGCTACCGCAAAGCCTGGAGGATAAATGCCATCAATTCCAGACGTCAGGAGAATGTCGCCAACTTCCAAATCGCTGGCAACAGGTAAATAACGTAATTCGAGAGGGTTGCCACGCCCAGCCCCAAAAACAGCTGCGCGCAGACCATTGCGAGCCACTTGGACGGGAACCGCAAAGTCACGGTCCTCTAAGAGTGATACTTCAGCAGAGCGCTCATACAGACGGACCACCTGGCCAAGAATGCCAGCATCGTTGGCAATCGGGTTGCCTAGTTTGATACCGTCATTGCTGCCGCGATTAATCACAATACGTTGTGAAATGGGGTTGGGCGGATTGAATAGAATTTCTACTGGCAAGGTTTTGAATGCCACTTGTTTTTGCAGCGCCATCAACTCGCGTAAATTTTGATTCTCAACCATCAAGAACTCTGATTGATTGGCTAACAAAGATAGCTCTGCTTGGCGAGCTTTCATGACCTGATTTTCTTGATCAAGTGTAGAGCGAGTGGTGAAATATTCTGACGTTACTTCGATGACATTGCGAGGCGCCATCATGATGTACTCAAGAGGACGCAAAACTAAATTTATATTGTTGCGAATTGGGTCGAGCGCTTTAAAGCGAAAATCGATCAGCATCAATGCAATGCTGATCGACAGACAGACAATCAGTTTAAGTAAGGCTGGTATGCCCTGTCTGAAAAGTGGAGGAGCGGTATGTTGCAATGCCCTGATCGACGTGTATGTCGCTTACTCGTGCGAGAACACTCCGCCTAACTTATCCATGCGTTCAAGTGCAATGCCACAACCACGAGCTACGCAAGTTAATGGATCTTCTGGCACGTGAATAGGTAAACCAGTTTCTTCCAGCAGGAGACGGTCAAGGTCACGCAATAAGGCGCCACCGCCTGTTAGCATCATGCCGCGCTCAGCAATATCTGATGCCAACTCAGGTGGAATCTGCTCGAGAGCAGCTTTTACTGCAGTCACGATTTGATTTAATGGGTCAGTCAATGCCTCAAGAATTTCATTACTTGTTACGGTGAAGCTACGTGGAACACCTTCAGAAAGATTGCGCCCCTTGACTTCCATTTCGCGCACTTCAGCGCCAGGGAAGGCTGAGCCAATGGTTTTCTTAATTAACTCAGCAGTTTGTTCACCAATCAACATACCGTAGTTACGTCGAATGTAATTGGTAATCGCTTCGTCAAACTTATCTCCGCCAACACGAACTGAGCCTTTGTAAACCATGCCACCTAATGACATCACGCCAACTTCGGTGGTGCCTCCGCCAATATCAACCACCATGGAACCAGCAGCTTCAGAAACTGGCAGACCAGATCCAATGGCGGCTGCCATCGGTTCTTCAATCAGAAATACTTGCGATGCACCAGCGCCCAATGCAGATTCGCGAATCGCGCGACGCTCAACTTGAGTGGATCCACAAGGAACACAAATGATGATGCGTGGACTTGGCCTTAAAAGTTTGCTTTCATGCACAAGCTTGATAAATTGCTTGAGCATTTGTTCGGTAATGGTGAAGTCGGCAATCACACCATCTTTCATGGGACGAATTGCTTCAATATTGCCTGGTACGCGACCCAACATCGCTTTGGCCTCTTTTCCGACTGCCAAAATGGTTTTTTTGCCATTTGGTCCGCCTTCTTGACGAATCGCCACAACCGATGGCTCATCGAGGACAATACCCCGGTCACGCATATAAATTAAGGTATTTGCGGTTCCTAGATCGATGGCTAGGTCATTGGAAAAGTAGCTACGGAAAAAACTAAACATGATGTAGTGGGAA
Organism: Polynucleobacter sp. JS-JIR-5-A7; assembly: GCF_018687935.1. NCBI lineage: Bacteria > Pseudomonadati > Pseudomonadota > Betaproteobacteria > Burkholderiales > Burkholderiaceae > Polynucleobacter > Polynucleobacter sp. JS-JIR-5-A7. Next base: position 2,091,629 of record NZ_CP061308.1, on the reverse strand, counting down.
AATAGAAGGTGTTAATAAAAATATATTGGAATGATACTCTAGCGCCCCATGAAACTTGATGATGTTCAGCGCATTGCGCACCTTTCCAGGCTTGAGTTAAGCCAGGCAGAAGCTGAGGCAGTTTTGCCTCAATTGCAGGCTATTTTTTCCCTCGTTGAAGAAATGCAGGCTGTCGACACTAGTGGCTTAGAGCCGCTTGCGCACCCTATCTTATTTCTGAGGGAATTGGCACAGCCATTACGTGCTGACCAAGTAACAGAATCAGATCATCGTGCTGAAAACATGCAATCAGCCCCTGCTCAGCATGATGGCTACTTTTTGGTTCCAAAGGTGATTGAATGAGTTGGCACAACACACCTATTGCTTTGATGGCAAAAGCACTTGCGACAAAAGAGGTTTCTAGCATGGAGCTGACCCAGTATTTTTTAGACCGCATTGAGGCTGGAAAACAGTGGAATGCCTATATTGATGTGAATACTCACTTAAGTTTAGAGCAAGCTAATAAAGCAGACTTTCTGATTTCGTCTGGAAAAGCTGGTAAGTTGACCGGTATCCCTGTTGCGCACAAAGATGTGTTCGTTACTCGTGGCTGGAAGTCGACCGCAGCATCCAAAATCTTGTCTGGATATCAAAGCCCTTTTGATGCCACCGTAGTGGCGAACTTGGGAATTCCGGATGAAAGTAACCCTCATGGCGCAGGCATGGTTTGCTTAGGCAAGACCAATATGGACGAGTTCGCCATGGGCTCTTCCAATGAAAACTCAGCTTATGGCCCAGTACTCAATCCTTGGAACTCTGCGCACGTTGCTGGCGGTTCTTCTGGTGGATCGGCTGCAGCAGTAGCAGCTGGCTTAGCTCCGATTGCTACAGGGACCGATACTGGGGGCTCGATTCGTCAGCCAGCAGCATTTTGTGGCTTAACTGGAATTAAGCCCACTTATGGACGCGTTTCTCGTTACGGCATGATCGCCTATGCATCATCTTTAGATCAAGCAGGTCCGATGGGCAAAACTGCTGAAGATTGCGCACTACTACTTTCTGCCATGTCTTCGCACGATTCACGCGACTCGACCTCGCTCACAGATTCTGGGGAGGACTACGGTCGCTTTCTGAATCAAGCTTGGCAAGAAGGCAATGCCAATCCTGCAAAACCATTAGAGGGTTTGCGTATTGGTTTGCCAAAAGAATTTTTTGCAGAAGGTTTAGCTGTTGATGTAGCGAAATCTGTGAATGAAGCTGCCAAAACTTTAGCAAGTTTAGGCGCGAAGTTGGTTGAAGTCAGCTTGCCTAAAACCAAACTCTCAATACCGGTTTATTACGTTTTAGCTCCAGCAGAAGCCTCTAGTAATTTGAGTCGCTTTGATGGTGTGCGCTATGGTCATCGCGCTAGTGATTACAAAGATCTTGGTGATATGTATCAGAAGTCCCGCACCGAAGGTTTCGGGCCAGAAGTTAGACGTCGCATCTTGATTGGCACTTACGTTCTTTGTCATGGTTATTACGATGCCTACTACTTACAGGCACAAAAGATTCGACGCATTATTGCCTCAGATTTTCAGGCGGCATTTAAAGAGTGTGATGTCATCCTTGGGCCCGTAGCACCTGATGTAGCCTGGCGTTTAGGTGAAAAATCAAAAGATCCAGTGCAAATGTATTTAGAAGATATTTATACACTTTCCACTAACTTAGCAGGCTTGCCTGCCATGAGTGCGCCCTGCGGATTTAATGCAAACAATTTACCAATTGGCATGCAGTTGATTGGTAACTATTTTTCTGAAGCACGTTTACTTCAAGTCGCCCATCAATATCAGCAAGCCAGTGATTGGCATTTGCGTCAAGCAAGTGAGGTGGTGTGATGCAATGGGAAGTCGTTATCGGTCTTGAGACCCACGCACAGCTACAAACCCAATCCAAGATTTTTAGTGGCGCAAGTACGCGCTTTGGTGCACAACCAAACACCCAAGCATGTGCAGTAGATTTGGCGTTACCAGGAGTGTTACCGGTATTAAATCGCCAAGCAGTTGAGCATGCAATCCGTTTTGGATTGGCTGTTGGTGCAAAAATTTCACCGGCCAGTATTTTTGCGCGGAAGAACTATTTCTATCCTGATTTGCCTAAGGGCTATCAAATTAGTCAGATGGAAATTCCAGTAGTTGTTGGCGGAAAAGTAGAAATTCTTGTAGGTGATGAAGTTAAGGTAGTTGAACTAACGCGCGCCCATATGGAAGAAGATGCTGGCAAATCCGTGCATGAAGAGGGTTTTATTGGTCCCCATGGCGAGCCATCGAGCGGCATCGATTTAAATCGCGCAGGCACTCCACTACTAGAAATTGTGACTGAGCCTGTCATGCGCAGTGCTGCCGAAGCAGTAGCTTACGCAAAAGCGCTCCACACTTTGGTGGTTTGGTTGGGTGTCTGTGATGGCAATATGCAGGAAGGCTCATTCCGCTGTGATGCCAACGTATCAGTTCGTCCTAAAGGACAAGTAGAGTTTGGTACGCGTTGCGAGATTAAGAACTTAAACTCTTTCCGCTTCCTCGAAGAGGCGATTCAATATGAAGTGCGTCGTCAAATTGAATTGATTGAGGATGGTGGTACGGTTATTCAAGAAACGCGCTTGTATGATCCTGATCGTCAAGAGACGCGCAGTATGCGAAGCAAAGAAGATGCAAACGATTATCGCTACTTCCCGGATCCAGATTTATTGCCAGTGGTGATTGATGATGCTTGGATCGCTCAGGTGCGAAGCGGTATGCCAGCTTTACCTACTCAGTTACGCGAGCAATGGCAAAGCGAGTATGGCTTGAGTGCTTACGATACCCAATTGCTGACCCAGGATCGCGATACTGCAAAAGTATTCGAAGACTTATTGGCGATCGTTGGTAAGCCTCTCGCAAAAGCAGCAGCCAATTTAATTGCTGGTGAATTTGCTTCGGCTGTAAATCGTGCAGGTATTGCGACTGCAGACGCGCCACTAAAGGCAGAGCACTTAGCGCCATTGCTGACTCGGGTTGCAGATGGCACCATCTCTAATAAGATTGCCAAAGATATTTTTGCAATTCTGTGGGAAGAGGCTGTTACAGGTAAAGCCATGAGTACCGTTGACCACATTATTGATGCTAAGGGCCTTAAACAAATTAGTGACAGTGGCGCACTAGAGGCCATCATTGATCAAGTGTTGACTGCTAATCAGAAGTCGGTTGAAGAGTTCCGCTCGGGTAAGGAGAAGGCCTTCAATGCGCTAGTAGGCCAAATTATGAAAGCCTCTCAGGGTAAAGCAAATCCTGGACAGGTCAACGATTTGTTGCGAAAAAAATTAAGTGAAGTAAGTTAATAAAGAGTAAGCCAAGAAAGAGATAGATGAGCGCGATTGATCCTAAGCAAATTGAGCAAGAAGAATTGGTTGCCGAGTGGTTGCGTGCAACACCCGGTTTCTTTGAGCGCTATGCCAATCTCTTTAATGAGATTCGGATTAAACATCCTCATGAGGACCGAACGATCTCTTTACAAGAGCGTCAGATGACCGTATTGCGCACCCAAAATCAAGAGCTCAATCGTCGTCTGAGCGAAATGTTGCACTTTGGTAGTCGTAACGACAAGACGCAACAAAGTTTAGTGGCTTGGTTGTTGCGTTTGATGAAGGCCAATAACAAGGCCGATATTGAAGGCGCTATTACGACGGGCTTGGCTGAAGTTTTTGAGGTGGAATCCGCACAATTGCTTTCGCCTAATTCAGCATTTGGTCCTTGGGTGGATACCCCCTTGTGCGGCTCAGCAAAAGAGTTGGCAGCGGCCAGCGTAGATTTGCTGGCATCGCAAACTACGATAAGTTCAGAGTGGCAAAGTATGGTGGCAATCGGCCTACCGCTGGGCAGGAGCATTGGGGTAATCCAATCTCCCGCAGTACTGCTGCTAGCCAGCAATGATGAAACACGATTTACTGCAGACATGGGCGCTTTCTATTTGCGTCAAATTGCAGAACTCACTGCTGCAGCTTTGGATCGCATCCAGGCTTATGAAGCTAAAGCTGACTGAACTCCACCCCCTCATGCAAGAGTATTTGCATGAGTTACATGTGTTGCGGCAACTTTCTCAACATACCTTAAAAGCGTATGGCATGGATCTTAGCGATCTGCAAAATTTTGCCCTTGAAGATTCTGTTGATTTATTAAAAGTGAGTAATGCTCATATTCGTCGCTGGGCTGGTCGTTTACATTCCAAAGAAAAGTCTTCTAGAAGTATTGCTCGAGCTCTGTCAGCATGGCGTGGTTGGTATGACTGGTTGACTGAAAAAGATGCGCGGCGTGATGCACGTGCAGGCAAAGTGGCTAGTAATTTAATCGCAAATCCCGTTGATGATGTAAAGGCGCCTAAGCGTTTGAAGTCTTTACCCAAGGCCTTATCAGTTGAGCAAGCGCTTGCACTGGTAAATCAAGCCGTCAAAGAAGCAGACGAGAAAAAAGATCTGGAGTCTGTCAGAGATGCCGCCATCATTGATTTGCTGTATTCCTCTGGCTTGCGACTATCAGAATTATTGGGTATCGATGTGATGCCAAGCAAAGATCGTCAGCATGAGTCTGCCGGCTGGCTAGATTGGGATGCTGCTGAAGTCACAGTTTTAGGTAAAGGTGGAAAAAGGCGTTCTGTGCCAGTGGGTTCGCCTGCAATGAAGTCTCTACTTGCTTGGCGAGAGCTGCGTGATGCCAGTTCTTATCCCGAGCAATCGATTGCCTTATTTTTATCTGCGACTGGTAAGCGTTTATCGCCACGCACGGTGCAAGCGCGTCTGCGTATGCTAGCGATGCGGGCTGGGCTGCCAACTCATGTGCATCCTCACATGATGCGCCACAGTTTTGCAAGTCATGTTTTGCAATCCTCGCAGGATTTGCGTGCCGTGCAAGAGATGCTAGGGCATGCCAGTATCGCTAGCACTCAGATTTATACCTCTTTAGATTTCCAGCACCTAGCTCAGGCATACGATAAAGCGCATCCTCGCGCAAAGGCTGGTAAAGGCTGAGGAACTCGGTAATATAGTGGGTTTCCCACTTTGGGAAAGCATTACATCTCGATTTTGATTGGATCATTCATGGCATTAATTCCAGTAACCATATTGACGGGCTTTTTGGGAAGCGGCAAAACCACTTTGTTGAAACACATCCTCACTGAAGATCACGGCAAAAAAATTGCAGTGATTGAGAATGAATTCGGCGAAGAGAATATTGACAATGACATCTTGGTTCAAGATCACGAAGAGAATATTGTGCAAATGAGCAATGGTTGTATTTGCTGCACGATTCGTGGCGATCTTGTTGAGGCTCTCAATGCGCTATGGGAGCAGCGTAAAGATAAGAAGATTAGTTTTGACCGGGTTGTGATTGAAACCACGGGCGTCGCTAATCCAGGCCCTGTCGCGCAAACCTTCTTTATGGATGACGATGTTGCTGACCACTATGTACTCGACGCAGTCGTTACTTTGGTAGACGCTAAGCATGGCCAGCAGCAACTGACCGAACATGAAGAGGCTCAGCGCCAGGTAGGCTTTGCAGATCAGATCTTTATTACCAAGACAGACTTGGTTTCTCCTGCTGAAGTAGAGGCCCTGCGCGGTCGCTTAATGCATATGAATCCTAGAGCCCCGATCAGCGCTATTTCCAAGGGCGTAGTGCCTTTGAATGCAGTCTTAGATCTCAAGGGCTTCAATCTCAATGCCAAGTTGGATATTGACCCCCATTTCTTAGAGCAGGATGATCATGACCATGCCGATTGCGGGCATGACCACTCCCATGACCATGATCACAGCACCTGTGGCCACGACCATAGTCATGACCATCACCACCATGGCCATGCCGGCCACACAGATCGCATCCAATCCTTTGTTTTTCGTAGTGATAAACCCTTTGATCACCAAAAGCTAGAAGACTTCCTTGGAGGCATTTTGGAGGTGTTTGGTGAAAAGATGCTGCGTTATAAAGGCGTGCTTTATGTAAAGGGCAGCAATCGAAAAGTAGTGTTCCAGGGCGTTCATCAGATGATGGGCAGCGATTTGGCTGGTCCTTGGGGTGCTGAGCCTAAACAAACCCGGATGGTCTTCATAGGCATTGATTTACCTAAGGATGTTCTATTGGCTGGGCTTGAGGGATGTTTGGTCTAGAAAGATTCGGGTACAATCCGCCGCCATGGTCAAGATTGGTAAATATTCAAGAATATTGATTGAAGGACTGTAAAAGTTTGGCAGAATGAGGCAATAATGCTTCAAATCTAGGAAAGAATGAGATGACGGTAAAAACAGCAACAAAACCTGCAAGCGCTACAAAAGCGAGCAGCAAAGCTACTAGCGCTAAAGCAGTCAAGGGCGCACCTTTAACAGAAGCAGAATTGCTTAAGATGTCCGACAAGGACTACATGAGCGCTGCCCAGTTAGATTTTTTCCGTCAAAAATTGCTTACGCTCAAAGAAGATATTTTAAAAAATGCATCTGAAACCACTGAGCACTTGCGTGAGAATATTCTGGTTCCTGATCCAGCTGATCGCGCGACTATCGAAGAAGAGCATGCCTTGGAATTGCGCACCCGTGATCGTGAGCGCAAATTGTTGAAAAAAGTAGAACAAGCGCTTGGACGCATTGAGTCTGGCGACTATGGTTGGTGCGAAGAAACGGGGGAGCCAATCGGCTTGAACCGTTTAATTGCAAGGCCTACAGCCAATTTATCTCTTGAGGCTCAAGAGCGTCGCGAACTCCGTCAAAAATTATTTGGCGAATAAATTCTATTTGTAATGACTAAGCATTTACCTGCTCTAAGTGATATCCCGCCTTTATTAAAGGCGGAGATTCTTGCCGAAGCACTGCCATACATTCGCCAGTATCACGGCAAGACGATCGTAATTAAGTATGGTGGCAATGCTATGGTTGAGGAGCGTCTTAAAGAAAGTTTTGCCCGCGACGTTATTTTGTTGAAGTTAGTCGGCATGAATCCTGTGGTGGTTCATGGTGGCGGGCCGCAAATTGATGAAGCATTGAAGAAAATTGGTAAAGCAGGAACCTTTATCCAAGGTATGCGTGTCACAGACGAAGAAACGATGGAAGTCGTGGAATGGGTTCTTGGTGGCGAGGTTCAGCAAGATATCGTGATGCTGATTAATCACTTTGGTGGACAAGCGGTTGGCTTGACTGGCAAAGATGGTGGACTCATCCATGCCAAGAAAATGATGATTCCAAGTGAAACAGAGCCAGGTAAAAAAGTAGACATCGGTTTTGTGGGTGAGATTGAGGCGATTAATCCAGCAGTAGTGAAGGCTTTGCAGGACGATGCTTTCATTCCGGTGATTTCGCCGATTGGCTTTAGTGCGGAAGGTCAAGCTTTCAACATTAATGCGGATTTAGTGGCTGGCAAGATGGCTGAAATCCTTCATGCAGAGAAGTTGGTCATGATGACTAATATTCCTGGTGTCATGGATAAGAGTGGCAAGTTATTAACCGATTTAACCGCCCGAGAAATTGATGCCTTATTTGCTGATGGCACGATCTCTGGGGGTATGCTGCCAAAGATTTCTTCCGCTTTAGATGCTGCTAAAAGTGGCGTGAACTCAGTACACATCATTGATGGCCGAATAGAGCATTCTTTGTTATTAGAAATTCTGACTGAACAAGCGTTCGGTACGATGATTCGTTCTAGATAAGTACATAGCCATGCGTGAATCTCTAGAGCCAGCCGATATCGACAGCAATCATACTGACGCTGGTAAAACACGCAAGCGACCACGTCCTGGCGAGCGTCGTCTACAGATTCTTCAAGTCCTTGCAGAAATGTTGCAAAACCCGAGGGGTGAACGCGTAACGACTGCTGCTTTAGCTGCCAAGATAGAGGTTTCTGAGGCGGCTCTGTACCGCCATTTTGCAAGTAAAGCGCAGATGTTTGAAGGCTTGATTTCTTTCATTGAGCAGACTGTTTTTGGTTTGATCAATCAAATCAATCAAAAAGAAGAATCTGGACTTGCTCAAGCGCGCGGTATTTTGCAAATGCTCTTATTCTTTGCTGAAAAAAATCCTGGTATGACCCGTGTTTTATTGGGCGATGCTTTGTTGCAAGAAGATGATCGACTGCAAGAACGCATTACTCAAGTACTAGATCGCGTAGAGGCATCGCTAAAGCAATCCTTGCGTATTGCCCAAACCCAGGGCGGTACATGGGCTCAACTGGGTCAGGAAGAAGTGAGCATTCGTGCTGCGATGTTGATGAGTTTTGTTTTAGGTCGTTGGCATCGATTTGCCCGTAGCGGCTTTAAGAAATTGCCAACGGATGCGTCTGATGTTAGTTTGCGCCTGCTCTTGTCAGAATGAGCGAGCTATACCTCTCTAGAAACACCATCCATTTTGCCGAGCCCCTGCCTTTGCAGAGTGGCGCCTTATTGTCTGGCTATGACTTAGTCATTGAAACCTACGGCAAGCTTAATGCTGATAAAACTAATGCCGTATTAATTTGCCATGCGCTCAATGCATCCCATCATGCAGCGGGACCAAGCCCCGACGATCCTAAGGATATTGGTTGGTGGGATAACATGATTGGCCCCGGCAAGCCGGTTGATACGAATCATTTTTTTGTGATTGGTGTCAATAATTTAGGCTCCTGCTTTGGCTCTACCGGTCCGATGAGTATTAATCCAGCTACTGGTAAACCTTATGGTGCAGATTTTCCAGTAGTCACTGTTGAGGATTGGGTAAACACCCAGGCACGCTTAGCAGACAAGTTAGGCATTCGAAAGTTTGCCGCGGTCATGGGCGGAAGTTTGGGCGGGATGCAGGCGATGGCTTGGGCCATTCAATTTCCTAAGCGTCTTGAGCACTGCGTTGTGATTGCTTCGACTCCAAAGTTAAGCGCTCAGAACATTGCGTTTAATGAGGTGGCACGAAATGCGATTCTGTCTGACCCCGATTTTCATGGTGGTAATTATTACGAGCACGGTGTCGTGCCCAAGCGGGGCTTGCGTTTAGCGCGGATGGTTGGTCACATCACTTATTTATCTGATGATGACATGGCCGAGAAATTTGGGCGTGAGTTACAGCGCCCTCATGGGGAATCAAACGACTATCGCTTTAGTTTTGATGTTGAGTTTGAGGTTGAAAGTTATTTGCGTCATCAGGGTGATAAGTTTTCTACCTACTTTGATGCCAATACCTATTTGTTGATCACGCGTGCTTTAGATTATTTTGATCCTTCGCGTCGTTACGATGGTAGTTTGAATCGCGCCTTAGCCGAAGTACAAGCCAAATTTTTGGTAGTGAGTTTTTCTACCGATTGGCGCTTTCCACCCAATCGTAGTCGCGAGATTGTTCAATCTCTCTTGAGCAATAAGAGCGAAGTGACCTATGCCGAGATTGATGCACCTCACGGCCATGATGCCTTCCTGTTAGATGATCAGCGATATCACAATTTGGTGAGAGCTTATTTCAAGCAAATGCGTGAGGTTCAATCATGATCATGAATCAGCGTGCCGACTTTACTGCTATAGCCAATTGGATTGCGCCTAATAGCCAGGTGCTTGACTTAGGTTGTGGTGATGGTAGTTTCTTAGAGTTTTTGCAGAAGCAAAAACCGGTTCATGCTTATGGTGTAGAGATTGATGATGCGCGCGTCTTGTCTTGCGTGCAAAAAGGTTTGAACGTTATTCAACAAGACTTAGAGGGTGGTTTGGCGCTCTTTGAAGATAACAGCTTTGATACGGTCGTGTTGTCACAGACAGTACAAACCATTCATCAAACGGAAAAGATTTTGCGTGAAGTGGTACGTGTCGGTAAAGAATCAATTGTGTCATTTCCGAATTTTGCCCATTGGTCTCATCGCTTGGCAGTTGGCTTGGGCCGTATGCCTGTTTCTAAGAGCTTGCCTTACCAGTGGTACAACACTCCGAACGTACGGGTGTTGACTGTAGCCGACTTTGAAAAGTTAGCCTCTAGTATTGGTCTCAAAGTGATTGATCAGTGCATTTTGCATGACGGTCGACAAGTGACTCTAATGCCAAATTTATTCGGCAGCTTGGCTTTATTTCGTGTCAGCCGTGCATAGGGTAATAATCTCAAGGTGTTAAGTGCAGTTCAATCTTGGCTAAAGGATTTTCGGGTATACCTCGAATGGCCATGTTTGCGAATGCTGTTTCTGGGCTTCTCCGCTGGCTTGCCTCTTTTACTGATTCTCGGCACTTTAAGTTTTTGGTTGCGTGAAGCAGGTATTGATCGCAGCACGATTGGCTATCTCACTTGGGTTGGCTTGATCTATGCATTCAAATGGGTTTGGGCGCCATTAGTGGATCGTGTGCAAATTCCTTTTTTGACTCAGTTGCTGGGGCGCAGAAGAAGTTGGTTGCTTTTTGCGCAAGCGCTCATTATTTTGGGTCTTGTAGGAATGTCTTCTTTAGATCCCAAGCTGGCTCTGAACTCCATTGTTTGGTGCGCGCTGCTGGTGGCATTTGGTTCAGCGACTCAAGATATTGCTTTAGATGCCTTCCGCATTGAATCAGCTAATAGCGATCATCAAGCCGCCTTGGCAGCTACTTACCAAACAGGCTATCGACTGGCGTTGATTTGGGCGGGTGCGGGCGTATTGTGGCTCGCTGCAAGAGCTGAAACAGGCAGCGGTTATGACGCTAGTGCCTGGCAATTCGCTTATCTTTGTATGGCCGCCTCCATTGGTGTTGGCGTATTCACTACGCTATTAAGTACTGAGCCAGCACGCTATGAATTAGCCAAAGCGCGTAATGCTAAAGCATGGCTTTATCAAACCTTGATAGAACCTTTTGCAGAATTCATCACCCGCTATCGTTGGCATGCGATTTTGATTTTGTCACTCATCGCAATCTATCGTATTAGCGATGTCGTAATGGGCATTATGGCTAATCCATTTTATGTCGATATGGGCTATACCAAAGATGAAGTAGCGGCAGTCAGTAAAGTGTTTGGTGTCGTGATGACTTTAGTTGGTGCATTTGTAGGTGGCGTCCTCACTCTGCGATTTGGCGTCTTACGAATTTTGTTTTTAGGGGCAGTACTGTCTGCCGTAAGCAATTTACTGTTTGCTTGGCTTGCCACCCAAGGCCATGATTTACATGGTTTGATTTGGGTAATCTCAGCTGATAACTTAAGCTCGGGTATTGCTAGCGCTGCCTTTATTGCTTTCTTATCATCGCTGACAAATATTCGTTATTCAGCTACTCAATACGCACTCTTTAGTTCGATGATGTTGTTACTGCCTAAATGGCTTGCAGGCTTCTCGGGTGTATTTGTTGACAGCTTCGGGTACCAAGCTTTTTTCTATGGCACTGCGATCATTGGTGCCCCTGTCCTCATTCTGATTTGGGCAACGATTCACTTTAAGGTTGTGCAGATTAAAAAAGATGGGGAGTAATCTCCTTCTTTTTAATACTTAAAGCTTCCAGTCATAGTCGACCGTCAGCGGGGCGTGATCTGAAAAGCGCTCATCTTTATAGACTGCTGTTTTCTTGGCAGTAGTAGCAATGCCTGGTGTGCTGATCTGATAGTCAATGCGCCACCCCACATTCTTGGCATAGGCTTGACCGCGGTTACTCCACCAGGTGTAGCAAGACTCTCCAGCTTTGGGCTCTAGTTTGCGATACACATCTACATAGCCGTTCTTATCAAAGAGATTAGTGAGCCACGCTCGCTCCTCTGGAAGGAAGCCAGAATTTTTAACATTACCTTTCCAGTTTTTTAAATCGATCTCGTGATGTGCAATATTGATGTCGCCGCAGAGTACGATTTCTCTCCCGGATTTTTTGAGTTTAATAAGGTGAGGCAAGAAGCTATCGAGGTAACGATATTTGGCTTCTTGACGCTCAGGGGAGCTTGAGCCTGAGGGCATATAAACCGAGATTACTGATAACCCCTTGTATCTGGCTTCTACGTAACGCCCTTCAGCATCAAACTCATCATTGCCATAGCCGTAGAGAACCTCATCAGGCTTATGAGGCGTATAGATGCCGCAGCCACTATAGCCTTTCTTCTCGGCATGATGAAAGAAGCCATGCATGCCGTCAGGATTGAGGATGGCATCTTCTAGATCATCTTTCTGAGCCTTGAGCTCTTGCATGCAAATGAAGTCTGCTTTTTGCTTCATAGCCCATGGTAGAAAGCCTTTTTTGACTGCAGAACGGATACCGTTGAGGTTCGCGGAAATGATGCGTAACATGTAGTCCTATGAGCTCAAATAATTCAAATCAAGATAACTTTATTCGTTTTACCTTGGAGGCAAAGGTTTTGTCCTTCGGAGAGTTTAAAACTAAAGCCGGTAGACTCTCGCCTTATTTCTTTAACGCGGGCGGATTTGATGACGGTACTCGCTTAGGCGCCTTGGGTCGTTATTACGCTAAGGCCCTGCAAGAATCCAAACTTCCATTTGACATGCTCTATGGCCCTGCCTACAAAGGCATTACTTTGGTAGCCGCTACTGCAATTGCTTTGGCTGACGACGGGATTAATGTACCGTATGCCTACAACCGCAAAGAAGCCAAAGATCATGGTGAGGGTGGGGTGTTGGTGGGTGCGCCAGTGAAAGGCAGGGTAGTGATTGTTGATGATGTTATTTCTGCAGGCACCTCTGTCAGAGAGTCCGTAGAGCTTATTCGCAAAGCAGGAGCGGAACCTGCGGCCGTCTTGATTGCCTTAGACCGTATGGAAAGATCCGGAACTGCAACCGAGATTGGTGATCAGTCGGCGGTGCAAGCGGTTGAGCAAGAATTTAACTTACCAGTCATTTCAATTGCGAACTTGACTGGCTTAATGTCTTTCTTAACTGCTTCAAGCGATGCTCAGTTAACAAATTATTTGCCGGCAGTAAAAGCCTATCGCGAAAAATACGGCATCTAAGAAAGCAGAAAGCTAGCTTAGATTTCTGTTTCACCTTCAAATACGGTAACAGCTGGTCCAGTCATAATGACGGGCTGAGTAACGTTATTGACGATCCCGCCCCAGGCAATTTGAAGATCCCCACCGCGGGTATGAACCTTTACTGGCGAGTCCAACAAACCCCTGCGAATCCCCGACACTACAGCCGCGCAAGCACCAGTACCGCAGGCCAAAGTTTCTCCTGCGCCACGTTCGTATACGCGCAATTTAATTTCATTGCGATTAACAGCCTGCATGTAGCCCGCATTTACCTTTTTTGGAAACGCAGGGTGTTTTTCAATTTCAGGCCCTTCTTCAAGAACAGGTGCGCTACCAATATCACTTACGACTTGTACGGCATGTGGATTGCCCATAGATACAACACCAACAAAACTATCGTGTGTCGCAGGGTGATCTAGGGGAAGGGCGTAAAGCGTTTCATGAAACTCTTGCATGCTTGCCAAGCCATTGTCATTAAATGGGATTTGGCTAGGCTCAAAAATTGGTGCACCCATATCTACCTCAACCTGTCCATCTGGATAAGATTTAAGCGAGAGAATAGTGTGTGCAACTTCGACACGTAAAGGATTTTTAGTGGATAAGCCTTGATCTAATACGAAGCGCACAAAACAACGCGAGCCATTACCGCATTGCTCTACTTCGCCACCGTCTGCATTAAAAATCCGATATTTAAAATCCGCATCGGGTCTGGTAGCTTTTTCCACCAAGAGAATTTGATCAGCACCAATGCCAAATTGACGATGAGCTAACGATTGCCACTGCTCGCGTGTGATGCCGCTGAGGTCTTGATCGATGCCATTGAGCACGATAAAGTCATTGCCAGCACCATGCATTTTGGTGAAGCGAAGTTTGCGTCCAGTGTTGGCTTGATGAGCGCTCAAAATATCTCTTTAATCGTAAAGGCTAGCCTCACCAGGAGGGCGATGCTTAAAGCGTTTATGAACCCAATAGTACTCTGCTGGTCTTTCTCGAACAAGTTCTTCAATATATAGATTAAGACGAGCTGTATCTTTTTCTACATCATCGCTTGGAAAGTTGGGCAAAGGTTCACTGATATTGCAGGTATAGCCTTTGCGATCTTGATTTAGCGTAGTGGTCATTAAACACACCTCAGCTCCGCTCAATTTGGCAAGGCGTGATACGGAAGTGATAGTGTTGGTTTGAATACCGAAGAAAGGGACAAAGACTGAGTCTCTTGGCCCCAAATCAATATCAGGAGCAATAAAAATAAAGTTACCTGTCTGAATTTCACGGATGAGATCGCGGAGTCGACTTTGTCTTTCAATCGATTTACCCCCAAAGCGATTTCTCCATTCAATCATTTTTTGATTGAAGAAGGGGTTCTTCATATTTTGGTAGAGGCCTGCACCCCTTGGCCAATCATGCTGGTTAGCCAGTACAGAGAGCGCCATAAAACCACCCTCAAGGCCAACAAAGTGGGGGTTGATGAGTAGGCGTGGCTTGCGATCACCCAAGGTAATGGCAGAATTTATCGTGACGATATCGGTGATTTGATTGCCACTGCCAAGCCAAATTCGGCTTCTCTCCAATACGCTGCGACCAAATAATTTCCAGTGCTCCAGCGCAAGCTGATCAATTTCCACTTCGCTCAGATTGGGAAAACACAGTCGCAAATTCGTTTTAACAACCTGGGCGCGACTATTGGGTATATGGGCTGCCAACCAACCAAGTCCATAGCCCACATAAATCGTGATGGTGTATGGCAGAAAGGCAAATAAGCGCAATAAGCTAAGCGCTAAGAAATTGAAGAGGTTGGATAACCAGGTCATCTCAAAAATAATAAATTGATTAAACGCTGGGCGGCAATTCTGCACCGGCTGGATGCTTATAGCGGTTGTAAGACCAAATAAATTGTTCTGGTGCAACCAAAATCGCGTTTTCAATCGAAGTGTTTAATTCTTTGACCGCAATATTGGCATCGTCTGAAAACGCATCTAAACGTTTGGCGTCAATCGTCCATCCTTTGCCTAGCGCGTTTCTTTTTGCTGTAAACATGACTGCAGGAGTGTTGTGGCGATTCGCAAGACGAATTGGCAAGGTGGTTGTGTAGGCAGGACGTTCAAAAAAATGAGCCCAAATGCCATCACCGCCGCTTGGTACCTGATCGGGAAGGATGGCGATTGCCTCTCCCTTGGAAAGCGCCCGCGTCATTTGGCGGACGCCGTTGAGATTAGTTGGGACAAAATGCATGTTAGGGTAGGCGCGACCTGCCTCAACAACTTCATTAAGCCATTCTTGGCGAGATGGGCGGTACATGATGGTTGCTGGGTAATGGTTTGCAAGATAGCGAGGAATGATTTCAAAGCCACCTAGATGTGGACAGAGAATGATCATGCCCTTACCTTCAGACATGGCATCCTGTACGACATTCCAGTTGTGCACGGTGGTGATTGCTAATGCTTTTTTGGGATTGCGCCAGATCCACAGGCTATCTGAAAACAGCATGCCCGATGCGCGCACTGCTTCCCAGAGTTTGAAAGGGAGTTTGCGGGCATTCACTACAGCTTCGTATTGAGGCCTAAATAATGAGCGATATTGTTTTGAGCCCAAATAAGCCAAAAGACCCAAAATTGCGCCAAATACCTGCACTACTGCTAGGGGCAGCACAGAGATGATGTTGAGACCGAAATTCAAAAGGATTTTTCGCACCCTCCAATGATATTCAATGCGGCTGTAGAGACCAAATTTAAGTGCCTCTTGATGGATTACACCCTTTTCAGATAGAATTACGTTATCGCCGAGTTAAGACAACTTGCAGGGCGATTCAAAAATTCTGCTAAAGCGTCGCCGTTGTAGTTCCTGGCACGTCGAGTTGTCCTACAGAGCGTGTTAATTTTTAAAGGAATATGCAATGGCAAATGATTACTTCTTCACCTCAGAATCTGTTTCTGAAGGCCACCCCGATAAAGTAGCAGACCAAATTTCTGATTCGATTTTGGATGCCATTTTGGCCCAAGATCCAACAGCACGCGTCGCTGCAGAAACTTTGTGTAATACCGGTTTAGTAGTACTTGCTGGTGAAATTACTACTAACGCTAACGTTGACTACATTCAAGTGGCTCGCAATACTTTGCGTGAAATTGGCTACGACAATACCGCCTACGGCATTGATTACAAAGGATGCGCTGTATTAGTTGCCTATGACAAGCAAAGTCCAGATATTGCGCAAGGCGTTGATAAGGCACATGATGATGGTTTAGATCAAGGCGCTGGCGACCAAGGCTTAATGTTTGGTTATGCTTGTGATGAGACGGCTGAGCTTATGCCTTTGCCAATTCACTTATCACACCGTTTGGTTGAGCGTCAATCTCAATTGCGTCGTGATGGCCGTTTGACATGGTTGCGCCCAGATGCCAAGTCACAAGTGACATTACGTTATGTGGACGGTAAGCCTGACTCAATCGATACGGTTGTGCTGTCTACTCAGCATGATGAAGATATTTCTCTTGAAAAATTGCGTGAAGCAGTCATCGAAGAAATCATCAAACCAGTATTGCCAAAGCATTTGATCAAAGGCGCAATTAATTTTTTGGTCAATCCTACTGGCCGTTTCGTTATTGGTGGCCCACAAGGCGATTGCGGTTTAACTGGTCGCAAAATTATTGTGGATACCTACGGCGGTGCAGCCCCTCACGGTGGTGGCGCATTCTCTGGTAAAGATCCATCTAAGGTTGATCGCTCTGCGGCCTATGCCGGTCGTTATGTGGCTAAGAACGTCGTTGCTGCCGGTTTAGCAAGCAAGTGTTTGATCCAGATCTCTTACGCTATTGGCGTTGCAAAACCAACTTCAGTGATGGTGAGCACTTATGGCACTGGCAAGATCTCTGATGAGAAGATTGCGCAATTAGTATCTGAGCACTTTGATTTGCGTCCAAAAGGGATTGTGAAAATGCTGAACCTCTTGCGCCCAATCTATCGCAAGACGGCTGCTTACGGTCACTTTGGTCGTGAAGAGCCAGAATTTACTTGGGAACAGACTGATAAGGCCGCCGCATTACGTGCTGCTGCAGGTCTATAAGTACTAAAGCCGTTTAGAAAGCCTTCAAAAGCAGTTTATAGATGGATTGAGGCGAAATATAGAGAAATTGATTACAATTTCTCTATACCTTCAAGGAGCGTTGCAAGGAATGTTGAGACCCAGCATTTCCCCAGGCTTGGAGGGAGTAAGTTCTAGGGCAACCTCCAGAATTTGCTTATTGCAACTGCGCTCGCTAACCCATGATTCAACGGCTAGCGAGTTTGCACTCCAGCATTGGATCGTTTTTAGCTGGAGCATTGATGAATACCGTTTCTGATTTAAATAATTTTGTTGCCACCCGTTGCGCAATTGCCGATATTTCTTTAGCTGATTTTGGCCGTAAAGAAATTGCGATTGCTGAAACTGAAATGCCTGGCTTGATCGCTATTCGTGATGAGTTTTCAGCGCAACAGCCATTACGCGGTGCCCGTATTACTGGTTCATTGCACATGACCATTCAAACCGCAGTATTGATTGAGACCCTAGAGGCTCTCGGAGCCCAAGTTCAATGGGCTTCTTGCAATATTTTCTCAACACAAGATCATGCTGCAGCTGCAATTGCTGCCAATGGCACGCCAGTCTATGCCATTAAGGGTGAGACCCTTGAGCAATATTGGGATTTCACCCATCGTATTTTTGAATGGGCTGACGGCGGTTATACCAATATGATTTTGGATGACGGTGGCGATGCGACTTTGTTACTGCACCTCGGCGCACGTGCTGAAAAAGATCAAGCTTGCTTGAATCACCCCACTAGCGAAGAAGAAACCATTTTGTTCTCTGCCATTAAGAAAAAATTGGCACAAGATCCAACTTGGTATTCCACACGCTTGGAAAAAGTAAAGGGCGTTACAGAAGAGACGACTACTGGTGTGCATCGCCTGTATCAAATGTTTGCTAAGGGCGATTTGAAATTCCCTGCAATCAACGTGAACGACTCAGTTACTAAGAGCAAGTTCGACAACCTCTATGGTTGCCGCGAGTCTTTAGTTGATGCGATCAAGCGTGCTACCGACGTCATGGTTGCCGGCAAGGTTGCAGTAGTTTGTGGTTATGGCGATGTCGGCAAAGGTTCGGCCCAAGCATTGCGCGCTTTGTCTGCTCAAGTTTGGGTTACCGAAGTGGATCCGATTTGTGCGTTACAAGCAGCTATGGAAGGCTATCGTGTTGTGACTATGGATTATGCTGCTGACAAAGCAGATATCTTTGTTTCTGCAACAGGCAACTATCATGTGATTACACATGACCATATGGTGAAGATGAAGAATCAAGCGATCGTTTGTAACATTGGCCACTTTGATAACGAGATCGACGTCGCCGGCATCGAAAAATACAAATGGGAAGAGATCAAGCCACAAGTTGACCATGTGATTTTCCCGGCTGCCAATGGCCAACCTGAAAAGCGCATCATCATTTTGGCCAAGGGCCGTTTGGTAAACCTAGGTTGCGGTACGGGACACCCCTCTTATGTCATGAGCTCATCATTTGCAAACCAAGTGATCGCGCAAATCGAATTGTGGAATGCGGTAGGTACAGATAAATACCCAATCGGTGTATATACATTGCCTAAGCATTTGGATGAGAAGGTTGCACGTTTACAGCTCAAGACTCTCAATGCAGAGTTAACGGTGTTGTCTGATCAGCAGGCTTCCTACATTGGTGTAACGAAGGAAGGCCCATATAAGGCTGACCACTATCGTTATTAATCCATTCATTTAATAGATACCTAGGCCCAAGATCATGGAATTAAGCGTCGAGTTCTTTCCTCCAAAAACACCTGAAGGTGAGAATAAGTTGCGCCTTGTGCGTGAGCGCTTCAGCGAAACACTCAAGCCAGCGTTTTATTCTGTGACTTTTGGTGCCGGTGGTTCTACTCAGTCTGGCACATTAAAAGTAGTGAGTGATATTCATGCTGCAGGCGCTGCAGTGGCTCCCCACTTATCTTGTGTTGGCAGCTCACGCGATAGTGTGAGAGAAATGTTGAAGCAGTATCAAGCTTTAGGCATAAAACGTATCGTGGCTCTCCGTGGTGACTTACCATCTGGCATGGGCCAGTACGGTGAGTTTCATCATGCCAATGAATTAGTTGAATTTATTCGTGCGGAAACAGGTGATTGGTTTCATATTGATGTGGCAGCCTATCCAGAGACTCATCCACAGGCAAAGTCGCCTGCAAGCGATATAGATTTCTTTGTGCAAAAAATGAAGGCAGGGGCTAATTCTGCTGTAACGCAGTATTTTTATAACAGTGATGCCTACTTTCGTTTTGTCGATGAGGCTTATGACTTAGGTGTTACGCAGCCCATTATTGCCGGCATCATGCCGATTACGAATAGTACGCAGTTGCTACGTTTTTCAGACGCCTGTGGCGCTGAGATTCCACGTTGGATTCGCTTGCGCCTCCAGTCATATGGCGATGACATTGCATCTATACGTGCGTTTGGTGAACAGGTGGTGACGGATCTGTGTGACCAGCTTCTGACCGCTGGCGCACCAGGCTTACATTTCTATTCTTTGAATCAAGCAGATGCAGTTTTAGCAATCGCCGACAACCTCGATCTAACGAAGTAAGCCTGACTCAGTCAGTAGTATATCCAAAGGCTCATCGTGTGTTTGAGCCGCCCACTGGGTATCATCCAGTTTTTGCCAATCAAATCCAATCCCAATACAAATGAGCTTGGGATTGTTTTCTCTCAAGTTCGCAAGGGTTCGATCAAAATAGCCACCGCCATAACCTAGACGCCAGTAATGCGTTTTACCGTTTGCTGTTGAGCTTGACCAGCCAACACAAGGAATCAGGATGCAGTCCGGTGTGCTAGCAGGCCTATCTGAGTTATTCGGGTCTGGTTCTGGCACACCATGTTTGCTTGGGATTAGGCTGTCACCATCTCTCCATTCATAAAAATCGAGATGCTTATCAGGCCGAGCAAAAGGCAGTGTGAGTAGACGTCCGGATGCGTTTTTAGACCAAGCAATTAAGGTAGGACGCAAATCCAATTCATCCTGAATGGGCCAATAGAGCGCGATCGAGCGCAGGGATGCGCCATCCGATTCTAAAAATGCGTTTAGCTTACTTAGCAGGAGTTCTGTGGTATGGGTATAGTTTGCCCTCGCCGCAAATTCTTTGCGTTGCTTTAACAATTCTTGGCGAAGAGTTTTTGGTGAATTACCGTGCATATCGACCATTATCAGGCGAAAATCAATAGATGTAGTAATCAAGTTAGCGTAACAAAATGCCTCATCCATCGATATAGGGTTAGATGTTGAAAAAGAAGTTAAAAATTCGCATATGCCAACAATGGGCCAAGATTCTGATTTTGGGCCTAGTCTTCAATGCGCCCCAAGCATTTGCAGAAAAATTGAAAAAGCCAGTTCTACCTAAATCCTATGAGAGTAAGGCCGCCCCAGCTGAAATTACTGACGCCGATAGGATGTTTATCGACTTACGTGAGGCAGCCAGAAAAAATGATGTGTTTCGTACGCAGCAGTTGTCAGCCAATTTAGCCAACTATCCTTTTGATGACTATGTAGCTTATTTCCGTATCAAGCCTCAGTTGTTTGATAGCGCTGGAGGGCCGCGAAATGACTACAGTGCCGATACTCAGGTAGTTGCATTCTTAAATCAATATCAAGGCACTGCTTTAGCAGATCGTATGCGCAATGATTGGCTACTGGTGCTGGGTAAGCGCAAAGACTGGGCGCGATTTGATGCTGAGTACGCCAAGTTTGTTTTAGATGACGATACTCAAGTGAAATGCTATTCCTTGGTATCCAAGCTTTCGCAAGGTGAGAACCCAACAAAATTAGCAATTGATTCACGGGCAATCTTGTTGGACCCCAGTTACTTCGGTCAAGCCTGCCAAGAGTTAGTGCCTTCACTAGTAGCGGCAGGCGGTATGACGCCAAGTGAGGCAAAGGCGATTGGTCGTGCTGCCAGCGAAAGAGGTTTTGACACCATGGCGAAACGTCTTGGTGGTGATGACCCTATTGGCGAGATTGTGAGGGCGGCTAAAGCCGATCCATCAAAAGCCTATCGAGATTTCTTGCAAACATCATCGCGCTATAGCAAAGAGAATCAAGCGGTGGCATGGGGTGTTATTGGACAATTTTTGGCGAAGAAATTAGACCCAAATGCAGATGACGCTTATCGATTGCAACAAGCTCTGGGCTATAACGAACTGCTCTCGGTTGAATCGCAAGAATGGAAAGTGCGTGCTGCATTACGTGCTAAAGACTGGGTCTTGGTGAAGAATGCTATCGATGGTATGAACCCTGTGATACGCAGCAAAGATCCTGCTTGGACCTATTGGTACGGTCGTGCATCAAAGGCTGAGGGTCAGGATGCCAAGGCTAAAGATAGCTTTGAGATGATTGCTGATCAATACAACTTTTATGGTCAGCTCGCTCGTGAAGAGTTGGGCAAATCGAACCATGCACCAAGTCGCACCAAGGTAACTGAGTCTGAAATTGATGCCATGGCTAGCCATAAGGGATTTATTCGTGGTGAGCGCCTTTATGCGATGAACTTACGTTTTGAAGGTAATCGTGAGTGGAATTGGGAATTACGGAACATGACAGATAAGCAGCTATTGGCTGCCGCAGAGTATGCCAAACGAGTCAATCTCTATGATCGCGTGGTCAATACTGCAGATCGAACCAAGCAAGAGCATGATTTTAGTTTGCGTTACCCGACGCCATACCGTGATGAGCTTTCTCCAATTGCAAGGCAGATTGATTTGAATCTTGCTTGGGCTTATGGACTCATTCGTCAGGAGTCACGCTTCATCATGAATGCCTCTTCTTCAGTTGGCGCTTCTGGCTTGATGCAAGTCATGCCTAACACCGCAAAGTATGTCGCCAAGAAAATTGGAATGACGAATTACACCAACGATAAGTTGACCGATACCAATACCAATCTGACCTTGGGCAGCAATTACCTCAATATGGTGTTGATTGATTTGGACGGCTCTTGGGTGCTGGCTTCAGCTGCGTATAACGCAGGCCCTTCGCGGTCTAAGGCTTGGCGCGAAAAGCTCACAGGGCCTACTGAAGGCGCCATCTTTGCTGAAACGATTCCATTTAATGAAACACGTACTTATGTAAAGAATGTATTGTCCAATGCGAATTACTATTCATCGGTAATGAACGGACAAGCACAATCATTAAAGCAACGTTTAGGTGTGATTACGCCTAAAGCTGCGACACAATCTGAGTTACCTTAACGATACGTTTATAAAAGAAGGCTCTATGCAATACGATATTTTACTCATTGGTGGCAATGGATTTGTGGGCCGTGTGTTAGCTGCACAGCTTCAAGTTGCGGGCTATTCAGTATTAATTCCGTCTAGTCATCCTGCGGCTGGGCGTGAGTTACGTATGCTACCGAAGATACATATTGAGGATGCTGACATTCATGAGTTTGATGAATTGCAGTCATTGTGTGCTCGTATAAAACCCAATGGCGCAGTCATCAACTTAGTTGGCGTATTGCACGACAAACCGGCTCAGCCTTATGGGAAAGTATTTAAAGCTGCACACGTAGATTTACCAAAAAATATTATTACTGCGATGCAACTCCATGGGCTAAAGCGCTATCTGCACATGAGTGCGCTTGGTGCCGACTCCAATGGACCCTCTATGTATCAACGGAGTAAGGGTGATGGAGAGGCGGCGGTTAAGGCTAGTAATGTAGATTGGACTATTTTTAGACCCTCAGTTATTTTCGGCGCGCAAGATCAATTCATTAATTTATTTGCTAAGCTTGCCAAATTGTTTCCAGCAATGCCTTTGGCAAACCATCAAGCAAAGTTTCAGCCAGTGAGCGTGGATGATGTCGCAATCGCATTTGTAAAATCTTTAGCGATGCCACAAACCATTCATCAGTCTTATGATTTAGTAGGCCCTACGGTTTATACGATGAAAGAGATTGTGGAGTTTGCTGCACGCAAAGCCAAGACTTCTTGTGCCATTATTCCCGTGCCGGCTTTTGTGGGATATCTCCAGGCTTTAGCCTTTGAGTTTTTGCCTGTGCCAACCTTGATGTCACGCGACAACATTGCTTCTATGCAGTTGCCCAATACTTTGCCTGTGAACGGTAGAGATGCTTTGACTGAAGTGTTCAAAATGAGCCGCCGCACCCTAGAGGGTATGCAGTAATGAAGATTTACGCCGTTGGCGGTGCCATTCGAGATACCCTCATGGGTTTACCAGTCCATGATATTGACTACGTAGTAGTGGGCTCCAGCGTTGAGGAAATGATTGCGAATGGCTTTCGACCAGTTGGAAAAGATTTCCCCGTTTTTTTGCATCCCAAGACTCAAGCTGAATATGCTTTAGCGCGCACTGAACGTAAGACGGGCAAAGGCTATAAAGGCTTCCATTTTTATGCGGACCCTTCAGTCACTTTAGAGCAAGATCTGCAGCGTCGTGATTTAACGATTAATGCCATGGCCCAAGAAGTCGATGGTGATGGAAAGCTATGCGGACCTATTTTGGATCCTTATGGCGGACAAAAAGATTTAGCAGCAAAAGTCTTTCGGCATGTATCAGATGCTTTTGCAGAAGATCCATTGCGTTTATTGCGTATCGCTCGTTTTGCCGCACGCTTTCCAGAATTTAGTGTGGCAGATGAAACGATGCTCTCATTAAAAGCCATCGTTCAGGCCGGCGAATTAAATGCTTTATCCGCAGAGCGGATCTGGCAAGAACTCGCTAGAGGTTTGGTTGCGAGCAAGCCAATGCATATGTTCCAAGTATTGTTAAACACGGGCGCTGCTAAAACGATTCTTTCACCAACATTAAACGTGCAACTGGCTCAAGAAAAATTTCGTGAACAGTTGATTGCCCATTTTGATTCGATTGGAGATGCATTAGATGATCGTTGCGCAATTGCCTTAATGAATGTGCCTGCCAGCGAGATTCGTTCGTGGGCAGAATGTGTTCGGATGCCTATTGAGGTTCGTGATTTTAGTGAAATCTTTAGTGAGCTCATTACATTCATTGATAAATGCCATAGCCGTTTTCAGGCGGTGGATGTCTTAGCTTGGTTGAATCGTGCCGATGTTTGGCGCAAGCCTGATCGCGGACAACAATTATTAAATCTTGCTGCAAAGATAGGGTTGAATGTTGCCGCCTTGATCAAGGCAATGCGGAACGCTCAAGCACTTAATACTGCCGAAATTATTGCTGGTGTCGCAGCAGAAGATCGATCTAATGGTGAGCGAATCGGTAGCGCATTTGAGCTTGCAAGATTAGCGGCAATTACTTCAGCACTCCAGACTTAAGTTTTAGAGTCTATTTCTGCCGCGTAATCCAGGCAGATCCTCTAGCGTGTAGCCTGGCAATAACTGTTCTAAGTTTTTAGTGAAAGCAAAGACTTTAAATAGCTCACCCATTTCTGCTTCGGATAACAATTTCTGTAATGAGTTAGAAATTGGTAAAAACGTTGTTGGATTATTAGGGTCGCCAATCGCCAAAGCAATGTCACCAATGCCTGCATCTAAGAGATAAGCAGCTTGGTTTGTGAGGAATACATCGTCGGCATTTTCTGCGAGAGCGCTGCGAGCAATTTGTGACCACTCCACGTGTGTTGTGAGATCACATAGACCTGGAAGATGAAAAGGGTCTTGAATAGCATGATGACGATGGTGGGCCATTAAAGTGCCCTCCAGTCTTTGTGGATGGTAATACTCACCTTCTGGAAAGCCGTAATCAAAAGTTAGGAACAAACCGCTGTGAAGTTGCTGTGTAACTTGATGCATCCATGCATTTGCGGGGGCATGCAATTCAGTGACGTAGCCCTCTGAAAAATTCCCACTTAATAAAGTCTCTGGGAGCAAATCCTGCTCAACAGGTGAACCTCTTTTCCAAGTGAAATTATTATTTTCAACAGTAACGCCATGCCAATACCAAAACCCATTTTGATAAATGATGGCATCGCACGGAATGGCATCGATCACCTCGTTTGCCAAAATGATGCCCTTGAAATCTTGAGGTAGTTCGCTAAGCCAATCGCATTGAGTTTGACTATGGAGTTGTTTAATAGTTTTGCCGATGAAATCTTGTTGACGTTGCGCTAAGTCGGGAGAGATCTCTACGATGTCATAACGGTCTAATGCGAAATCAAGATCTTGTAAGCGAGTCAGAATGGAGGCAGCTAATTTACCGGTGCCAGCCCCGAATTCCAAAATTTGGGTTTGTAGACCTTGGGCTTTAAGTCCTTCAAGAACTGGAATGAGCGTAGTGCAAATGGCTGCACCAAATAGCGGGCTTAGTTCTGGTGCCGTGGTGAAGTCCCCACCAGAACCCAACTTGTGCGCGCCAGCGCTGTAATAGCCCATTCCAGGCTCATACAGAGCCATCTCCATATAGCGGGAAAAGGGAATCCAAGCATCTTGGGAGGCGATCTCAGAGGCTATTTTGGCCTTCAGAAGCTCACTGTGCTCCATTTCGAGGCTGGTCAAGGTAATATCCATAGCTCGCTAGTCTAAGAGAATTTAATTGAACCCTAGTTCAAACACCCCTTCCCAGCAACGAAAAGCCGTTTTAGTGACCGGCGCCGCCAAGCGCCTAGGTCAAGAAATTGCTATGCAGTTCGCCCGCCAAGGCTGGGATGTGGCCGTTCATTATGGGCGATCTGAAAGAGAAGCTCAAGAAACCGTAGCTCAAATTCAGAGCCTTGGTGTGAAGTCAGTAGCCTTTCAGGCTGATTTGGCTGATGAGCAAGCTGTTAAAAATCTTTTTTCTCAAGTGAGTAAACAATTTACGAATCTGCATTGCCTAGTAAACAACGCATCAATTTTTGAATACGATCGCGCTAACTCCAATGTGCCACTGACTTCTCAGAGTCTGCAGGAGCACATGCAAGTCAATCTAACTGCGCCAATTCTGCTGTCCCAGTTGATGTTTGAGTTTCAGAAAATCAATGGGGATCAATCAGATGCTGTACCTTCCGCCATTCAAATGCTAGATCAAAAGCTCATTAATCTCAATCCTGATTATTTGTCATACACCTTATCAAAAGCAGCGTTGGCAACTTCTGTCGAAGTGTTGGCAATGGATTTTGCTCCGCACTTAAGGGTGGTGGGATTGGCCCCAGGCATTTCTTTGCCTTCTGGCGATCAAACTGATAGTGGTTTCTCTAAAGCCCATCAAATGACACCACTAGGTAAATCATCTACACCCTCTGACATTGCTAAGGCTGCTGTATTTTTGGCCGAATCAAGCGCAATTACTGGAACGACTCTCTATGTAGATGGTGGACAACATCTACTATCTTCATCACGTGATGTGATGTTTAAAACGAATTAAGTATTTCTATAAAGTAACTATCTATGCACGCTATTCTTTCTCATCCTGCCCTCGCTGATTGCCGCCGTTTATTTTTGCGGGATTACGAGATCTACATCAATATCGGCGTCCATGATTTTGAGAAGAAGGCAGAGCAACGCGTGATTTTAAATATCGATTTGTATATTCCGCTGGATATGAATACACCAACAAATGATCAATTGGATGAAGTAGTAGATTATGACTTCATGCGTGAGACCATTAAGGCGCGAGCCTCTAAGGGCCATATCCATCTGCAAGAAACCTTTTGCGACGATATCGTGACCGCGATGTTATTGCACCCCAAGGTCCTGGCTGCGTGCGTAAGCACTGCTAAGCCCGACGTTTACCCGGACTGCCATTCAGTAGGGGTTGAGGTGTTTCGGATTAAATCAGCATAGAGAAATTAGAAAAGAATTCAATTGTCATGGGCGATATTCGTAAAGTTGTCTTCGAAGAAAACAAGCTAGAGAAAAAACTCTGCCGCTTGGTGGGTCAAGCCATTGGTGACTTTGGCATGATCGAAGACGGCGATAAGGTGATGGTGTGTGTATCTGGGGGTAAAGATAGCTATGCCATGCTAGATGTCTTGATGAAGCTTCGCGAGCGTGCACCTATCCATTTTGAAATCGTTGCAGTGAACTTAGATCAGAAGCAGCCTAATTTTCCTGCGGAGACCTTGCCTAATTATCTTAAGAGTTTAGGCATTCCATTTCACATTGAAGAGCAAGATACCTACAGTATCGTCAAGCGCGTTATCCCTGAAGGTAAAACGACCTGTGGTTTGTGTTCTCGTTTGCGTCGCGGTATTTTGTATCGTGTTGCCGATGAGTTGGGCGCAACCAAGATTGCCTTAGGTCATCATCGCGACGACATTCTAGAAACCCTGATGCTCAATATGTTCTATGCGGGCAAGCTCAAAGGAATGCCGCCTAAGTTACGCTCAGACGATGGCAAGCATATTGTGATTCGACCTCTAGCTTATGTTCCAGAAAAATTGTTGGAACGATATGCGGTTGATATGAACTTCCCGATCATTCCCTGTGATTTGTGCGGCAGTCAGCCTAATCTGCAGCGCCAGGCGATGAAAGAAATGCTCCGCGATTGGGAAAAGAAGTATCCTGGTCGTGTAGAGAATCTATTCCGCTCAATGCACCATATCGTGCCTTCCCACCTTATGGATGGGGAAGCTTTTGATTTTCAGGGTCTGGAGATTGATACTGAGTTGACTGGAATTGCTGCGAGGTCCGCAGGCGACAAGGCAATTGATGAGGCGGATTTAGACGAATTGGCATGTGGAACCCTGATTCAGGGGACTTATAATCCCCCTTTATGAATATCGTCATATTGGCTGCTGGGCAAGGAAAGCGGATGAAATCTGCCTTGCCCAAGGTCCTGCAAACTCTGGCAGGTAAGCCCCTTCTACAGCATGTGCTTAATACCGCTTTATCTCTGCAAGGAAAGTCCTCTAAAAATGGACCGATTGTGGTTGTGGGGCATGGCGCTGCAGATGTCAAAGAATTCCTATTCAGTGCCGCTAAGGAAGATTCCAGATTTAGTAGCGTGAGCACCGCTTTGCAGGCCCAACAAAAGGGTACTGGGCATGCACTGCTGCAGGCACTGCCTAAGCTTGATTTACAAGAACCTACTTTAGTTTTGTACGGCGATGTGCCGCTGACAACCCAAAAGACTTTAAGTAAATTGACTAAGCTAGCTGATGGTGTACGTGGCAAAGATTCTGCGTTAGCACTTCTTACTCAGAATTTAAATAATCCAACAGGCTATGGGCGCATTGTGCGCGATACCGATGGCTCTGTTAAAGAGATTGTTGAAGAGAAGGATGCAACATCCGCTCAAAAAACCATTCATGAAATTAATACCGGCATTATGGTATTGCCAACCAATGCTCTGAATAAATGGCTCAAAGCATTGCGTGCAAGCAATGCTCAGGGTGAATACTATTTAACGGATGTCATCGCAATGGCTGTTAAGGATGGTGTGCCCATTCGAACTACGCAAGCTGATGCCGAGTTTGAAACTGTCGGTGTGAATAGTCGTGATCAACTAGCCGCTTTAGAGCGAATTCATCAACTTAATATTGCCAATCAATTAATGGATGCCGGCGTATCTCTTGCTGACCCAGCGCGTATAGATGTGCGCGGGACCTTAGAGTGCGGTAATGATGTTTCTATCGATGTCGGTTGTGTATTTGAGGGTTGCGTTACATTGGCATCGGGCACAAAGATTGGCCCATATTGCGTGATTCGTAACAGCGTGATTGGTAAAGATGTTGTTGTTCATCCTTATAGTCATTTAGACGGCGCAAAGGTTGGCAATCAATCAGTGATTGGGCCATATGCTCGCTTACGACCTGGTGCAGATTTATCGAATGATGTTCACATCGGTAATTTTGTCGAAGTGAAGAACAGCAAAATTGCAGCTAATAGCAAAGCCAATCACTTGGCTTATGTTGGTGATTCTATTGTGGGCTCAAGAGTCAATATTGGTGCCGGCACGATTACTTGTAATTACGATGGAGTAAATAAGCACCAGACCATTATTGAAGACGATGCCTTCATTGGCTCAGATACTCAGTTGGTTGCCCCGGTGAGAGTTGGACGCGGCGCTACATTAGGCGCTGGCACCACCTTGACTAAAGATGCGCCTGCTAATCAATTGACGATCTCAAGAGCAAAACAAATTTCTTTGCCATGGCAGCGCCCCACAAAAAAAAAGAAAACACTGGCGACAAAAAAAGTTGCGGTCAAAAAGACTGTGAAGAAAGTAGTAAAAAAAGTAGCAAAGAAAGCTGTAAAGGGTAAAAAATAATGTGCGGTATTATTGGGGCGGCATCTCACAAAAATATTGTTGATGTTTTAGTTGAGGGTTTGCGTCGTCTTGAGTATCGCGGGTATGACTCTTGTGGTTTTGCAGTAATCAATGGTGATGATGCTAAGCACCCCATTGAAAGAGCGCGCACCACCGCACGTGTTTCTGAGCTGGCTGAACAAGGCAAAGACTTTCGTGGCACCCTAGGTATCGCTCATACACGCTGGGCAACCCATGGTAAGCCGGATACACAAAATGCACATCCTCATATTTCAAATAATTTGGTTGCGGTTGTTCACAACGGCATTATTGAAAACTACGAAGCGCTGCGCACAGGATTAAAAACGGGTGGCTATGTCTTTACTTCTGAGACTGACACCGAAGTGATTGCCCATTTGATTCATCAGCAATATGTGAGTACTGGCCAAAAGGATATTGCACAGTCGGTTAGAGCGGTATTACCTAAGCTGCATGGTGCTTATGCAATCGGGGTGATCGCACAAGACAGCCCCGCAACTTTGGTTGGGGCACGTGTAGGTTCGCCTTTAGTTGTGGCGCTTGGCGATCAGGAAAATTTTCTTGCATCCGATGCCCTAGCCTTAGCTGGTCGCGCTCATGCGATGATGTATTTAGAAGAGGGTGATGTCGCTGTTCTCAAGGCAGATAGCGTTGAAGTAATTAATCAGGCGGGTGAATCTGTGGAGCGTGATCGCAAACCAATGCCGGCACAAGCAGATTCTGTAGACCTGGGCCCTTATCAGCATTACATGCAAAAAGAAATTTTTGAGCAACCAAGGGCAATTGGGGATACTCTTACCAACATTGCTTCATTTGGTCCAGAGTTATTTGGCGCGAACGCTGATGATTGGAAAGCTTTTGACCAGATTTTAATTCTGGCTTGCGGCACGAGTTATTACTCTGCGTGCGTTGCTAAGTATTGGTTGGAGGATCTTGCCGGTATTCCTACTCAAGTAGAAATCGCGAGTGAATATCGTTATCGGACAACGGTACCTAATCCGAAGACTTTAATCGTGGTGGTCTCGCAATCAGGCGAGACAGCGGATACCTTGGCAGCCTTGCGCCATGCTAAGGCTCTTGGCCATCCATATACTTTGGCTATCTGCAACGTTGCGAGTAGTGCGATGGTTCGTGAAACCAGGTGGCATTTCTTAACCAAAGCAGGTACTGAAATTGGCGTTGCATCTACTAAAGCATTCACCACGCAATTGCTAGCGCTCTATCTTTTGGCGATTTCGATTGCTAAGCGTGCTGGAAAAGTTTCTGCAGAAAAAGAGAAAGAGCTTCTCCGAGAATTACGCCATTTACCAAAAGCGTTGCATGCAGCGCTAGCACTTGAGCCACAAATCATTGCTTGGAGCGATGTTTTTTCTAAATGCGAGAATGCGCTCTTCTTAGGTCGTGGCATGCATTACCCAATCGCGTTGGAAGGCGCATTGAAGTTAAAAGAGATTTCCTATATACATGCGGAAGCCTATCCTGCGGGTGAGCTAAAGCATGGACCGCTGGCATTAGTGACAGACAAGATGCCAGTCATTACGGTTGCTCCTAAAGATGACTTGCTAGAGAAGTTGAAGTCCAATATGCAAGAAGTAAAGGCGCGTGGTGGAAAGTTATATGTATTTGCCGATCAAGATACTGAGATCGTCAGCAGCGATGGTATTCATGTGATTCGCTTGCCTGAACACTATGGCAATCTTTCGCCCATCCTACATGTGGTCCCACTGCAGTTGTTGGCTTATCACACTGCGTGTGCTCGCGGCACTGATGTTGATAAGCCTAGAAACTTAGCCAAGAGTGTGACAGTCGAATAAATTTAAGCAGATAAATCAGGACTTTAGGAAGTCCTGATGCCATTTTTGTGTTCAAATAACTCTTGTAAAAGAGGATATTTGTTGCAATTCATGTTTCTGTCGAAAGTACCCCCATTCTCAAGCTTGCGTTTACTTGCACTGATTTGGACAGGCGTAATTTCTGCGTGTGCAGTTGGGCCAGATTTTAAGCAACCAGAAGCACCCAAAACATCTTCGTATACCGAAGGCCCCTTATCTAAAAAACTCACTACTGCTCCTGGCGTTCCTGGTGGCACTGAGCAAGAGTTTGTCGAAGGTGCTGACATAGAGGCGCAGTGGTGGGAGTTATACAAGTCCCCTGAATTAGATGCTTTGATTAAAAAAGCTTTACAGCAAAATCCGAATTTAGGCGCAGCTGATGCAGCATTGCGCGCTGCCCAAGAAAATGTCAACGCTCAAATTGGTGGGCAATATTTTCCGGCGGTGAGTGTTGGCGGTGCTGCCACAAGGCAGCTTCAGCCTTCAGCAATCTACGGTATTCCTTATGGCTCAGATACTTACAACCTCTACAACACCTCGGTAAACGTGAGCTACAAACTGGATGTGTTTGGTGGCGCCCGCCGTGCGGTTGAGGGCGCAAGAGCTCAAGCAGAAGTTGCGCAGTATCAACTTGAAGGTGCCTATCTCTCTTTGACGGCGAACGTTGTCACTAGCGCTGTGAAAGAAGCAGCACTCCGTGCGCAACTTCAAGCTACGGAAGAAATTTTGAAAGCACAAACCAATCTTGCGGAAGTGACTGAAAAACAATTAGCCATTGGCACAGTATCTAAAGTAGACGTCACTTCACAGCGAACTTTAGTTTCAACTTCTCAGGTAGATCTTTTTAATTACGAAAGAAATTTAGCGTTTGCACGCAACCAGTTAGCGGTATTAGTGGGCGAGCTGCCTAGCAATGCCGCTATTACTCAGTTCGATCTCAGCAAATTACACCTACCAGAAAAATTACCTCTTTCGGTACCATCGAGCTTGGTGCGTCAACGTCCTGATGTGCGGGCAGCTGAGGCTCAGCTAAAGGCACAGAACGCATTTGTAGGGGTTGCTACGGCAAATTTATTGCCTCAATTTAATATTACGGGTTCCATTGGTTCTGCTGCGTTAACTTCAGCAGCTTTATTTGGGCCTAACTCAGCCTTATGGTCTATCGGTGGCGGTATTTTGCAGCCTCTGTTCCAAGGTGGGCAGCTATTAGCGCAGCGTCGTGGTGCGATTGCGAATTACGAGCAGGCAGCTTTTCAGTATCAAGCAACAGTATTAAGCGCCTTTCAAGAGGTTGCCAATGCATTACGCGCACTTGAGACGGGTGCGCAAGGACTGAAAGCAGCATCTGACGCCGAGCGCTATGCCTATGAAACATTGGACCTTGTACAGCAACAATATAAATTAGGAACAGCTAGTTACTTGGCGGTACTCTATTATCAAAACCAGTATCAACAGGCAAAAGTGAAATCGGTGGCTGCACAAGCAACGAGATTTTCTGATACAGCAGCATTATTTACAGCATTAGGCGGGGGCTGGTGGAATCGCGAAGGCCCCGCTTTCAAACCAAAAGCCATAGCGAATAAAGATCAAAATGAAACTTCTGGAAACAATTAAAAGCAAGTTGATTACCGCCATTCTTGCCGTATGGGCTTGGATGAAACTCAAAGCTGAGCAATGGAAATTACGGGATAAAGCTATCGCACTTTGGGAAAAAGCCAAAGCTTTCTATGCGCGCATGGGAGCTAAGTGGCGTGGTACTAAAGCCTATGCCAAGCTCATGGCGATGGAGCCACTTCAACGTCGTATGACGATCATGTTGTGTGCCGTTTTCTTATTGCTGGGTTTAATTTTTACTTTTAATCAATTGAAGACTTTCATGATTAAGTACTTCATCTCGGGAATGGGTTTGCCACCAGCAACCGTGTCGACGATGGTAGTAGGAAGCTCTGAATGGCAGCCCCAGTTGAGTAGCGTAGGTAATGTGCGCGCCTTCAGGGGTGTAGAGTTGAGCACTGAGATCGGTGGTCTGGTACAGACAGTACCGATTAAGTCTGGTCAAGATGTCAAAGAAGGCGAGCTATTGATTAAGCTCAATGATGCTTCAGATGTGGCACAGTTGAATTCCTTAAAAGCCATGGCAGACCTCGCTAAGGTGATTAATGAGCGGGATGCGCAACAATTAGTGATTCAGGCGATTAGTAAAAACGTATTTGATAGCAGCAAAGCTGACGCAAAATCTAAGCAGGCACAAGTAGAAGCGCAAGCAGCCTTAGTAGCCAAGAAAAATTTGAAGGCACCTTTTAGTGGGCGGGTCGGTATTGTTTCTATTAATCTAGGTCAGTACGTTAATTCTGGTGATAAGTTATTCACGCTGCAGACTTTAGACCCCATTTTTGTGGACTTCACATTGCCACAAAGCAATGCTGAACAGATTCAAGTTGGCCAAGATGTAGTGGTTACTACGGATGCATTTAAGGATGCAAGCTTTACTGGCAAGATTACGGCCGTGAGCCCGAAGGTGGATACCAATACCCGCAATATTCAAATTGAGGCGCAGATTGCTAATCCGGACAAGAAAGTGCTTCCAGGAATGTTTGCGAATGTGAATATTAAGCTTGGCGACCAAGTGAAGTTGCTAACGCTGCCACAAACTGCTGTGACTTATAACCCATATGGTTCAACAGTCTTCATTGCTAAAGATACTGGTAAGAAAGATAAAAAAGGTAAGCCCGCTTTAGAGGCACAACAAGTATTTGTGACTACCGGTAGTACTCGTGGCGATCAGGTGGCTATTCTCAAAGGTATTAATGAGGGCGATACCGTTGTAACGAGTGGTCAGCTCAAGCTAAAGAATGGCACGCCACTAATGATCAACAATAAGGTGCAACCTGCAAATTCACCTGATCCTAGACCTCAGGAATAAGTAGTCGATGAATTGGACGGACATATTCATTCGCAGGCCAGTACTCTCGCTGGTGGTGAGTGCGCTCGTACTGGCATTTGGTTTGAAGGCGATCGGGTCTCTCCCAGTTAATCAATATCCTCAAACACAAAATGCCATTGTTACCATTACCACTGCCTATTACGGTGCAGATCCTGAAACGATTGCTGGGTTTATAACGCAGCCCCTTGAGGCATCAATAGCACAGGCTCAAGGAATTGATTACTTATCTTCAACTAGTGTTAGTGGTGTATCTACTATTGTTGCTACCTTAAAGTTGAACTACAACTCTAATGCAGCATTGACACAGATTCAGACGCAAATTAGCGCAGTCAAAAATCAATTACCCCCGCAGGCACAACAGCCTGTTCTCACGGTGCAGGTAGGTCAATCTATCGCGGCAATGTACATGGGCTTTTATAGTGATCAGTTACCCAATAATGCGATCACAGATTATTTGTTGCGCGTAGTTAAGCCAAAGTTAGATTCCATCGAGGGTGTACAGAATGCCGAAATTACTGGCGGCAGAAAGTTTGCTTTACGCGCTTGGCTAGATCGTGAAAAGATGGCCGGTCTAGGAATAGGCGCAGATGACGTTTATAGCGCGATGTCTGCTAATAACTATTTATCAGCAGTGGGCAGCACCAAGGGCGATATGGTCTCTGTTGACTTAGTTGCTGGGACTGATCTTCATACCCTGGATGAGTTTCGCAAGTTAGTTGTTAAAAAAGATGGCATCAATATTGTCTATTTAGATCAGGTCGCCAATGTATCTTTGGGATCTGAAGACTACAACACGAATGTAGCGTTCAGTGGCAAGCAGTCGGTCTTTATTGCAATTAAAGTCGCACCGCAGGCCAACTTACTAGATGTTGCACAACGCGTAAGAGACGCCGTCCCTAATATTCAAAAGCAATTACCCATTGGCATGAATGGCAATATTGTTTATGACTCTACTAAATTTATTACTAGCTCGATTGATGAAGTAGTTACGACCTTGCTTGAAGCCTTGATCATTGTGACTTTGGTGATTTATCTCTTCTTGGGTAGCGTGCGCGCTGTTGCTGTGCCAGTAATTGCAATGCCACTCTCTTTGATTGGCACTTTCTTTTTGATGCAAGTTTTGGGCTATTCGATTAACTTGCTAACTCTTCTCGCCCTAGTGCTCGCAATCGGCTTAGTGGTTGATGATGCCATCATCGTCGTAGAAAACGTTGATAGGCATATGAAAGAGGGCAAGTCGCCTTTAGAAGCCTCTCTGATTGCTGCTCGCGAACTAGGCAGTCCTATTTTAGCGATGACCGTTGTCTTAATTGCGGTCTATATTCCGATTGGTTTCCAAGGTGGTCTCACAGGCGCGCTCTTTACTGAATTTGCTTTTACGCTGGCCAGCGCGGTTGCGGTATCAGGTTTAATTGCGTTGACTTTATCCCCGATGATGTGCTCGCGCATCTTTACTGAGGAGCAAGAGGCATCTTTATTCGTTAAAAAGATTGATCAGATTTTTGATAAGGTACATCACAGTTACCAGACTACTTTGCGTGATTTGTTGAGTACTTGGCAGGTCATTGTTGTGATGGGCGCCATTTTGTTGGGTGGTGTTGCTTACTTATATGCCACCGCTCGCGCAGAGCTCGCTCCTACCGAAGACCAAGGCATTGTTTTGATGCAGGCATCTGGTCCCCCGAACGCTACCGTGAATCAAATGCAAACCTATGCAGATCAAATTTATGCAATTGCTGCTGCTGAACCAGAATATGAGCAAGCGTTTCAGATCACCAGTCCAACCTCTAGCTTTGGTGGAATTTTGTTAAAAGATTGGAGTGAGCGCAGTCGTAATGCAACGAAGTTCCAACAAGACATGCAGCAAAAGTGGAATATGATTGCTGGCGCGCGCATAGCCGCATTTCAGTTCCCAGCATTACCGGGGGCCCAAGGCTTGCCAGTACAAGTCGTTATCAACACAACAGAGTCTTATGAGCAGTTGAATGATGTAGCGCAAGCGGTTTTAGATAAAGCGCGCCGTAGCAGTAATTTCTTCTTTGTAGATACTGATCTAAAGATCGACAAGCCACAAGACGTATTAGTGATTGATCGCGAAAAGGTGGCTGCCTTGGGAATGACACAGCAGCAAGTCGGCGCAGCATTATCTGCAGCCTTGGGTGGTGGTTATGTTAACTACTTCTCCGTTGCAGGCCGCTCTTATAAAGTGATTCCACAGGTGAAACAAGTTGATCGCTTGAATCCCGACCAGATTTTGGATTACTACATTCGTACACCAAGTGGCGCCATGATTCAGGCGCGCACGATTGCAAGTATTAAACAAAAAGTGGTTCCCCAATCGATTAATCACTTTCAGCAATTAAATTCGGCAACGATTTTTGGTGTGAGCACGCCCTTTATTTCTCAGGCGGATCTATTAGAGTACATGCGTCAAACTTTAAAAGAGGTTGCGCCAAATGGTTATGCCATGGACTACGCAGGTCCTTCTCGTCAATTTATGGCGGAGTCTGGCGGATTTCTAGTCACCATGTTCTTTGCGATTTTGATCGTGTTCTTGGTACTTGCTGCGCAGTTTGAAAGTTTCCGTGATCCGATTGTCATTCTCGTTTCTGTGCCGCTAGCACTCTTTGGGGCTCTCATCTTTATTAACCTCGGATTCACAACTTTGAATGTTTATACACAGGTCGGATTAGTTACGCTGATGGGTTTAATCAGCAAGCACGGTATCTTGATTGTAGAGTTTGCTAATGAATTACAAGAGGCAGGGCGAAGCAAGCTAGATGCGATTGTGGAGGCGAGTAGCGTGCGCTTAAGGCCGATCTTGATGACGACTGCCGCGATGGTTTTGGGAGTGGTGCCGCTAGTAATAGCTTCTGGTGCTGGTGCCGCAGGACGTCAATCAATGGGGATTGTGATCTTTACTGGCCTATCGATTGGTACCTTGTTCACTTTATTTGTCGTACCCGCAATGTATCTTTTCATGGGTGCAGATCACCACGAGAAGAAATTTAAGCAGGGATAAAGGTGGAAAGCTAAGCTAACTCAATATCACTTGCTGATGATATTGAGTTCCTTCTCTGCAAACTCTTGAAAGTGAGTTTCTGCTTGAAGTTGTTTTACCCAACGCTCAATGTTTTTGAGATCAGTGCGCAATCCAGTTTGCTTAGGGAAGGTCTCATTAAGCAATATCCAGCGATGCACACATAAGGCCAGCACAATATCGCCGATATGAAATTGCTTGCCGGAGCAGTAGGCTTGTGACTCCAGAGTTTGATCAAGCAAAGCAAATAATTGGTTGGTATCTTGGTACGCTTTTTGAATAGCTGCGTGATCACGCTCCGCTTCCGGAACTCTAGTGAGACCTAGAAAGGTGGGACGTAAAACTGGCCAAAGAGTGCCGACCTGCCAGTCCATCCATTTTTCAGAACCAAACTGAGACTTCACGTCTGATGGAAAGCGTTTATTTTTATCGTACTGCGCGGCCAGGTAGCGCATGATGGTATTCGATTCCCATAGCACGAGATCGCCATCTTCTAGTGTTGGCACAAGTCCATTAGGATTCAGCTTTAAGAATTCTGGTGAGCGAACGATGCCAAATTGAAGCCCTGCATCAATTCTTTCAAAACCAGACCCTTCTTTGAGTCCCAACTCAGCTAGACACCATAATACTTTTTGAACATTGATGGAACTTTTGCGACCCCATAAACGCATCATGGCATTTCCTTAGAAGTATTAATTAGTGTTAGCTAGTTTTGATCTCAGAAAAATCAAGACCAACAAATTTGCTGCGCGCGAAAATGAGCGGCTCTTTTTCAGGATGATTTTTTAATTGAATGACTTTGGCAACAATGATATTGTGATCCCCGCCGACGTGGACTGAGACTGTTTCGCACTCGTAATATGCGACGCAATGATCGATCTGAGTAAGACCACTAGCGGCAATTTTATGATCAAGCCCAGCAAACTGATCTACTTTTACAGTTGCAAAGTGCATCGCCAAGTTTTCTTGTGACCGCTCTAGGACATGAATGAGGTGCTTTTTGCCAACTTCCACCCAGGGCATGAGGCGCGAGTGTTTCTTGAGGCTCCACAAGATTAAGGGCGGCTCTAGAGATACTGTATTGAAAGAGCTAATCGTGATGCCGTGAGAATGTTGATTCTCATCAATACAGGTAATGACGGTAACCCCAGTCGCAAAAGAGGCAAAACCTTTGCGAAGCTCTTGTGAGGTAAACGGGGTCATCAACGACTTACTTTGCCTCTGCTGGGGCGATAGTAGTTCCTGGAATGGGAATCAATACTTCATTTTCTTCCGCCTTCACGCATTTAAAACGATATTCCTTGCCAGCCTTGGATAAGAAGCTGGCACCTTCATAAAAATCGCTCTTACAAGTCTTAGTCGCAAAATCCATCACGTCTTGTGGGTTCGCACTAGAGGTAATGAGGCGCATATTGCCCATAGACATATTGATTTGGGTAGAGTAGCACCCAGAGAGCATCAAACCAGAAATCGCGGTTAATAGTAGAATTTTTTTCATGGAAGCCTCCATAATTAGCAATGCTCGTTAGGATAAACCTATTAAGCAAAAGCTGTGGGGAATTGCCTCGTTTGAAAAGGAAGAGACATGTTTAAAGCAATATTGATTAATAAGGATGATCAGGGTTATCGAGCCGAATTGGGCCAGGCAGATGAGGCTAATCTCCCTGAGGGCGATGTGCGGGTAAGGGTCTTATATTCCACCCTCAATTACAAGGATGGTTTAGCGATTACCGGCAAAAGCCCAGTAGTGCGTAGTTTTCCAATGGTTCCGGGGATCGATTTTGCTGGCGAAGTGATAGAAAGCTCTAGCCCTGATTTTAAGACTGGTGACATGGTGCTTTTGAATGGCTGGGGGGTTGGTGAGGGGCATTGGGGTGGATTGGCTCAGCAGGCTAGGGTAAAGGCTGATTGGCTGATTCCTTTACCTAAAGGCTTTACCGCCAAACAAGCTTTAGCAATTGGCACTGCTGGGTATACCGCAATGCTGTGTGTCATGGCTTTGCAAAAGCATGGTCTCAAACCAAGTGATGGCGAGGTATTGGTAACGGGTGCTGCAGGTGGTGTAGGTAGTTTTGCCGTCCACTTGTTGAGTAAGCTGGGTTTCACGGTCGTTGCTAGTACAGGTCGAATAGCCGAAGCGGATTATTTGAAAAAACTAGGTGCTGCTGAAGTGATTGATCGTGCAACTTTGTCTGCACCAGGAAAACCTTTAGCTAAAGAACGTTGGGCGGCGGTATTAGATAGCGTTGGCAGTCATACTTTGGCTAACGCCTGTGCACAGACAAAGAGTAATGGCGCAGTCGCTGCCTGTGGTCTTGCGCAAGGCATGGATTTTCCATCCAGTGTTGCGCCATTTATTTTGCGTGGCGTCACTTTGTATGGCGTGAATAGCGTTACCGTCCCCCGTGAAAAACGAATTGCGGCTTATGAGCAACTTAGTAAGTTAGTGGATTTGAAAACGCTTGATGAAATTTCTCATGAAATTAATTTAGGCGAGTCACTTCAGTATGCTCAAGAGTTGATGGCGGGCAATGTGCGTGGACGTTTGATTGTAGACGTCAATAAGTAAAGTTTTTAAAAAGCGTTTATTGAACTATTGAGTAGCTTGAGGTTTGCGAGTTTCTAGTTGTGACCAAACCTTGAGTTTCTCTGCATTTGAAAGTTCTGACCAATCTGCGATTTCAGTAAGCGTGCGATAGCAACCTCGACAATACCCATTTTCAGGATTCATGTCGCACCAGTTGATACAAGGTGATGGTACTGTAGTCAAAGTAAGTCTAGATGTATTAGAAAAAACGAAAAAATAAATTCATGAGCACTCAAAAACAAACTGCTGCAGAAAGTGCACTCCATTATCCCTTAGGTGATCAGCTTCCACAGGCAGGGGAGTCTATTGAGGTAGCGCCTGGAGTGCGCTGGCTCAGAATGCGCCTGCCATTCGCATTGGACCATATTAATCTGTGGTTATTACGAGATGAAATTGATGGCATTGTCGGTTGGACCATCATAGATTGTGGCATTGCAAATGATGAAACTAAAGCCTCGTGGGAGCAGATTTTTGCGAGTCAATTAGAAGGTCTGCCGGTGCTAAGGGTCCTCGTGACTCACATGCATCCCGACCATGTTGGCTTGTCACAATGGCTGTGCGAAAAGTGGAAGGTGCCCCTATGGATTTCCATGACGGACTATTTAACGGCGCAGTGGTTAAGTTGCAAAGAAGGTGGCGCTGCTATTGGTGCACGCGCTGGTGGGGGCGGCTCAGCAGATCATTTTCAGAGGCATGGTTTAACTGCTCTAGAAGATCTAGAAAAAATTCGGGCGC
The DNA here is from genome assembly GCF_018687935.1 of Polynucleobacter sp. JS-JIR-5-A7. Taxonomy (NCBI): domain Bacteria; kingdom Pseudomonadati; phylum Pseudomonadota; class Betaproteobacteria; order Burkholderiales; family Burkholderiaceae; genus Polynucleobacter; species Polynucleobacter sp. JS-JIR-5-A7. The sequence continues at coordinate 2,051,365 of NZ_CP061308.1, read as the reverse complement.
GCTCAAATTACTACAGCAATATGGTTCCTGGCGTGCCTCGTCAATATCGCCGTATCCTCGATGGCGAATTGATTTTGATCGGTGGTCATTCTTGGCAGGTCATCATGGGTTACGGGCACGCACCGGAGCACGCATCGCTTTTTTGTAGAGCACTTGGCTTATTAATTTCTGGCGATATGTTGTTACCTCGCATCTCTACTAATGTCAGTGTTTATGATGCTGACCCGGATGCTGATCCACTAGGGCTTTACTTGCAATCCCTAGAAAAATATTTGCCCTTGCCTGATGAAACTTTGGTGCTTCCCTCGCATGGCAAACCGTTTACTGGCATGAAGCCTCGGATTGCACAACTCAATGCTCATCATGATGAGCGTCTAGCAGAGGCGCTTGGTGCCTGTCAAAAACCAGCAACTGCTTGTGAGATAGTGCCAGTTTTATTTAAGCGTGAATTAGATATTCATCAACTCACATTTGCAATGGGCGAGGCTATTGCGCATCTGAATTACCTACTTCGTCGAGGAAAGTTGGATCGCCAGCTTTGCGAGGACGGCGTGTTGAGGTTTTCCGCGGTTTCGCTTTCGGTTTAGCACTGGTTTTTTTAGTCTCAGGCTCTTCACGAGGCGTCGTGGCTGCAGCCCCGGCTGCTGATACGGCATCCCCAAAAGACTTCAAGGCCATCATCGTGGCGTGTTGTACCTCGAGACCTTGAATGGTTGACTTCAGAATATTCAAGTTAAGGTTGAGCCAATTCTCGACGCTTTTCAGGTCTTTAATGCGCTTCTCGAGCTCATCAATATCCATGCCTGGAAAAGCGGATCCAATCCCCCCGGCAGCCTTTGAGGTATCAGTAGTAAAGGGAAATTGCCCAGCTTGACCTGCTGCACCTTGGCCCCACATGGTTTTAAACATTTCTAGGCTTTGATTAAATTCTGGAATGGTTCCAAACATAGAGGCTCCGGGATAAATAAAAAGTGGCTTTTCCAATAGAATAAGGGATTCTAGAGATTAATCCCGGTTAAGCAATGCAATTTAATGGTTTGTCCCAGCCTTATACCCGTGGTCAGGCACTTCCTGATCTGCTGAAGCAGCGCATCCTGATATTGGATGGTGCAATGGGAACCATGATTCAGCAGTACAAGCTCAGTGAAGCAGATTACCGTGGGTTGCCTACTAATACCCGTTTTGCGGATCATCCAGGCGATATTAAGGGTAACAATGAACTCTTAGTACTGACTCAGCCACAAATTATTAGCAAGATCCATGAGCAATATTTGGATGCCGGTGCAGATATTATTGAAACGAACACATTTGGTGCAACTTCAGTAGCGCAAGAAGATTACAAAATGCCAGGTTTGGCACGGGAGATGAATGAAGTCTCTGCAAGGCTTGCGCGCGCTGCTTGTGAAAAATACAGTACACCTGAAAAGCCACGTTTTGCCGCAGGAGCAATTGGACCTACTCCAAAGACAGCCAGCATCTCTCCAGATGTGAATGACCCAGGCGCACGTAATGTGACCTTTGATGCTTTATGTGCCTCCTACCGTGAACAGATCGAAGGTCTATTTGCAGGCGGGGTCGATTTATTCTTAGTTGAAACTATATTCGATACTCTGAATGCAAAAGCGGCCCTGTTTGCGCTGGATGAATTTTTTGAAGAGACGGGTGAGCGCTTGCCAGTGATGATTTCTGGAACGGTCACTGATGCCTCTGGCCGCATTCTCTCTGGTCAAACAGTTGAAGCGTTCTGGAATAGTTTGCGCCACATCAAGCCACTAACATTTGGATTGAACTGTGCTCTCGGTGCTGCATTAATGCGCCCTTATATCGCAGAGCTTTCACGTATCTGCGATACAGCAGTGTCTTGCTACCCCAATGCAGGTCTACCAAATCCAATGAGCGACACGGGCTTTGATGAGACGCCTGATATCACATCAGGTCTAGTGGATGGTTTTGCAAAAGATGGCTTCGTGAATTTGGTCGGTGGTTGCTGTGGCACTACACCCGATCACATTCGGGCAATTGCTAATGCCGTTGCGAAGCGTAAACCGCGCGCGTTCTATCGTGAAAATGCAGAGGAATCAGCATGAGCAAGATAGATAAACAAACAATGCCAGCAATGAAACTTTCTGGCCTTGAGCCCTTCAATGTAACTTCTGCTGTCGGTTTCGTGAATATTGGTGAGCGTACTAACGTAACTGGATCTAAAGCATTTTCTCGGATGATTTTGAATAATCAATTTGATGAGGCGCTAGTAGTGGCTCGCCAGCAAGTTGAAAGCGGTGCTCAAGTCATTGATATCAATATGGATGAGGCCATGTTGGATTCAGAAGCGGCGATGACGCGCTTCTTAAATCTGATTGCCTCCGAGCCTGACATTGCTCGCGTGCCCATCATGATCGATTCTTCTAAGTGGAGTGTGATTGAAGCAGGGCTGAAATGTATTCAAGGGAAACCGATTGTGAATTCGATTTCCTTAAAAGAAGGCGAAGAATCTTTTCGTAAACAAGCTCGCTTGATCCGTCGCTATGGCGCTGCTTCGGTAGTGATGGCGTTTGATGAAGTCGGTCAAGCTGATACCTTTAAGCGCAAGACCGAGATTTGTCAGCGTTGCTACAGCATCTTAGTCAATGAAATCGGCTTTCCAGCCGAAGATATTATTTTTGATCCTAATATCTTTGCGATTGCCACGGGCATTGAAGAGCACGATAACTACGCAGTCGATTTTATTAACGCTACTCGCTGGATTAAAGAAAATCTGCCGGGCGCTAAGGTCAGTGGTGGCGTTTCGAATGTGAGCTTCTCTTTCCGCGGCAATGATCGAGTACGCGAGGCTATTCATACGGTATTCCTGTATCACGCTATCCAAGCAGGCATGGATATGGGCATCGTCAATGCTGGTCAATTAGGTGTCTATGCAGATTTAGATCCTGAGTTGCGTGAGCGCGTTGAAGATGTCGTGCTAAACCGCTTTAAAGATAAAGATGGCCAAACGCCAACTGAGAGATTGCTGGCTATTGCCGATCAATTCAAAGGCGATGGTACTAAGCAGATTGAGAACTTGGTCTGGCGCGATAACCTAGTGCGCGATCGTTTAACGCATGCTTTGGTTCATGGCATCACCACATTTATCGAAGAAGATACCGAAGAGCTGCGTGCGGAAATTATGGGCGCAGGCGGTAGGCCAATTGAGGTTATTGAAGGCCCTCTGATGGATGGTATGAACGTAGTTGGCGACTTATTCGGCGCCGGCAAAATGTTCTTGCCCCAGGTCGTAAAGAGCGCTCGTGTGATGAAACAAGCGGTTGCCATTCTGATTCCTTACATTGAAGAAGAAAAGCGTCAGCACATTGCTGCTGGTGGCGAAGCGAAAGCTAAGGGCAAGATCGTGATGGCTACCGTTAAAGGTGACGTCCATGATATTGGTAAAAATATTGTGACAGTAGTTCTGCAATGTAATAACTTTGAAGTGGCTAATATGGGTGTGATGGTACCCTGTGCAGAAATTCTGAAGCGTGCTAAAGAAGAAAATGCTGACATTGTTGGCTTATCAGGACTAATTACGCCATCACTTGAAGAGATGACTTATGTTGCGCAAGAGATGCAGCGCGATGATTATTTCCGTGAGCGTCAAATTCCTTTAATGATTGGTGGCGCTACTACTTCTCGTGTTCATACTGCCGTGAAGATTGCTCCGCATTATGATGGCCCGGTGGTTTATGTGCCAGACGCCTCGCGTTCGGTATCGGTTGCCTCAAGCTTGCTCTCTGATGAAAGTGCTAAGAAGTTTATTCAAGACTTGCGCGATGATTATGTCCGTATTCGTGAGCAACATGCCAACAAGAAGGCTGCCCCAACCATTTCCTTAGAAGCTGCTCGTAAAAATCGCGAGATGATTGATTGGTCTAGCTACGTTCCAGAAAAGCCAAAGTTTATTGGACGCCGCGTTTTTAAAAACTTTGCACTGAGTGATATTGCTAAATACATCGATTGGACACCATTCTTTCAAACTTGGGATTTAGCAGGAAAATTTCCGGCTATTTTGGATGATGAGGTAGTTGGAGTAGAGGCACGCAAAGTGCATGCCGATGCTCAGGCTATGTTGGATAAGTTGGTGAAGGGTCAATGGCTTCAAGCTGATGCTGTGGTCGCTTTTTACCCGGCCAATACAGTGGGTGATGATATTGTTTTATATAGCGATGAGGCTCGCCAACATCCATTATTTGTTTGGCACAATTTGCGCCAACAGTCTGAACGCCCAGTGGTCGATGGTGCGCGCAGACCTAATCGTTGTCTAGCAGATTACGTAGCGCCAAAAGATTCTGGTGTGGCTGACTATCTTGGCTGCTTCGCAGTGACTACTGGCCATGGTGTTGAAAAGAAAGTTGCTGAGTTTCAGGTAAAGCATGATGACTACAGTGCCATTATGTTGAAGGCTCTAGCAGATCGTTTGGCTGAAGCGTTTGCAGAACTAATGCACCATCGCGTGCGAACTGATTTGTGGGGCTATGCAACAGATGAGCTTTTAACCAACGATCAGATGATCAATGAAGAATATCGTGGTATTCGTCCAGCGCCAGGTTATCCTGCTTGCCCAGCGCATGAAGTAAAGCAGGACTTGCTAAGAGTGATTGGCTCTGAAGATATTGGCATGACTCTGACTGAGTCAATGGCGATGAATCCAGCTTCTAGTGTGAGCGGTTTTTATATGGCTCATCCAGATGCGCAATACTTTAATGTTGGAAAAATGAGTAGCGATCAAGTGGAGGATCTTGCTCAGCGTCGAGGGCAGTCTGTCGAAGATGTCCGCCGTCAATTAGCTAGCCTGATAGATTAAACGCCCCACATCACAGGCTCATTTTTGGCTTTTGCCTGTTTCATGAGCTCTAAAAAAGGATAAGCCCTTTGGCCAAGTCGGTCGGCCAACTTTGGCTTTTCAGTTTTTTCATTAGCCGGATTATTTTCCTTAGAGCGTTCTTCAAGGTCTTGAAGGATGGCTGTTTCCAAGGCTGTAATGAGAGTGGGGAGCTGTTCTTTAGTGAGGATCCCTCTGGGTTCCAGTGGCCGACCCAAAATATCAAAAATTCGCTGAGTCAGATCCGCCAGCATGATGACGTCCGGACCCGCTTTGGAGCGAAATTGATAGATCATTTTGATAGCTTACCACCTGATAAACTCACTTATCTATGTTGCTGACTAATAAAAATCGTTTAATTGAAATGCTGAGTGCAGCCCTTCAGGGCTTGGCTCAAGAGCGCGGACTAGGTGAGACACCAGCGCCCCGCTTAGAGCGTCCTAAGGCCGTTGATCATGGCGATGTCGCCTGTAATATTGCGCTCCAACTTTCAAAATCTTGGAAGCTCAATCCAAGAGATCTGGCCCAAGCTTTGGTAGAGCGTTTACAAAAACAGTCTGACTTTAAGCAATTAATCGCATCCTGTGAAATCGCTGGCCCTGGCTTTATTAATTTCAGACTAAGCAATGCAGCCAAAACGGCAGTAGTTGGAGAGATTCTTTCGGGTGGTCCTTATTTTGGTGAGATTGCTCAAGGAGGCGAGCCTATTGCTAGCGCTATGATTGAATTCGTTTCAGCCAATCCCACTGGCCCATTGCATGTTGGTCATGGCAGGCAGGCTGCACTTGGTGATGCCTTAGCAAATCTATTAGCAACCCAGGGAATTAAGGTGCATCGTGAGTTTTATTACAACGATGCGGGCGTTCAGATAGCCAACCTTGCTTTGTCTGTTCAGGCGCGTCTGAATGGTTTGAAACCTGGTGATACTAATTGGCCCGAGCAAGCCTATAACGGTGAATATATTGCAGAGATTGCAACAGCATTTAAAGCATCTCCCGAATATCGCGATGATCTAGAAGCTATTCGTCAATTTGCTGTTGCGTATTTGCGCAATGAACAAGATATCGATTTGAAAATATTTGGTGTGAAGTTTGATTGCTATTACCTAGAGTCCTCTTTATATACAGATGGTAGCGTTGGTGAGATTGTTCAGGATTTACAGAGCATTGGTAAGACCTATGAATCCGAGGGCGCACTTTGGCTCAGAACAACTGATGATAGCGATGACAAAGATCGTGTGATGCGTAAGTCCGATGGCAGCTTTACTTACTTTGTTCCTGATGTCGCATACCACGCCAGTAAATGGAACCGAGGCTTTACAAAAGTGATCAACGTGCAAGGTAGCGATCACCACGGCACGATTGCGCGTGTCCGTTCAGGCTTGCAGGGTGTGGCTCAGAAGCGTGGCTGGAAAATCCCGAAGACATATCCAGACTATGTATTGCATAAGATGGTTACTGTGATGCGTAACGGCGAAGAAGTCAAAATTTCTAAGCGGGCTGGTTCATACGTGACAGTGCGCGATTTAGTTGAGTGGTCTGGCGGTGTTACCCCAGAGATGACACCAGAGGAAAGAGAGTTAGCGCTACAGCGCGGACGTGATGCGGTGCGCTTTTTCCTCATCTCTCGTAAAGCGGATACAGAATTTGTATTTGATATTGATTTAGCGCTTCAACAAAACGATGAGAACCCTGTCTTCTATGTGCAATATGCCCATGCGCGGATAAGTTCGATCCTGCAGCAATGGGGCGGCAGCACGCCAGATCTAGCGGGTGCAGACTTATCTTTATTACAAAGTAAAGCTTCAGATCATTTGCTAAGACGTTTGGCTGAGTATCCTGAGGTGTTAACGGATGCAGCAGCTGAATTGGCCCCGCATGCGCTTGCTTTCTATTTGCGGGATTTGGCGGGAGATTTCCATACTTTCTACAACGCCGATCGTGTATTGGTAGATGATGAAAGCCTGAAATTAGCCCGACTTGCTCTTTTATCAGCCACCCGCCAAGTTCTACAGAATGGTTTAAAGCTTCTAGGGGTATCTGCACCAGTAAAGATGTAGTAGCAAAGAATAGCGTGAATAGGTAAGATGAGGAAATGATGAAAAAACCGAATCAGCAGGATGGCTTCATGAAGCACGAAAGAGAATCTATTCCTGTTAATAATGCTCAATATGGCGGCACTATTCTGGGCTTTGTTTTGGGTTTAGGCGCTGGTCTTGGGATTGCATTTTTTATTGCTTTCTACCTTTCTAAAAATACGCCTCAAGAAAGACCTGGCGTACGCGCGCCAAATTTACCAATGTTGATTAAGCCTGCCGATCAAGCTGACGGAGAGGCTGCTGCCCCCGCAGAGCAATTAGATTTGAATAAGCCACTACAAGGCAAAAGTCCTGCACCAGCTACCACTGATCCTATTGGCGATTTGGTAGGCGGTAAGAAGTCAGCGGAAGCTGCTGCTCAAGCAGCCGCAAAGGGCGATGCTATTTATTTCTTGCAGGTTGGTGCTTTTACAAAACGTGCAGATGCAGATGCGCAAAAAGCAAGCCTAGCTATTCAGGGTATCCAAACACAATTGAGCGAAGTTACTGCTGATGGAAATACTCTATGGCGTGTTCGCTCAGGGCCCTACAACAGTCCTGAAGAAAGCAATCCAGCGCGTGACAAGTTAAATACCTTGGGCATCAAACCCACTCTTATCAAAGCTAGCAAGTAAAGTAAACATGATGATCGCATTTAGTAAAAGAGTATTTTTTGTATTCTTCTTTATTTTTTTGAGTGGCCTTGCCATTGCGCAGGGACAAAAAATTGAAGAGGGATTTGAATATCGCGTTTTGCCTGTGCCCCAGCCAGTGGGAACCAAAGGCAAAGTTGAGTTCATTGAATTCTTTTGGTATGGCTGTCCCCATTGCTATGACTTTGAGCCTGAGCTTAGTGCTTGGGTGAAGCGTCAACCAAAAGATGTAGTTTTCCGTAGAGTGCCAGTAGCGTTCCGCGATGATTTCTTGCCACATAGCCAACTTTTCTATGCGCTTGAGGCGATGGGTAAAGGTAATGCCTTGAATGAGAAGGTGATGTATGCGATGCATAAGGAAAATAAACGCTTACTGACCGAGCCTGAAATTACAGATTGGGTTGCCTCACAAGGCGTTGATAGCAATACTTTTTTAGCCACCTATCGCTCCTTTGCTGTTGTGTCTAAGGCAAGAGCTGCCAAGCAATTGGCGGAGGCATATCGTATTGACGGTGTTCCTACGATTGTGATGCAGGGCAGGTATGTTACTTCACCATCTATCGCTGGGACTAAAGCTAAAGCAATTGCTGTGATGGATTATCTCGAAGAGAAAATTCGGAAAGATAAGTACAAGTAGTAATTCTCAATCATTACAGACACTCTTCTTGCTTAGATTTTGACGAAGCGCCGCACAATCCAGAAATAGAGTGGATAAGGCAGAATTCTTAAGAACTTTAAAAATCCTGAGAATCTCTTAGGGAAGTGAATATCAAATTCCCCTCTTTGGATGCCGCTTAAAATTTCTTTGGCAGCTTCTTCAGTCGTAATCAAGGCAGGCATTTCAAAATCATTTTGAGCAGTAGCCTCGGTTGCAACAAAACCCGGGGAGATCATATGAACACTGATACCTTGCGGCAGTAAATCGTAGTACAGAGTTTCACAGAAATTGATGATGCCGGCTTTACTAGGGCCATAAGCTAATGCTTTAGGTAGGCCGCTATATCCTGCAACGCTACCAACAATGGCAATATGTCCGGAATGCGCCTTGAGCATTTCAGGTAGGGCTAGTGCAACTGCCCTCATGGGTCCAAGGAGATTGGCCTCAATCGTTTGCTCTGCAATATTGATCTCAAAATCGTCTGCCCGTAAGGGCACATAGATGCCTGAGACAAATAGTAATAAATCTAATCCACCCCAAGTCTTAAGGAGAGCCTGATAGCCTTGAGTGAGTTGATCACGATTGGTGACATCTAATGGAATGACTAAGGTTTGAGCAAGCTTTGCATGCTCTGCGATTGCATTTAAACGTTCTACTCTTCTGCTCGATAACGCAACTTTAGCGCCTTGATTGATGAAGGCTTTAGCGCATGCTTCGCCAATTCCGCTAGAGGCGCCAATGACCCAGATGCGCTTTCCTGCAAAATTTGCTATACCTGTTTGTTTCATGCTGTCAGCGCATCCGGAGATGTTGGGGCTTGCTGATGACTTAAAGTGAACTGCACAACATCAATATTGCGCTCTGAAAATCCTGCGGCACAATACATCAAATAGAAATTCCAAAGTCTGATGAATGCCTCATCAAAGCCTAGTTCGCGAACTTCTTGGAGTTTTTGGTTAAAACTGTCGCGCCAGAGGCAGAGTGTTTTGGCATAGTCAGATCCAAACGCAAATTCCGCCTCAATTTGAAGGCCAGCCTTTTCTGCGCTTGCTTTAAAGCTAGAGCGAGAAGGTAGCATTCCACCTGGAAAGACATATTGCTGAATAAAGTCAGTGTTGTGGCGATAGCGTTCAAATAATTCTTCAGCAATCACAATCGTTTGAATGCAGGCTTTACCGCCAGCCTTGAGGCATTTAGCAATCATCTGAAAGTATTCTGGCCAATGTTTTTCTCCAACAGCTTCAAACATTTCAACGGAAGCAATCCCATTGAATTTTTCTTGGCAGTCACGATAGTCTTGCAACCGAACTTCAAACGATTGGGCCTTATTTGCTTTTGCCTCTATCTTTGCCAAACGATTTTCAGCAAAGGCTTTTTGTTCAGTCGAAAGTGTCAGGCCAGTAATGGAGCGCTCACTTAATAATGCCTCCTCCATAATGCCACCCCAGCCACAGCCAATCTCTAATATATGATCTCCTGGTCTAGTCTTGAGTGATTCCAGAATCCGCCTGATCTTAGCGCGCTGCGCTTCAGCCAGTGTTTGCCTGTCGCTTTCTGAGAACCAGGCACTGGAGTAACTCATCGTTGGGTCTAACCACAGGCTATAAAAAGCATTCCCCAAATCGTAGTGCGCATGAATATTCTTGCGGCTACCAGCTTTGCTGTTATCGCGAAGCCAGTGCTTAAAACGGTAGAGGATCGATCCAAACCAGCTACCGTAAATTGCTTTTTCAAGAATGGTGCGATTGCGAATAGCCAATTCCAAAATCGCTTGGAGATTAGAGGTATTCCACTCGCCGCGGATATAGCTCTCTGCAAAGCCGATATCGCCATGTGACATCACTTGTTTGAAAACAGACCAATCATGAATTTGAATGTCAGCATTTAATGAATCTGTATGCTTACCAAATTCTCGTATTTCACCATCTGGCAAAGTCATTTTGAGATAGCCACTGCTGAGTCTGGACAAACTGGTCAGAAGTGCTTTGCTACTGAGATCTTTACTAGATGAGTTAATCGCGCGGTTTTGTGGACGCGAAAAATTGAGTCGTGATAGTAAGTTTTGTCCGGGGCGATTCATCTACTGACTTCAAATTCTGGTGGTTTAGGTTTTGAATGAAAGGGTACACCTTTAATCCATAATTTTAATGCTTGCCAGTGAATACGGAAAATGACTCCCAAGCTCATTAATGGGTAGCGTAAGAGCGCTAAATAAAGCGTGGATTTGCTAAGCAGGCGGCTTTTTCCGCTAATGCTGGTATTGATGAGGGGCAGGCCATCTTCGTGAAGTTCAATACGGGCAACAGAGTGTTGCTTGGAATTGCTATCTTGAGCAAACAAGAACCGGAACCGATATTCACCACGGACTGCACAAAAAGGTGACACATGAAATACTTTTTTACTGGTGAGGGTCTCGCCCGATAGAAGCGGCTCTCCAGAATCTTTGTGTAATAAATAACAGTGACGCTCGCCAAAGGTATTATTTACTTCAGCCAATACTGCGTAAACTTTTCCATCTGCCTCGGAGCAAATCCAAAAGCTGACAGGGTTAAAAACATAGCCTAATACTCTAGGAAAAGTTTGTAACCAAATTTCCCCTTCCTTATTCAGTAGATTGTTTTCTTGCAGAATATTTTCAATCCAGGCTAGACTGTCTTTGCCTCCAAGCCCATGGTCTTTATCGAAGAATGAACATAAACCTAGTTTGTTGTCGCCTAGACCACTATTGCTCAGAAGCTGAGGATTTTGTCTGCGAGCCCGCATTGGGATAGATACGGTAAATACACCATATCCAAAAGCATTCTTTGCCGGTCGAAGACGACTATGTTTTACATCTCCAAAGTTAATCTTTGCTTGATTCATTTAGCGTGCATCTTGTTTTGGGATGACATTGAGAGCCGGGCGGATGCTTTCAAGTAAAGCTTCTGCGACTAGTTCGCCAGAGCGCAGACCATCTTCATGGAAGCCAAAGCCAGTCCATGCCCCGCAATACCAAATAGATGAGTTACCTTGAATGAGTGGTAACTCTTTCTGTGCTTGAATAGCGCCCATGTCAAATATTGGATGTGAATAATGAATTTCTTGATGTACCAGTTTTGGATCTGGCTCTGAGGAGGGGTTAAGACTCACAATAATTTGGGTATTGTTGAGTTTTGCAGGTAAAGGCTGTAAGCGATTAATGAGGTAATTGACGCTAACGTGCTGCTTCGAGCTTGGTGCTGCACCAGACTTTGCTGTGTAGTTCCATGCAGCCCAGCAATGCTTTGCTTCCGGCAAGAAATTGGTATCCGTGTGCAAAATCGCACGATTTTTTTGATAGGGAATGGCGGCTAAGATATTTCTGGCTTGTTGCTCAATCCCATGCACAAGCTCTAAGGCTTGATCGCTATGACAGGCCATCACTACTTCGTCAAACCAGGCTGAGCCTGCTGAACTAATCACTTCAACTTGGGCGCTTTCATCTTGGCTTGTGTTGACGCGCAATACAGAATCACGCTTGATCGCAACCTGATTTTTTTCTAAGGCACTGACTAAGCGCTTTACGTATTCTCGGGATCCGCCTTGAATGGTGAGCCATTGCGGCCGATTTTGAATTTGCAGTAAACCGTGATTGTGACAAAAACGGATCATCGTCTGGATTGGAAATTCCAGCATTTGCTCCACAGAGCAAGACCAGATTGCACCAATCATAGGCAGGAAATAATTCTCTCTAAAGCTTTGACTAAAGCGATTTCGGTTTAGGAAATTAGCAATCGTTTCATCTGGCTGAGTATGATGATGACCCGCAGAAATCTGTTCATGAGCAAGCCGAGTTGCCATGCGATTAAAACGCAGAATGTCATAAGCCATACGCCAAAATGACAGAGATAGTAAGTTAGAGCGTTGTCCAAAAAATGAATTGATGTCATTGCCAGCCCACTCTATCTTTCGATGCGCAGGATTTTTTTCAGAAACATCAATCGACACAGAAAAAGACATTTCAGAAGGGGCAACTGGAGCCTGGATTTCCTCGAACAGTCTAACTAGTCTAGGGTAGGTCTTACGGTTAAATACTAGAAAGCCAGTATCAACACCGTGCGTAATATTTTCGCCAGCGATATTGCAAGTAAAGTCAACGGTATTGCTGTGCCCACCAATATGATCCCCGCCTTCGTATATTGTCAGTTCAATATCTGGGTTCTGTCTTAATGCATATGCACACCCAAGTCCGGAGATTCCAGCGCCAACAATCGCAATTCTTTTTTTGCTCACTGAACTTTTTCCTCTAGGAGTTTTTCTATTTGATTGGTGATACTGCTACTAGTGGGCTTGGTCATGCTTCCAAAAGAATCAATCACATTGCCATTACGGTCTATTAAATATTTATAGAAATTCCATTTTGGCGTTGTGCCTGTTTTGGCAATTAACATTTTGAAGAGGGGGTTCGGGTTGCTTCCAGAAACATTACTCTTGGAAAACATCGGGAACTTCACATCGTAAGTATTTTTACAAAAGTCAGCAATTTCTTTGTTACTGCCTGGTTCTTGTTGGCCAAAGTCATTCGATGGAAAGCCCAGCACAACAAAACCTCGATCTTTATATTTAGCGTAAATTTTTTCGAGACCCTCATACTGACTCGTGAATCCACAAAAACTCGCTGTATTGACCGCCAGGATGACCTTGCCTTGGTATTGGCAAAGACTTTGCGGTGCTTCGTCTTGGAGGCGGAGGAAAGTGTGCGAAAGCAGGAGGCTGCAATTAGGGACGGCATTTGCAATCTCGATTCCAGAAATGGAGAAAAAGAGTACGAAAAGCCAACCAGCCACTTTATTGAGTCTCTTGCGGTTCATATTGTCACTTTATTTTTCTGCTTTTGAGTGTCCAAGTTTAAGACATTCTGGGTAATATCACAGCTTAGTTTGTAATGCCATTAATATTGCGTTATGAGTTCTTTGCCCCCACCTTCATTTGAGTCTAAAGTTTGCCCGGCCGAGCAACTTGAGGCACGAATTGCTAAATTGCCTAGACCCCTGGTATTTACCAACGGTGTATTTGATATCTTGCATCGTGGCCATGCGAGTTACCTTTCTCAAGCCCGTTCTCTTGGGGCAAGTCTGGTGGTTGGCGTGAATTCAGATGCTTCGGTAAAAATGTTGGGTAAAGGTGACGATAGACCTATTAATTCTGAATCTGATCGGCAAGCTTTATTAGCCGCTCTTGAAAGTGTTGATATGGCTGTGCTGTTTACCGAGCAAACCCCAGTAAATCTAATTGAGAAAATTCGTCCTGATATTTATGTCAAGGGAGGCGATTATGAGATTAATACTTTGGCTGAAACTCAGCTTGTCAAAACGTGGGGTGGCAAAGCCATTGCCATTCCATTTTTGTATGAGCGCTCTACAACCAGTTTGCTAGGCAAAATTCGCTCTTAATGATTTTGTAAAAGCCAGCTCCAAATACCGCGCAGTACTAGCCCCTCACTGGTTTTTATATTTAATGTATTCAGTTTGCTAAATTGCTTCATTTCAGTTGCTAATATTTTTGCGTTACCACCATCAAGCCAAATTTTTTCAACGGGTTGATTCATTTGTTTTGCAAGCTCGATCGCACACTGGATGGCACCAATTTGCGCGGCATTACATCCGCTAATAATGGCCTCATTCGTGGATAAACCAAAACCATGTTGAGGCTCTACTGGAGTTGCTAGTGGTAGTTGTGCCGTATTTCCTTCTAAACTCTTGCGCATGACTTCAAGGCCCGGCAGAATCCAGCCGCCATAATGCACGCCGTTAGAGCCAAGTAAATCAATGGTTGTGGCAGTGCCTGCATTGATGATTAAGGCATTTGTTTTTGATAGTGCACGCGCCGCGATGACGGCGGCCCAGCGGTCAGCCCCTAGTTTGCTGGGGTCTTGATATAGGGTGCGAATGCCATCAACAGCACTATCACCCATGAGTTGCTTCCATTCAACATCTTGCCACTGTGGAAAGAGTGACTTGAGGTGCTCGATAGCTTCTTGCCCTGCGACGCAACTAAATGCAATGGTACTAGGTTTGGGTAAAGTTTTAGAAATGTAATCAGCTAACTCCGCTCTATGCTCTGCGGATTGCAGTGACTTACTGCTAATAGCTCCAGAGTAGGCCCACAATTTTTTCTGTTGATCAGAAGGATGTTGAGCAGACTCAACTGCCGCCCACTTTAAGCGCGTGTTGCCGATATCAAACAATAAATACAGACTCATGATTGAACTCTCAGTGATACGTCACCAGCATAAATGGCAATCGTTTTATCTTCCTGCTCAAGCAAAAGGGCGCCATTCATATCAACCCCTTTTGCGATACCGTATCTAGGATCTTTACTGGCGCCTGAAATAGAGACTTTCTGATCTGTAAAAGCATCCCAGTGAAGCCATTCTTGTTGATAGGCAGCAAAACCTAGTTGATCAAATTTTTTGAAATGCTCCTCGAGCGACTCTAATATTGTTAGCCAGAGATATTCAACATCAGGGAGTTTTCTTCCCTGTGGGAGTAACTCTTCTAAGGAGCTGACTTTTATCCCGTTTTGCAGATCCTTTTCGATCGCATTAGCATTGCATAAATTAATGCCAACACCGACGATCATCCAGCTTGGATCCCCAACTTGGGCTTGTCCACCTTCAACTAGAATTCCAGCTAGCTTTGCGCCGTTTAGCAATAAATCGTTAGGCCATTTGAGGCGCAATCCTGCTTGGTGAAGATCGAATTGATCAAGTTGATATGCGCGAGCAATGCCTTTAATGACGGCAATACCAACTAATAGACTAAGACCGGTTAGTTCTGTAGGGCTGCGATGAAAGGGGAAGGCCATTGAGAAGCAAAGGGAGTCCTCTGGGTTAGAGAGCCACGCGCGTCCCGCCCTTCCTTTGCCAGCAGTCTGTATGTGGGCAATACGAGCTATAGGGTCTATCAGTGCGCCAGCACGCCAGCGCTCCAAGAGATCATCATTTGTTGATCTAGTCTCGATTACACGTTCAAGGATGCAATTAGCAGTCATTTCGCCATTGTAGAAAGGTCTGACCTAGAATTGTGGAATGGATGTAAATGATCAGCGCCCCCGCAAACTAATATGGCCTCTACAAGCGATGCCGCTGGCTCGCGCAATGAGTCTTGCTTACGCATTGCTGATTCTCTATGTCAGCCTAAATCCATTTGATTTTGACTTTCAGAATGGGATTGCTACATGGGCTTGGCTAGATGCCCCTTTGCCGCGCTTCATTACGCTTTTTGATGTTTCAGTGAACATCTTGGCCTATATTCCTTTTGGATTTTTACTAGTCTTTTCGGCATATCCTCGCTGGCGAAATTTTGTTGCTTTAGGAATGGCTATTAGCTTAAGTGCTCTGTTGGCCCTGAGTGTTGAAACCCTGCAAACTTGGGTTCCAACGCGTATTCCAAGCTTGATGGATTGGTGGGCCAATGTATTTGGAGGTTTATTAGGCGGTTTATTGGCTATTCCTCTGGGGCCTGAGTGGCTATCTGGAACTGCCATCCGGCGCAGGTTTGGTCAATGGTTCGGTGTGAATTGGGCGATATGTGCTCTTTTTCTGCTATTTCCATGGTCGCAGATTTATCCCCAAAGCTCATGGCTTGGCGTAGGACTTTGGGGGCATGTCATTTTTGGCCCTGTTGATTGGGGTACGACAGTCATTAATCAAGTCATTCAAGAAACCCTCATTACTGGTTTTTGTTGGTTTGGCGTTGCGCTTTTGATTTCTTCGGGGATGCGCCTCAAGGCGCCACAATGGCATATTCTTAACGGCTTACTGGGTCTTACGGTGTTGCTAAAGATTCTGTTTACAGCACTTCAGTTTGGTTGGGAGTTCAGCTTCATCTGGCT
Source organism: Polynucleobacter sp. JS-JIR-5-A7 (assembly GCF_018687935.1). NCBI lineage: Bacteria > Pseudomonadati > Pseudomonadota > Betaproteobacteria > Burkholderiales > Burkholderiaceae > Polynucleobacter > Polynucleobacter sp. JS-JIR-5-A7. The sequence goes on along the minus strand of NZ_CP061308.1, from coordinate 2,035,271 downwards.
GACAGCAGGCGCCTTTTGGGGAATGTTATTGGCAACAGTTGCACTACGATGGGCTTTGCGTTTGAAGTTAATAACAAAGCAATTGTTAGCAATATTTTGTTTGATAGGCATTACGGTCGCCATTAATGTAATGCCTGATAATCCCTATTTCATCCTGACTCTCAGGCATTGGAACCAGGGACGACTATTGCACTTTAATGAGTTAATGCAATGGGTTTCAGTGATATGGTTACCACTAGCCTCTGTTTGGATGATTCGCAACATAGCAGACCTGAAATCAAAGTATTGATGAATATAATTTTCTGATGAGCTTTTCACACCACCTATTTTTTTGTTTGAATCAACGCAGCAATGGGGAAGATTGTTGCGATCGGCATAATGCCTTTGGGCTATTTGAATATGCCAAGAACCGGGTCAAAGAACTGGGGTTAGCCGGACCCGGAAAGATCCGCGTGAATAAAGCAGGATGCTTGGATCGTTGTGCTGATGGACCAGTGATGGTCGTCTATCCAGAGGGTGTTTGGTATACCTTGGTGGATAAAGAAGATATAGAAGAAATTATTCAATCCCATTTAATCAATGGTCTTCCAGTAGAGCGATTACAACTTGCGTAGCCCTTCTGAGTAATTTGTAGTTTTTAGTTATTGTTGAAAGTTTTCTTAATGAATAGCCGTACAAAAGTAATTCATATAGATGGAATTGTGGGCGCGATAGAAATGTCTATCGATCTTCCTGATGAATTAAAAAATGATCCATCATTTGCTGTGCGTGGACTCGCCTTAGTTGCGCATCCACATCCTCTGTTGGGCGGCACCATGGACAATAAAGTTGCGCAAACAATGGCCCGTGCATTTAATCAATTGGGATATGTCAGTGTGCGTCCAAACTTTCGGGGTGTTGGGGGTACTGCAGGTGTTCACGATCATGGTGTAGGAGAACTAGAAGATTTACTGCATGTCACTGAGTGGATGCAAACCCCATCTAGTTGGTCTCAATTTGAGGCGACAGCACATCAGCCTTGGGTCAATGCAGCTAGTACTTTGCCGCTGGTAGTTTCAGGGTTCTCGTTCGGCAGTTTTGTGGGTAGTCATTTGGTGCAAAGGCTTGCTGAGCTTGGGCGTCCTGCCGAGCGTTTAGTAATGGTGGGAAGTGCTGCTGGTAAGTGGACATTGGCTCCGGTGCCCGCTGATACCATTCTGATTCATGGTGAGCTGGACGAAACTATTCTCTTGAAAAATGTCTTTGATTGGGCACTTCCGCAAGAGTTAACAGTGCAAGTAGTGCCTGGCGCAGACCATTTCTTTCATCGTAGACTGCATTGCATTCGCAACATCATTACAAGCGCCTGGCTAGGTATGCCAGACCATCGCAAGAGTTGATTAGAAAAATAGGAAATTGAGTTAATAAAATTATGGCCGAAGATAAATCACTCATTGAATATCCCTCTCTTTTTCCGATTAAGGTGATGGGAAAAAATATTCCTGAGTACCTGCCCTCAATCATTCATATTGCTAAACAGTTTGATCCAACATTGGATGAGAGCAAGGTAGAGCAGAGACCATCGAAGGACGGAAATTATCTTGGCATTACTCTGCCAATTACGGCAACTAGTCGTGAGCAACTTGACGAGCTTTATCGAACGCTTTCAACTCATCCATTGGTGAGTATTGTTCTCTAACAAGCGCTTATGACGGCTTTAGTAAAACATCTTGGTTTGGCTGATTACGCTGCAACATATGAGGCAATGCGTACTTTCACAAAGGATCGCGATTCTAGTACTCCAGATGAGATTTGGATCTTGGAGCATCCGCCAGTATTTACTTTAGGTTTGACTGGCGATGCTGGTAACTTGCACTCCCCAAGTAATCAAATCCCGCTGGTGCAAGTAGATCGTGGCGGGGAGATTACTTACCATGGGCCTGGTCAGATCGTTGTCTACTTATTGCTCGACCTGAAGCGTCTTGGAATATTTGTAAAAGAGTTGGTCTCGCGTATTGAGCAGTCCTTGATTGATACCTTGGGAGATTTTGGAATACAGGCCGAAAGAAAACCAGGCGCACCCGGGATCTATGTTTCTCAGCAGACTGGGGTGTCGCCAGAATGGTTTGGGGCAAAAGTAGCCGCCCTTGGACTTAAGGTCTCGAAAAGCTGCTCCTATCATGGCTTAGCGCTGAATGTGGCAACTGATTTGGAGGCTTTTGGGTGCATCCACCCTTGTGGTTATGAGGGCTTAAGGACAGTAGACATGCAAACCCTTGGGATCAAGGACAATATGGATTCAATTAGCCAAAAGCTTTTGAGCCATTTGCAAAAGCAACTAATACCATCATGACTGTTAACAAGACCGATACAAAGCAATCTATTGAAGGGCGCCAAGACCTTCAGTATGACGCTACTCGTAAGCAAAAATCGAGCGAGAAGACTGCGCGCATTCCAATCAAGATTGTGCCTCTTCAGGAAGTTCTGAAAAAGCCAGATTGGATTCGGGTAAAGGCTGCGTCAGGCAACTCACGTTTTGCGGAGATAAAAAAGATTCTGCGTGAAAACGAATTGGTAACCGTTTGTGAAGAAGCCAGCTGCCCCAATATTGGCGAATGCTTTGGTAAGGGTACGGCGACATTCATGATCATGGGCGATAAGTGCACGCGACGTTGCCCGTTTTGTGATGTAGGTCACGGCAGACCAGATCCGCTAGATCAGAAAGAGCCGGCTAACTTGGCTCGCACAATTGCAGCGTTGAAATTAAATTATGTCGTAATTACTAGCGTTGATCGCGATGACTTGCGTGATGGTGGGGCGATGCATTATGTCGATTGCATTTCACAATCGCGCGGCCTCTCTCCAAATACGCGTATTGAGGTATTGGTGCCCGATTTCCGTGGTCGCTTGGATAAAGCGCTTGATATTTTCGCAGAGCATGCACCCAATGGTTTACCTGATGTCATGAACCACAACCTGGAAACTGTCCCCCGTTTATACAAACAAGCGCGACCAGGGGCCGACTATCTGCATTCACTGAAGTTATTAAAAGACTTTAAGGAACGCTTTCCTAAGATCCCAACAAAGAGTGGTTTGATGGTTGGGTTGGGAGAGACTGACGAAGAGATTCTAGAGGTCATGCAGGATATGCGTGAGCACAATATTGATATGCTCACTATCGGCCAATATCTTGCGCCTTCGGGTCATCATCTACCTGTTCAACGTTATGTTCACCCTGATGTATTCAAGATGTTTGAAGAGAGGGCTTATGCAATGGGCTTCTCGCATGCAGCAGTTGGTGCAATGGTGCGCTCTAGTTATCATGCAGATCAACAAGCACATGGAGCGGGCGTTGTTTAAAAGTGTTTTAAGAGCTTATGTAGTTTTAGCAGCATGTATTTTTTTAGCAGCATGCAGTCCTAAGCTGAATTGGCGCACAGTCCAATCTCCTGAGCAGCGATATACCGCACTCTTTCCGGGTAAGCCAGACAAGCTTGAGCGACTTATCCCCTATCAGGATCAAGAATTCAAACAAACGCTTGAGGCCGTGAAAATCGATGATGATATTTATTCCATCAGTTCGCTTCAGGTACCATCTAATCAATCAGATTCAGCTCAGAAAATTATTGATCAATTACACAGTAATTTATTGGAGCGAGCAAAAGCATCGGGCGGTACTGTTTTGACAGAAGATGTTTTCTATCAAACAGGTAGTCGTCAGCGATTGTCTATTAAAGACTATTTCATTGCGTTTAGTTCAAACGGCAAAGTTCAAAAAGCCATGAGGGTGCGTTGGATAGTACGTTCAGTTGAGGGTGGTGGAATTTGGATTTACCAAGTATCTGTATTGCATGCAAATGCAGATATTAGCGATGCAAAAGTAGCCCTATCTAAAGAAGAGTATGCAAACTTTTTTAATGAGTTCCACCCAGAGTGAAACTGTAGAACGAAAAATTTAAGTAGATTAATTTTTTTCTAGTGCGGCAACTTTTGCTTCAAGCGCTTCTAGTTTTTCCCTGGTCTTTGTAAGTACTTTGCTTTGTAACTCGAATTCTTCACGAGTCACGAGATCCATTTTCTGAAAACCTTGATTCATCATTGCACGCACATTTTTTTCAATTTCTTGAATTGGTGAATTACGAATGGCATCACCCACTTTATTTTGCATATCGTTAGCAATGCGTTGGATTTGCTCGAGGATTTCACCGGGTTTTTGCATGAGGGGTTCGCAGTTCTATTGGAAGTTGCATAAAAGATACACATACATATTTTAGTTTGGGTGGCTAAAAATGGGCAAAAAGGCTTTAAAAAGCCCTAAAAAGCCAAAATTCACATATATGGGGCAAGATTAAGCACCAAAAAAGTGCAGGTGCCTTATTAGGGGGATTTATGACAAATCCATGAATACCCAAACGATCAATATTGCTCCATGCATTAAGCATTCAACCCTTTTTTTATTACAACTAGTAAGGAGCATTAGATGAAAACTTTACATAAGACTGCAATCTCTGCGGTCGCAGCAGGCTTGTTAAGCGGCTTGGCATATACACCAGCTTTTGCAGCTGATGAGCCAGAAGCTAGCCCGATTACTGCAAACGTAACAGTAACTAATAATTATATCTATCGAGGCATCACCCAATCAAATGGCAAGCCTGCGATTCAGGGTGGTTTTGATTACGCTCATGAGAGCGGTTTCTACATTGGAAACTGGAACAGCTCTATCAGTTGGGTTAGCGATAGCTACAATACTTCTGGTGGCGTAAGAACATCCGCACCTATCGAGATGGATTTTTACGGTGGCTTTAAAAAGGAATTTATTGGAGAAGGTTTTGCCTCTGATATTGGTGTTCTTCAGTACTACTACCCTACTAGCGGCATCCAAGCAACAACTTCATATGTAAATCCAAATACAACAGAGATTTATGCTGCGCAAAATTTCACCTTTGGCCCTTTGACGGGCTTTGCAAAAGTATCGTATGCAGTTACAACATTATTCGGCAATGCCAATTCAACTGGCTCTTACTATCCTGATTTAACCTTGAACTATGACACTGGCTTTTGGGGTATTACTGCAAACGGACATGTTGGTTATCAATTTGTAGCCGGCAATCAACAAAAAACAGGTAGCTCATTCGGTCCTAATGCTATTTCAGTAGATGGTGTTAGTAACAACAATCTCTACACATATACGGATTGGAAGTTGGGTTTAACTAAAGACTTTGGAGGCGGCTTATCTGGTGCGATTGCTTACACGGGTACCAACGCTAAAACATATCAAGGAAATTATGCTTGGTATAGTCCGCAAGGCAAAAATAATGGTCGCTCTGCAGGTTTAATTTCCTTAACCAAAACTTTCTAATTTCCACCTCTGAACGGAGAAACACATGAAATTAATTACCGCAATCATCAAGCCCTTTAAGCTTGACGAAGTGCGCGAAGCTCTCTCGGAAGTGGGAGTTTCGGGCATCACCGTCACTGAAGTTAAAGGCTTTGGTCGTCAAAAGGGTCACACTGAGTTGTATCGCGGTGCTGAGTATGTTGTCGACTTTTTACCTAAGGTAAAAATTGAAGCTGCTGTTGAAGATGGCATCTTGGAGCGTGCGATTGAAGCAATTGAAAAATCAGCACGTACTGGCAAGATTGGTGATGGCAAAATTTTTGTCTCTCCAGTCGAGCACGTCATTCGTATTCGTACCGGTGAAACCGGCGCGTCAGCACTTTAAAGAGAGGTTCAAAATGTTAACTTGGATGAAACGACTCATTGCTGGTGGTGCTATGGCCTTGGCTATAGGCGCTACTGGTGTTATGGTGACTTCGCCAGCGCATGCTGATGAAGTTAAAAAACCAGCAGTGACTGCTCCTGCCGCAACTCCAGCAGCTGCAGAACCTGCGCCCGTTCTTTGTTCCGAAAAGTGCAACAAAGCTGATTCCGCATGGATGATGGTATGTACAGCTTTAGTGTTGTTAATGACACTTCCTGGCTTGGCTTTGTTCTACGGTGGTTTAACACGTAGTAAGAATATCTTGTCTATCTGTATGCAATGCTTCATGGTGTTTTCTTTGATTACAGTGCTCTGGTCTATTTATGGCTATAGCTTTGCATTCACGGAAGGCGGGGCATTTGTTGGTGGACTTGATCGTCTGTTCTTGGGTGGAATGACTCCGGACTCAGTAGCGGCAACTTTTAGTAAAGGTGTTGTCATTCCTGAATTTATATTCATGGCCTTCCAAGCAGTGTTTGCAACGATTACTTGCTGCTTGATCATCGGCTCTTTTGCTGAGCGCGCTAAGTTCTCTGCAATCTTGGTCTTCATGGTCCTTTGGTTCACATTTAGCTACTTGCCAATCGCTCACATGGTTTGGTTCTGGCCTGGCCCTGATGACATCAAAGATGCTGCATCACTCGAAGCCATTACAGCTCGTGCTGGTTGGTTGTGGCAAAAAGGTGTTCTCGACTTTGCTGGCGGTACTGTTGTGCACATCAACGCTGCGGTTGCTGGTTTAGTTGGTTCCTTTGTGATCGGTAAGCGTTTGGGTTATGGCAAAGAAGCAATGAAGCCACATAACTTAGTTTATGTAATGACTGGCGCTGCACTCTTGTGGTTTGGCTGGTTTGGTTTCAATGCAGGTTCAGCACTAGAAGCAAACGGTAGCGCAGCATTGGCTTTCGTTAATACTTATTTAGCTACCGCTGCTGCGGTATTGGGTTGGTCTGTTGCTGAGTGGGTTCTCAAAGGTAAGCCTTCCATGTTAGGCGCTGCTTCTGGCTGCGTAGCTGGCTTGGTTGCGATTACTCCTGCCGCTGGTTTTGCTGGCCCAATGGGTTCTATCGCAATTGGCTTGTTCGCTGGCGTAGTTTGCCTCTGGGGTGTTACCGGTCTGAAGAAGATTTTGGGTTCAGACGATAGCTTGGACGTATTTGGAGTTCACGGCGTAGGCGGTATTTCTGGTGCATTGTTGACTGGTGTATTTGCTGATCCAGCATTGGGTGGCTCTGGTATTTGGGACTACGTTGCTAATGCTGTTGCTCCTGACTACTCCATTGCTAGCCAATTGTGGATTCAAGCTCAAGGCGTGATCACTACTGTAATTTGGTCTGGTGTTGTTTCTTATATTGCCTTCAAATTGATTGATATCGTGATCGGTTTGCGTGTTAAGGAAGAAGAAGAGCGCGAAGGCTTGGATATCAGCTCACATGGTGAGACTGCATACGAGTCATAATTAGCAGATTTACCCCTCACTGGGCGGCTTTCTTGGCTGCCTAGTTTTAAGCGCGGGATCCTCGGATCCCGCGTCTTTCTTTTAATAATCTTACAATGGTGGAATGGTTCCACATCTCATCACTGCCCTAAGCGGCCCTTTGCTCGAATTAGAGTCAAAGGTGTTAGAAGCTACCCCAACGATTGAGCGCTGGTTTAGGCTGGAATGGCAGGAACATACCCCGCCATTCTATTGTTCAGTAGATTTAAGAAATTCTGGTTTCAAGCTAGCCCCAGTTGATACCAACTTATTTCCTGGTGGATTTAACAATCTCTCTCCACAGATGTTGCCTTTGGCTGTACAGGCAGCAATGGCTGCGATTGAGAAGATTTGTCCAGAAGCCAAAAATTTATTACTCATTCCTGAGCGCCATACCCGCAATACATTCTATTTGCAGAATATTGCGCGCTTGTCTTCGATTTTGCGTCAGGCTGGACTCAACGTTCGCCTCGGCACTTTTTCTGAAGAGATTAAGAAGCCAACTTGGATTGAATTGCCAGATGGCAATCGTTTGTTGATGGAGCCTTTAGCGCGCTTAGGATTAAAAAAACAGCGCTTAGGCTTAAAAGATTTTGACCCCTGTTCTATTTTGCTCAATAACGATTTATCGGCTGGTATTCCACCGATTCTGGAAAACATCCACGAGCAATACCTTTTACCTGGGCTGCATGCAGGTTGGCACATCCGTCGTAAGTCTAATCATTTTTCCGCTTATGAAGAGGTGGCTAAGAAGTTTGCTAAGGTTGTTGATATCGATCCTTGGATGATTAATCCCTACTTTACGAGTTGCTCGAATGTCAATTTCCATGAACGCAAAGGTGAAGAGGAATTACAAACTGCAGTGGAGCAAGTGCTGAAAAAGACTGCTAAGAAATACCGTGAATATGGCATTAAAGAGAAACCTTATGTCGTAGTGAAGGCCGATGCCGGCACTTATGGAATGGGCGTGATGGTTGTGAATGATCCTGCTCAACTTAAGGGCTTAAACCGCAAAGATCGCAATAAGATGAGTGTTGTCAAAGAGGGTCTTGAGGTAAGTGATGTCTTAATTCAAGAGGGCGTTTATACCTTTGAGAAGGTGAACGAGGCAGTTGCAGAGCCTGTGGTGTACATGATTGATCGCTACGTGATTGGTGGCTTCTATCGTGTGCATACCGATCGTGGCCCAGATGAAAATCTCAATGCCCCCGGAATGCATTTTGTACCATTAGCATTCGAGCAAAACTCCATGCCAGATCTTTCTGCTAAGCCTGGTAGCGCAGCTCCGAATCGCTTTTACCTCTATGGTGTTGTTGCCCGCTTAGCATTACTAGCGGCTTCACTTGAGCTTGAGAGAACTGATCCAGATATGGAAGCAGCATAAATCAATGCTGAGAACTTAATAGAAGAATATGGATCTTTTATTTATTGCTGACCCTCTCGAATCTTTCAAGATTAAAAAAGATTCCACTTTAGCGATGATGCGGGTTGCTCAAGAAGCTAGTCATCGTTTGTGGTTCTGTCAGAGCCGCAATATTTTGTGGAAAGATAATCTCGTTGTGGCTGATTGTCAGTCGCTCATGATTAAGCCTAGCTCTACATCTTGGTTTGAGTTGGGTGAGATTGAATCAAAGGCACTAAATACATTCTCTGCGGTACAAATGAGAACTGACCCACCGTTTGATATTGAGTATCTCAATACAACGTGGCTTTTATCTGCCGCCAAGAAGCAGGGCGCAAGAGTGTTGAATGATCCTACTGCAGTACGTGATCACTCTGAGAAACTTTCCATCACTGAATTTCCTGAGCTGATTCCGCCAACGCTGGTGACTCGCGAACTGAGTGCGGTGGAAGAGTTTCATCAAGTGCATAGCGATATCGTCATTAAGCCACTGGATGGCATGGGCGGCATGGGTGTCTTTCGGGTGGGGTCTGATGGTTTGAACCTCGCCAGTATTGTTGAGACATTAGGCGAGAATGGCGCCAGAACTCTGATGATTCAACGTTTCTTGCCTGAGATCTCTGATGGTGACAAGCGCGTCCTGTTGATTGGTGGCAAGGTTGTGCCGTTTGCGTTGGCTCGCATTCCTCAGGGTAAAGAGATTCGTGGCAACTTAGCAGCAGGGGGCAAAGGTGTGGCAATGCCTTTGAGTGATGTCGAAAAGCAAATCGCTGAAAAACTTGCTCCCATCCTCAATCAACGCGGTTTATTCTTAGTTGGCTTGGATTTAATTGGCGGCTATTTGACGGAGATCAATGTTACTAGCCCAACGTGTTTTGTTGAAATTACTGATCAAAGTGGTTTTGATGTTCCACAGCTTTGGTTAAAGGCTCTAGAGAGGACATTGTCATAACATGACTGGAATCGTAATCGTTGCCCATACTCCTGTTGCAAGTGCAATGCTGAGTTTTGCAGAGCATACTTTTGGTGTTGTACCAGAGCGTGTAAGGGCGGTGGATATACCCCCTTATGAAGACACTAAGGTGAGTTTTGATCGGTTGCTAAAGGCTGCTTATGGTGTGAATACTGGTAATGGTGTTCTCATCCTGACAGATGTGATGGGTGCAACCCCAGCGAATGTTGCATCCAAACTAGAAAGTTTGGGCCCATTATCGGGATTGAATACCCCAGTGATTGTATTGGCGGGATTAAATCTGCCAATGCTCATGCGCTGCATATCTCATCGCGGCGAAGGCCTAGAAGAGTTGGCTAAAAAAGCCTTAGCTGGCGGGCAGAATGGAATATTACGTCTTGGTATAAAAGTAGATCAAGCATAAAGGGAGCAGGGTTGAATGCCAGTTGCTGAAATTGAGATTATTAATAAGTTGGGACTCCATGCGAGAGCATCGGCAAAGTTGTCTCAATTGGCCGCCCAATTTCCTTGCGAAATATTCCTGTCACGCAATGGACGTCAGATTAATGCCAAGAGCATCATGGGTGTCATGATGTTGGCAGCAGGTATTGGAAGCACAGTCACACTTGAAACGGTAGGCGATAAAGCAGATGAGGCTATGGAAGCGCTGACAGTATTAATCAATGACCGCTTTGGAGAGGGCGAATAATAATGACGTTCGCGCTGCACGGCATTCCGGTATCAAAAGGCATTGCTATCGGCAAGGCGGTACTGATTTCGCGAGCAGCTTTAGAGGTTAGTCATTATTTAGTTGAGCCTGGCAAAGAAGACGCTGAAGCCCAAAAATTATTAGATGCATTTGATCAAGTACGTTTAGAGCTAGCTCAGTTGCGCTTGGGATTACCCAAGGATGCTCCGCAAGAGATGGCGGCATTCTTGGATGTGCACAGCATGATCCTGGCTGATCCAGCGTTGGCCGAGAAACCCATCAAGCTCATTCGTACTCAGCGCTTAAATGCTGCTTGGGCTTTGACTACAGAGTTAAATGATCTTTTAGAGCAATTTTCTGAGATTGAAGACCCTTATTTAAAAGAGCGCGCAAATGATATTCGTCAGGTGGCTGAGCGTGTGATTAAGGCGCTTAATGCACAGAAAGACGCGCTCAACGAAACTGATTTCTTGCCATCGAGTGAGGTTGGAGTCGAATCTATTATTGTTGCTCACGATATTGCGCCACATGATATGTTGCGCTTCAAAGAGCATGCCTTTACTGGTTTTGTTACTGATTTAGGTGGCAAAACATCGCATACCGCTATTGTTGCGCGAAGTATGGAAATTCCCGCAGTAGTCGGTGTGCGCCATGCTAGTGAAATGATTCGCCATGGCGATTGGCTGATTTTGGATGGCGAGCAGGGCGTAGTAGTAGTTGCTCCTGATGAACACTTATTAGCTGAATATCGCAAACTCCAAACTCAGGTATTAAAAGAGGCTCGTAAGCTTCAGCAACTAAAACATGCCAAAACAGAAACGCTTGATCGAGTAGATATTGAGCTCTTTGCTAATATTGAGTTGCCCGAAGATGCTGTACAAGCCGTAAAACTAGGTGCTGTTGGTGTTGGTCTATTCCGCTCCGAGTTCTTATTTATGGATCGCAAGCAAGCATTGCCAGATGAGGAACAGCAATATCAAGAATATCGCCGTGTGGTTGATTTAATGCATGGCTTGCCTATCAATATTAGAACCATTGACGTAGGTGCAGATAAAGCACTAGGTGCAGGCGGCACTGATGTATCGCAAACGGGCACATCACCATTGGGTTTACGGGCGATTCGCTGGTCACTAACGGAGCCAGAAATTTTCTTGACACAGCTTAGGGCTATTTTGCGAGCATCTGCTCATGGTCAGGCACGTATCATGATTCCGATGCTCGCGCATGCAAAAGAAATCGATGAAACTTTTCGCTTGATCGAAAAAGCAAAGCAACAATTATTGCAACGTGGACAGCCTTTCAATCCGAATATTCAAGTTGGCGCCATGATTGAAATTCCGGCTGCTGCTCTCGTCTTGCCTTTGTTTATTAATCGTTTTGATTTTTTATCCATCGGAACAAACGATTTAATTCAGTACACCTTAGCAATTGATCGTGCAGACCATGCAGTAGCACATTTGTATGATCCCCTGCATCCTGCCATTTTGCATTTATTAGCAAATATTATTGAGCAGGCAAAGCGTGCTAATGTGCCGATTGCAGTCTGTGGTGAGATGGCTGGTGATCCTACCTTAACCAAACTATTGCTCGCAATGGGATTAACGGATTTCTCGATGCATTTCAGTCAACTGCTACTAGTAAAGCGTGAGATTCTGCAAGCTAACGTGGGGATGTTGAAGTCCCGATTACCTAGAGTGCTGAAGGCTTATGAGCCAGAGGCTCAAGCAAAAGCTTTAGAGCGTTTAATAGCTTAGGCTTTAGCGGTTTTTGCTGCAGACTGGACAGTCAGCGTTGCGTGTAATGCGAATCTGATCTACCTGAGTAGTGCGCGCATTCCAAAGTAACATCCGCCCTATGAGGGGCTCTCCAAATTGAATTAATACTTGCAAAGCTTGTGCTGCTTGAATAGTGCCAATAATGCCGACAAGTGGTGAGAAGACGCCCATCGTGGCACAACTCACCTCTTCAAATGTTTCTTCGGGCGAGAAGATGCAGGCATAGCAGGGAGATGTTTCATTGCGGGGATCAAATACTGAGACTTGACCATCAAAGCGTAATGCAGATCCTGAAACTAAAGGTTTTTGGTGTTGAACGCAACTGGCATTAATGAGATGTCGGGTTGAGAAATTATCTGTGCAATCTAAAACAATATCTACGCTTGGTAGAAGCTCATCCAATAAGGATAAATTCGCTTTTGATTGAATGGTTTCAACTTGAATACCTGGATTGAGTTGTTGCAAGAATTGCTTGCCTGAGACAACTTTGCCTTTACCCACCATGGCTTCTGTATGCATAATTTGGCGTTGTAGATTAGTCAGCTCAACATCATCATGATCTACGAGGGTGATATGCCCTACCCCGGCAGCCGCAAGATAGGGGGCAGCTGCGCTACCTAGGCCGCCAGCACCAATCACCAACACATGCGCATTTAAGAGCTTTTCTTGCCCTTCAACGTCAATATCTTCAAGCAGTAAATGCCTGGAGTAGCGAAGTAGCTGCGCATCATTCATTAACAGACCAAAAAAGAATTACTCAAGCTTGGAAGAAGAGCGCTTCACCGGTTGCCCATTAATAAACGCAAGGGCTTGACTGAGCATGAAGTCATCCGCGCTACCAAGCTCAGGAGGCTTCTTATTTTTTTCTTTCTCTTTTTCCTCAGGCGTTTTCTTGGCATTTTTCTCTTCAATGCGCTGTAACTCTTCGAGACGGCGTTGTTCCCGATCTTTAATCAGCTTATCTTCTGCAGATTGTTTGTTACGGAGGTGTTTTTCACTATCAATCTCACGGGTAATCAATACATCATCTGGATCGCCATCTTTATTTTGATCTACGGGGATGTCAGGCTTGATACCATAAGCCTGAATAGATTTGCCACTAGGTGTGTAGTAATACGCAGTGGTGATCTTCAGAGCTGAGTCATTGGTCAGTGGGCGAACGGTTTGCACTGAGCCCTTACCAAAGGTAGTTTTTCCAATAATCGTTGCACGTTTGTAGTCTTGCAAGGCGCCCGCAACAATCTCAGATGCCGAGGCTGAATAGGCGTTGACTAAAACGACCATCGGAAGTTTCTTGAAGATTTCAGGTACACCTGCCAATGGATCACCGGGCTCACTCAGGCGATACATCGCTGGCGTCGCATTAAATACTTGCTTGGAGTCAGCTGCTTGTCCTTTGGTTGAAACAATAACCGCATCGGCTGGAAGAAAGGCTGCCGCTACACCGACTGCACCTTGCAATAAGCCACCACCATTGTTACGAAGGTCAAGAATGATGCCTTTGAGTTTTGGATCTTGATTGGCAAGATCAGTTAATTTTTTTGCTAGATCAGGAACGGTACGTTCTTGAAAGCTTGTAACCCGAACCCAGGCAATATCGTTATCCAAAATTTTGGCTTTGACAGATTGCACCTTAATTTCTGCGCGGGTAATGGTGACTGGAAAGCTACGCTCTTCACTCTTGCGATATACAGTCAGGGTAATTTTTGTACCAGGTGTGCCACGCATAGTGCGTACCGCTTTATCAAGAGACATACCACGCACAGGCTTATCATCGAGTCGGGTAATTAAGTCTCCTGCTTGCAGGCCTGCACGGGCAGCAGGACTATCTTCAATGGGATTGAGCACTTTAACAACACCATCTTCTGAAGTAATTTCAATTCCTAAACCAGCAAACTTCCCAGAAGTTTGTTCCTGCATTTCAGAAAAATCTTTTTTATCCAAGAAAGTGGAGTGAGGATCTAGGCTGCTTACCATTCCTTTGACAGCATCCGTTAACAGTTGCTTGTCTTCAATCGGCTCTACATACTCCCGTTTGATTTGCGCAAATACATTAGAAAGTGTGCGGAGTTCATCTAAGGGCAGCTGTGTGCCTTGTTGGGCTGTTGCAGAGAGCTGGATAGTGGCAGCTACACCTGCGATCAGGCCAACCGTAATGAGAGCAAAGTTTTTAAGAAATTGACGCATGTCTTGTATTAGTCCAAGTAGAAATGTTGAATTGGTTTGAGGTTGTCATCTAACTCATAAACCAGTGGAATGCCATTGGGTACATTGACTTCCATGATGGCCTCATCAGACATCTCGTCAATATACTTAATTAAAGAGCGAATGCTATTACCGTGAGCTACTAACAATACGCGCTTATTTGCTTTGAGGGCTGGAGCGATAGATTCATTCCAAAGTGGTAGTACACGTTCAACATTGTCCTTCAGACACTCGCCAAGCGGAATATCGGCAGCATTTAATTTTGAGTAACGCCCATCATTTTTGAGATTACGCTCATCATGTGCTTCAAGTAAGGGTGGGCGAACATCATAGGACCGACGCCAAATATGGACTTGTTCATCGCCATACTTGGCCGCAGTTTCTGCTTTATTGAGACCAGTCAGAGCACCATAATGACGCTCATTTAAGCGCCAGCTATGCACTACTGGGATCCACATCAGATCCATGGCGTCCTGAATGTGCCACAGTGTTCGTATAGCGCGCCTTAAAACCGAGGTATAGGCAATGTCAAATTCATAGCCTGCTTTTTTGAGACTTTGCCCCGCAGCTAGGGCCTGTTCTGCGCCGTTTGGGGTTAAGTCAACGTCAGCCCAGCCAGTGAAGCGGTTTTCAAGGTTCCAGGCGGATTCGCCGTGACGAATAAGGACAAGTTGTTTCATAGAGCCATTCTATAATCCGGTGATGAACTTTCTCACGCAAATTGATAATTTAGCGCTGATTGCCCTCTTGCTGGTTTCGGGCGCAGCGCTCTTCTTACCTACATTATCTACGCTTATTAGCGGAAAAGGCTTGTCGCCTACTGAGGCGACGATTTGGATAAACCGCCGCAAGGCCCATGTTTTGGACTTGCGCATCGAGGAAGCATTTAAAGCGGGGCATTTACCGGGCGCAAAGCTAGCCAGCATGGCGAATTTGATTGGTGCGATTGAAACCTTGAAATTGGATCGTAAACGTCCCTTGGTATTGGTTTGCGATAACGGTAGCCAGTCACGCAAAGCCTTGGCACAAGTACAAAAGCTCGAATTTGTTGAGGTTGGCGTTTTAGAGGGTGGCGTTCAAGCCTGGAAAACGGCCGCTCTCCCATTGGTTAAGTAAGGGACTCTATGCCGCAAGTAACGATGTACAGCACTACGGTTTGCCCATACTGCGTTATGGCAGAAAAACTGTTGCTTAAAAAAGGCGTCATTAACTTAGAAAAGATTTTGATTGATCGCGATCCCACACAGCGTGAAATCATGATGACTCGTACCAGTCGTCGCACTGTTCCGCAAATCTATATTGGCGAGACTCATGTTGGTGGCTATGACGATTTAGTTGCTTTGGATCGCGCTGGCAAGCTCGATCCTTTATTGGCTTGATAGATTAACAACATAAAGAAAGTTTGTGATGACTGAACAATCTTCTACTCCCAATGCAGCAGGAGCTGAATCCAATGATCCTTCATTTCGCATTCAGCGAATTTACCTGAAGGATTTATCTTTAGAGCAACCGAATGCGCCTGAAATCTTCCTAGTGATTGCTGAACCACAGGTGCAAGTTGAGGTCGACGTTGCTGTTAAACGCATGAGTGATGAACTCTTTGAGGTTGCATTAAGCTCCACCATAACTGCACGTGTTCAAGGCAAGGTGCTCTTCTTAGTTGAGGGTAATCAAGCTGGTATTTTCGAATTCAACAACATTCCTGCTGAGCAAGTGGATCCCATGTTGGGCATCACTTGCCCTACGATTTTGTATCCATACTTGCGCTCGAATATGGCTGATGTTATTAGCCGTGCGGGCTTCCAGCCCATTCATCTAAATGAAATTAATTTTCATGGCATGTACGAGCACAGATTAATGCAAGCACAGCAAGCAGCTGGCGGCAATGCGGGTGACAGTGCAGATGAAAGTAAAATTATTCTTCCGAATTGAGCACAACAGCTAGGTCACAGATGATGAAAGTGACGCTGCTCGGTGCTGGTGCTTGGGGCACTGCAATGGCCTCTCAGGCGGCGCGTCAGCTTCGGGCGGAAGATGTGTGCTTGTGGTCTCGCAGTGAAAAACAACTGCAGGCAATCGCACAAAGTGGCGAAAATCAATCTTATCTACCAGGCATTTCGTTGCCAAAAGATTTGCTCCTGGAAAGTGATTTTGCAGCTGCTATCAAACGACTTGGGCCTGAAGATCTTTTAGTGATTGCAACTCCAATGTCTGGGCTCTCAGAAACCATTGCTCATGTTCTCAAAGTTGCCCAGCACCCGCTCAATATTGTTTGGTTGTGCAAGGGCTTAGAGCCATCCACAGCGTTGTTGCCACACCAGGTGGTTGAACGTGAAGACAAGTTATACAGCCATGGCTTTAAACATACTTATGGCGCTCTATCTGGACCGAGCTTTGCGCACGAAGTTGGCGCCGGTATGCCTTGCGCATTAACGATTGCAAGTGCTTCAACCCAACTGTGTGAAATTGTTCAGACCGCTTTTCATCACGGCAATATGCGGGTGTATTCAAGTGATGATTTGATTGGCGTTGAATTAGGTGGCGCAGTGAAGAATGTATTGGCGATTGCTGCAGGTATTGGCGATGGCTTAAATCTAGGTTTGAATGCGCGTGCGGCAGTACTCACTCGTGGCTTGGCAGAGATGATGCGCTTGGTAAAAGCTGCCGGTGGCAAATCTGAAACCTGTATGGGCTTAACAGGCGTTGGCGATCTGATTTTGACTGCGACGGGGGATCTTTCTCGTAATCGCCGTGTAGGTCTTGAGTTGGCCTCAGGTAAGTCCCTAGAACAGATCTTGGCAAGCTTAGGTCATGTTGCAGAGGGCGTTTTATGTGCAGCCGCGGTAAGTGATCTTGCAAAACGTTTAAATGTAGAGATGCCAATTACAGCGATGATGGGTGAAGTGCTTTCTGGTAAGCTCGCTCCCAAAGAAGCGTTAAAAAAACTGATGGGTCGCGACCCCAAAATTGAATCCTAAGTTACCTGTAGCTTTACTTACCGCCGGCAAGGCCATTCTGGCGCCAAGCTTCGTAGACCACGATAGCTACCGTATTGGATAAGTTCAGGCTGCGACTGCTATCTTGCATTGCTAGACGCATTTGATTTGCTGTGGGAATGGAGTTGCGCACCTCATCGGTAATGCCCTTGGTCTCAGAGCCAAAGACGAAGTAATCGCTGGCAACGTACTGACCATCATGAAACTTTCTGCCGCCTTTGGTAGTTAAAGCAAAAAGATGTTGAGGATCAGGCTGTTCATTTTTTAAAAACTGCGCCCAATTGGTATGTACTTGAATACTCGCAAACTCGTGGTAGTCCAAGCCTGCCCGACGCAATTTAGCATCTTCCATTGGAAAGCCTAAGGGCTCAATCAGATGCAGTTTGGCTCCCGTATTAGCACAGAGGCGAATGATGTTCCCCGTGTTGGGCGGAATTTCAGGTTCGAATAAAACAATATTAAACATGCTGCATTTTCAATTCATTTAGCAAATGATCAAGTCAGTCTGGTGGTTCTCAGTAATACCCAGTTAATCACGCGTAATACTCCAATATCTTTGAGAATACGCGCAATTTCGTTCAGTGTCGCGCCACTGGTCATGACATCATCAAAGACAATGACCGTCTTATCAGTCAAGCGATCCACATATTGAGTATCAATATAAAACATCTCATGAATAGCATCATGCCTCGCATGCAAAGCGTTGCCCGCTTGATGGCTTATATGATGATGACGTTTTAAGGCATGCGGCAACTTTTGTATGTCCTTGTTGGAACAAATTCTTCTTGCAATCTCCCAGCTTTGATTAAATCCTCTGGCGAGTAATTTTTTTCTACTCAAGGGAACGGGAAGCAGGTAGTCTGCAGAATATTGCTCCAATCGAGTAGATTGAATTTGATTCCACGCTTTAGCTAGCCCATGCGCAAATGCAATTTGTTTCTGATATTTGAGTTGGTGCAAAGCATCTTGCAAAATACCGTTATAACGATCAAGGCAATGGGTTTCGTCATACCACGGAGAATGCTGCTTGCAGTGGAGGCAATGCTGCCCAGGAAGTTCTTTAAGTTGAAGTGGAATACCACATTGATAACAACACTCGTAATGAATAAGGCTATTACTCTCCAGTACATTAAGACATGCATTGCAAATGTATCGCGCTTGAAATTGCTGACAGGCGATACAAGCTGTCGGCATTATTTGTGCGCTGATTGAATAAACAAGCTTCTCTAGAAATTGCATGGGGCGCTGAGTATACTGAGCCAATGACCCAGCCAATCAGATGGTTACAAGACGAAATTGCAGACCGCATGTTGCAAAAGCTTGATATCGTCAAATTAGATGCCAAAGATGTTTTAGTCATCCCTGATTTTTCTGGAAAACACTTTTCTTCTTTTGTAAAACGTTTTCCCAAAGCCCGTATTCATAGCATTACTGAAGAGGGCCTATCTAGTTTTCAGTTGTGGCGCACTAAGGTTTTTGCTAATTGGCGATCATGTTTGCGTACCAGCAGAACTAACTCCATGGCAGACTATCTCAACACAGGAAAATTTGATCTTCCTGACCATTCTGTTGATTTGGTATTTAGTGATCTTTTATTACAAGATCTTACCGATCCCAAATATTTTTTGCAGGAGTGTTGGCGCGTATTGCGTGAGGGCGGCCTCATTGCATTTAGCTATCTGGGTCCCGACACTGGGAAGGAGTTGCGCCCTCTACAAGCCCCATCTTTTCAGTTTAAAAATTTATTAAGCCCTTGGGATATGCACGATATGGGAGATGCTCTGATGGCAGAGCGTTTTTCAGATCCCGTAATGGACATGGAGCTCCTGACTCTTGATTATGAAAAGCCAGCACTTTTAATGGCCGATGTGCAGGCACTGAAATTGGGCAATCCAACCGCGAATACAGAGTATGAAATTGCAGATTTACCTCAAAAACTCACCTTAGAGGTGGTTTATGGACATGCCTGGGCCCTTGGCAAGCACCTTGCAAAGGCGGAGGATAGCGTTGCCTATATTGATGTAAATCAAATTGGACGCAAGACTAGGTAATATCCTGCTTAAGTGTAAGTGTTTACTATCATTTAAACCTAGATCAAGATTGAGTAGAGCTGGGTTGCCCTTGTTTGTTCTTGAACTTAATTAACCCTATAATCATTGGCTGATGTATTGGCTTTAGACCGCATTTTGAGCATTCTGTGGTGCATTTTGCTGCAGTGCTCACGACAATCAATAGAGAATAAGATGAATTTATTTGGAAAAGTCACTAGGGCTTCGCTCTATCTTGCAGCAGCCTTCGGCACTGCTTTTGCATACGCTGCTGAAAATATGCCAGGTGGCCCAGCTGTAAACCAGCTGAACTTCGCTGCCCCAGCAACTAAAATCATGCAAGAAATCCATTGGTTGCATTGGATGATGTTGGTGATCTGCGCGCTCATTTTTGTTGGCGTATTTGGCGTCATGTTTTATTCGATTTTGAAGCATCGCAAATCATTGGGGCATAAGTCAGCATCATTCCACGAAAGCACAACTGTTGAAATTATTTGGACAGTCATTCCCTTGCTCATCGTGATCGGTATGGCATTACCAGCAACTAAAACAGTTGTTGCAATGAAAGACACTACAAACTCTGACATCACGATTAAGACTACTGGTTATCAGTGGAAGTGGGGTTACGACTACATCAAAGGTGAAGGTGAAGGCATTAGCTTCGTATCTACCTTAGCTACCTCACGTGAAGCAATTAATAATCTCGCACCAAAATCAAATACCTATTTGATGGAAGTAGACAACGAAATGGTTGTGCCTGTTGGCAAGAAGATTCGTTTGATTACTACAGCGAACGATGTGATTCACGCATGGACTATTCCAGCGTTTGGCGTAAAGCAAGATGCCATCCCAGGATTTGTTCGCGACACTTGGTTTAAAGCCGAAACCATCGGCACATTCCGTGGTCAGTGTTCTGAGCTTTGCGGTGCAGAGCACGCTTTCATGCCAATCGTTGTGAGAGTAGTTTCAGAAGAGGATTACACGGCTTGGGTTGCGCAGAAAAAGAAAGAGATGGGCGCTGGAGGCGAAGATCCTTCCAAGGTTTACACCTTGGATGAGCAAAAAGAACGCGGTGCCAAAGTGTATGCAGCGAACTGTGCAGCATGCCACCAGCCAAATGGCAAAGGCGCAGGCGCATTCCCAGCTTTGGATGGCAGCAAGATGGTCCTGGGTCCAAAAGCTGGCCAATTCAATATCCTGATCAATGGAAAGGGCGCGATGCCGAAATGGGCTGGCGTGATTTCTGATGGTGATATCGCTGCAGTCATGACCTATACCCGTAACTCGTGGAGCAATAAGACCGGTGAAGTCATTCAGACCCAGGAAATTATTACTGCACGCGGCGGCAAGTAATTCAGATTAACTAATATAGATAAAACGAAACCGGAGTAATTCATGAGCACAGTCTCTACTACCCACGATCACGCACACGATCATGCGCACGATGATCACACGCCACATGGTTGGCGCCGTTGGTTGTTCGCAACCAACCATAAAGACATCGGCACGATGTACCTAATCTTCTCGTTTGTTAGCTTATTAGCTGGCGGCCTGATGGCTTTAGGAATTCGTTTGGAATTGTTCCAGCCTGGTTTGCAATTCTTCCGTCCAGAGTTCTTTAATCAATTAACTACGATGCACGGATTGGTTATGGTGTTCGGTGCGATCATGCCAGCCTTTGTTGGCTTTGCTAACTGGATGGTGCCATTGCAAATTGGCGCATCGGATATGGCATTTGCGCGGATGAACAACTTTAGCTTCTGGATTCTGCCAGTCGCCGCAACCTTGTTGTTGAGCTCATTCCTAGTTCCTGGTGGCGCGCCTGCTGGCGGCTGGACTATCTATGCACCTTTGACCTCACAAATGGGTCCTGGCATGGATATGGCAATTTTCTCACTCCACTTGTTGGGTGCTTCTTCCATCATGGGATCGATCAACATCATCGTCACCATTTTGAATATGCGCGCTCCTGGTTTGACTTTGATGAAGATGCCAATGTTCTGTTGGACTTGGTTGATTACTGCTTACTTGTTGATCGCGGTGATGCCTGTTTTGGCTGGTGCTATTACGATGGTTTTGACTGATCGTCACTTCGGCACTTCATTCTTCTCTGCTGTTGGTGGCGGTGACCCAATCATGTTCCAGCATATTTTCTGGTTCTTTGGTCACCCAGAGGTTTACATCATGATTCTTCCAGCATTTGGAATCGTCAGTGAAATTGTTCCTGCTTTCTCCAGAAAAACCTTGTTTGGCTACAGCTCCATGGTTTATGCAACATCGTCTATTGCGATCTTGTCATTCATCGTTTGGGCCCACCATATGTTTGCAACGGGTATGCCGGTCACTGGCCAGCTGTTCTTTATGTATGCAACGATGTTGATTGCTGTACCAACTGGCGTGAAGATTTTTAACTGGGTCGCAACTATGTGGAAAGGGTCGATGACCTTTGAAACTCCAATGCTGTGGGCTATTGGCTTTATCTTCGTATTTACGATGGGCGGATTTACTGGCTTGATCCTGGCAATGGCTCCGATTGATATTGGCCTGCAAGATACTTACTATGTTGTAGCGCACTTCCACTATGTTTTGGTAGCGGGTTCCTTGTTTGCGATGTTTGCGGGCTTCTACTACTGGTGCCCTAAGTGGACTGGCTATATGGCAAATGAAACTCGCGGCAAGATCCACTTCTGGGCTTCCATGATTTTCTTTAACATTACCTTCTTCCCTATGCATTTCTTGGGTCTCGCAGGTATGCCACGTCGTTATGCAGACTACCCAACTCAGTTTGCTGACTTTAATTCTATTGCCTCAATTGGAGCGCTCGGCTTTGGTTTGGCGCAAGTGTATTTCTTGTTCTTCGTAGCATTGCCTGCTTATCGCGGTTATGGTGAGAAGGCTCCAGCCAAGCCTTGGGATGGTGCTAAGGGTTTAGAGTGGACTATCGCTTCACCAGCGCCACACCACACTTTTGAGACACCTCCTAGTGCAGAGCAGTTACGTGAAGCAGGAATTTAATACGTCTTCTCAACAAGCCCTAGCAGCGAATAATCGTCGCTTAGGGCTTATTCTTTTGAGCATTGCTGCAGTGTTCTTTATTGGCATTGTGATGAAGTGGAGCTTTTTGGGTTAATCCCACTTTGCCAACATGATAGTTACTCAATCTGCTAACCGCCAAATCTTACTGAAGCTACTCATTGCTTCAGTAATGATGTTCGGCTTTGGGTATGCGTTGGTGCCAATGTATAAGGCATTGTGTGAAGTTACTGGCATTAATGTTGTCACGAGTAAAAATGATTATGGCGTTAGGGCATTTAGTCCTAACAAGGTGGGCAATACGCAAGTGAACTATGCCCGTACCGTCACAATTGAATTTGACTCTAATAGCCGCGGACCATTTACATTTAAGCCAGTAAAGAATTTTCTAGAAGTACATCCTGGTGAAATGACAGAGATTGTTTACGAAGTTACCAATAATCTTGGTCGCTCCGTGCGCGCTCAAGCAATCCCCAGTTATGCGCCAAAAAGTGCCACTGAGTTTTTTACTAAATTAGAGTGTTTTTGTTTTCAAGAGCAGACTTTGGCAGCCAATGAAACTAAGAAGATGCCAGTAGTGTTTGTAATTGATTCAGGCTTGCCAGATGATGTGAAAACGATCACCTTGTCGTATACCTTCTTTGAGCTAGGTTTAGGTGGTACTCCACCAGCGCCAAAATCAAAGGTAGTTTCGTGAAGAAAAAAAGTAGTTTTACGCAGTCTATGAAAGCCGTGATGTGGGGTTTTTTAGGAGTGCGTAAGAAATCAGGTTTGCAGGAAGATGTAGCGTCATTAAGTTTTTTACACATTATTATTGCGGGTGTTGTTGGAGCCTTGATTTTTATGGCTATCCTGCTCTTGATAGTGAAAGCAGTTGTGTCCCAATGATTATTTTTTGATTGATAGAGAGAATAAGATGTCATCCAATTCAACCCCACACTATTTCGTCCCTGGACTATCTAGACATCCAGCCATGGCTGCTATTGGTTTAATCGCCTTTGGCTATGGTATGACCGGTTGGGTCAATCACACCTCTTGGGGTGGCGCTATGAGTTTAGTTGGCGTGGCATGGATTTTATTTGTGCTCTACAACTGGTTTGGCGATACGATCGCCGAATCGAATTCTGGCAAGAATGGTGTCAATGTAGATATCTCATATCGCTGGTCGATGGCATGGTTCATCTTCTCTGAAATTATGTTCTTTGCTGCATTCTTCTCCGCTCTTTTTTATGCGCGGAATATTGCAATGCCTTGGATGGGCGATGTTGAAAGTAAATTGATTTGGCCTAATTTCCAAGCAGTTTGGCCTAATGATGGCCCTGCTGGTTTGGTTGAGAAATTCACGACGATGGGTCCTTGGCCTATTCCTACCCTCAACACTTTTTTACTGTTGAGCTCTGGCGTCACAATTACTATCTCGCATCATGCTCTGGTTGAAAACCACATGAAGAAAGCCATCATTGCTCTGGCTGCTACAGTTGGTCTGGGCTTCATCTTCTTGGGCTTTCAGGCTTACGAGTACTACCATGCCTATCATGAGTTGAACTTGAAGCTGACTTCAGGCATCTACGGATCCACCTTCTTTATGTTGACTGGCTTCCACGGTTTCCACGTCTTTCTTGGTGGCACTATGTTGGCGATTGTCTTGCGTCGTATGATTCGTGGCGACTTTACTTCTAAGCATCACTTTGCATTCGAGGGTGCTGCTTGGTATTGGCACTTCGTTGACGTTGTTTGGCTTGGTCTTTATATCGCCGTTTACTGGATGTAAGTTGAATAAAAAATCGGGGCGTTAAGCCCCGATTGATTTTTAGGTATCCCAGTATTAATGACCGAAATAGCCGGTTTAGTTTGTACCTACTTTGATGCCTGTGGATTCAATTAGGCCAAAGTAGTGAGCCAACAGAATCCCGATGAATAGCGCAAGCGATAGACCGATACGTAGCATGAGTGAGCGAACCATTCTGGAACTATTGCCCCTATCCTTCATCATGTAATACAGGGCTGAACCTAAGCTAGCAACAATCATTAGTAGGACAATCGGAATAATCCACTTCATCTTAAATCCTTATTTTTAAATCTCTTGAATAATCTTTTTACTGCTCTCATTGCTAAGCGCATAGTTGCTACTGTATCAGCCTTGCTAGTCATTGCAATTGCTTGTGCTGCGGGTATTTGGCAGTTGAGTAGGGCTGAGAGCAAGATTGTCTTAGCGGCTCATTTATTAGCTCGGCAACAGATGCCAATATTGAGCGTCAATTCAAGTCCTTTGACTCTAGAAGATGCAAGTGAACGTCGCATGATTGCTCGCGGCCAATATATTCCGGAGGCGGCTATTTGGTTGGATAACCGGCCAAGATCAATGCCTCCTGCTGGGAGCACGGCATCACAATCCGGTTTCTTTTTAATGATGCCTTTGCGTTTAGAGGGTCGCAATGAAGTGCTCTGGGTTAATCGAGGTTGGGCGCCGCGCAATAGTGCTGACCGAGAGTTGCTGCCCCCGGTTAAAACGCCAACCAATGTGGTCAATATTGAGGGGATTGTGTTCGCCCATCCTGGCAAGGTCTATGCCTTGGGCGAAAGTAAGCCCCCCACAGATACTGGTAAGCCTCGAATTGAGCAAAATTTTGATTTAGTAGGAGAGGGCAGACTACGAGCTTGGTCTCAAAGCCCTTTTATTTTGAGAGAGATTGATACCGGCATCGATGATGGTTTATTGCGCGAGTGGGCTCCTCTGACAACTGGAGTCGATCGCCATTATGCTTATGCATTCCAGTGGTTTGCGCTAGGAGTTGCTGGTTTCTTATTTTGGTTGATTACTGGCCTGCGGCAATATAGGCGTCAGGATGTGAATGGGGATCAAGAGTGAGTGATAAAGAGTTATTAATTCCAGCTTCACAGATGGATGCATCAGCAATCAATGCGCGGACTCGTCGTGGCCGAATTCAAATGCTGTTGCTATTGCTCGCATGCGCTAGCCCGGTGCTCGCATCCTACTTTGCTTACTATGTGATTAAGCCTGAGGGTGGAAAAACAAATTTTGGTACCTTGGTTTATCCAGCCCAAGAATTTAATGGTGCTTGGCTCGATGCACCCTTGCAAGGCAAGTGGACTTTGTTGATTGCACGACCTGCAGGCGAATGCCAAATTAAAGATGAAAAGTGTGTTGAAGCATTATTTTTAATGCGCCAAACCAGAGTGGCAATGGGTAGAGAAAGTAAGCGCGTTCAGCTGATTTGGGTCAATACAGATGGCAAGCTTGTAGACCCTGAGCTTTTGAAGGCTTATGACGAACAGACTGCGGGACTTAAGGTGGTGCCACTGCCTGCAGATCCTAAGTCACGAGCTGAATTTAATGCGTGGCTGAATAAAGAGGGCGCTGGAAAAGAGATTCAGTTGATTGATCCAAGCCCAGCGAAGATGATGTACTTTCCAGTGACAAACTCTCCTAAAGAATTTGCTAGTATCAAAAAAGATTTAGAAAAGCTCTTAAAGTTAAATCACAAGGGCGAAAGTTTGTAATGCCCAATCTTCTTTTGTTCTTGGAGTTGGCTGCTATTGTCATAGTATTTGCAGGGCTACCATTGGCTTATCTTTGGACCAGACGGGGGTATAGTTTTTTTCAGAAACTCAATTGGGTCTTGGTGTTTATGACTTTTGATCTGATCGTATTTGGGGCTTTTACGCGCCTAACGGACTCAGGTTTGGGGTGTCCAGATTGGCCTGGCTGCTATGGCACATCTAATCCATTTCATGCATTGAGCGATATACAACAAGCTGAAAACGCCTTACCCAGTGGCCCCGTAACTGTCATGAAAGCTTGGATTGAAATGATCCACCGTTATTTAGCGATGACTGTAGGTGCATTGATTTTGGTTCAAGTAGTACTGGCATTTCACAAAGTAAAGGCTTTGGGTAAAACCCCCTTCTTTGTTAGTCTGGGTTTACTTTTATTGGTCTGCATTCAGGGAGCCTTTGGTGCGTGGACTGTGACACTTAAATTGCAGCCCATCATTGTGACGATTCATTTAATGTTGGCCCTTCTTTTATTGGCTTGCTTAACTGCTTATGCTCAACAAGCTTGGGAAGAAAAAATTTCTATAGTACGTACACTGCGTATCAAACCTTTGCCAGCTGCTCTTTTATTGACGGCTTTTATAGTACTCGTGATTCAAGTATTCTTGGGCGCTTGGGTTAGTACCAATTACGCCGTTTTGGCTTGTCCTGACTTTCCAACGTGTTTAGGTGCTGCTTGGCCAGAAACCAATTGGGTTGAGGGGTTTACGCTGTGGCGTCAACTGGGTTTAAATGCGCAAGGTGAGTTTATTTCTCCAGTTGCGCTGCAGGCAATTCACTGGGCGCACCGCTTATTTGCAGTGTTGGTATTCGTAGTGTTCTCATTCTTGGGCTGGAGGGCGCTGCAGCTTGCAACCCCAGCAATACCGGGGCTGAAACGCTTCGGCAAGCTCTTATTTAGCCTGCTTGCTTTACAGATTCTGACTGGTATCTCCAATGTTGTATTTCAGTGGCCTTTATTAGCCGCTTTATTACATAGCGCTGGGTCTGCTGCTTTGGTATTCTGCTTAGTCAGAATGAGTTATTGGGCTTCTTGGAAGTCATTATGAGCACACCGAAAAGATCCGCTACAGTACCGATGCCACGTTGGCGTCAGTACTGGGTTTTAACAAAACCTAGGGTGACTCAGCTCGCAGTTTTTTGTGCAGTGATTGGCATGTTCTTGGCAACACCTGGCATGGTTCCATATCCAGTGCTCATTGGAGGTGTTGTAGGTATCTGGTTATTAGCAGGCGCTGCATTTGCGGTGAATTGTTTGATTGAGCAGGCGGTCGATGCCAAGATGAGGCGCACTGCATGGCGCCCTTCTGCAACAGGTGAAGTCACTCCATTCCATATTATTGTTTTCTCTATCATTCTGGGTGCTTTGGGAATGATTATCTTATGGAATTTTTGTAATCCACTAACGATGTGGCTCACCTTTGCAACGTTTGTAGGCTATGCAGTGATTTATACCTGGCTACTAAAACCGGCAACACCACAGAATATTGTGATTGGTGGTTTATCTGGTGCCATGCCGCCAGCCTTAGGTTGGGCTGCAGTCACTAATACACTTTCTGCTGAAGCTTGGCTTTTGGTATTAATTATTTTTGTTTGGACGCCACCCCATTTTTGGGCCTTGGCTTTATATCGTCGCGATGACTATGTGCAATCTGGCTTGCCAATGCTCCCTGTAACTCATGGTGAGCGTTTTACGCTGCTCAATATTTTGCTCTACACCCTGATTTTGATTGCAGCAACTTTATTGCCTTACATCTATGGCATGAGTGGCATGCTGTATTTGATATCAGCAATTATTCTTGGTTTAATATTCCTGGCTTACGTGATTGCGCTATTTATTACCTATAGCGATGCATTGGCTAAGAAGACCTTTCGTTTTTCAATCACCTATTTGTCTTTGCTGTTTGCAGTATTGCTCATAGATCACTACTTTCTCTAAGATGAAGCTCACCATTTTGCGCAGTTGCCTCATTGCTTCATTGCTGATGATTTTGGCAGCCTGTAGTCCAAAGCCAGAGTTCAAAAATATTGATATCACTGGTGGCACAGCGTTTGGTAAGGACTTTAGTTTGCTGGACCCTGATGGCAAGCTTAGAACGCTCAATGACTTTAAAGGTAAAGTTGTTGTGATGTTTTTCGGCTACACTCAGTGCCCTGATGTTTGCCCAACTACTTTGACTGAAATGCAGCAGGTCATGACCTTATTGGGGCCGCAGTCAGATAAGGTGCAGGTGCTATTTGTAACGGTTGATCCTGAGCGTGATACGGCCACCATTCTGAAGCAATACGTTCCCTCGTTTGATGCCCGTTTTCTTGGCTTGCGCCCAGCAGATGAAGTCGCGTTAGAAAAGGTTACCAAAGACTTCAAAATTTATTACAAGAAAGTGCCAGGAACTAGCCCAGGTTCATACACCATCGACCACACGGCGGGTAGTTATGCGTTTGATCCCGAAGGGCGCTTACGTTTGTATATCAAGCATGCGCAAGGTCCGGAGACCTTGGCACATGACTTGAAAGAACTTCTAAAGTAAGTTTTTGAAGTTGCTAAGCTTGCTTAAGCCGCTTCAGCTTGCAACATGCCACGCATCTTTTTGAGGGCGGCTGTTTCAATTTGACGCACACGTTCTGCAGAGATGCCATATTCTGCAGCAAGGTCATGCAAAGTCTTAGTGCCATTACCGTCAGCATCCATGGCTAACCAACGTGACTGCACAATATTACGACTGCGCTCGTCCAAAGCCATCAAGGCTTGATCTAATTTAGGACCTTGTAATGCATCGCCTTCTGCATGAGCAATACGTTCAGTGGGCTCTTGACTGTTATCAGCAAGCCATTGTATTGGTGCATAGGCAGCTTCTTCATCACTGTCATCGCCCTCAAGGGCAACATCGCCACCAGCAAGACGCATTTCCATTTCTTTAACGTCCGAGCCTTTCACATCGAGGGCTTTTGCTAATGCATCAACCTCACCAGGAGTGAGTGCGCTCAAGGTGGGTTTGTTGCTGCGTAAGTTAAAAAATAATTTGCGTTGTGCTTTGGTCGTTGCCATCTTGACCAAACGCCAATTCTTGAGAATGTACTCATGAATTTCTGCTTTGATCCAATGGATTGCATATGACACTAAACGGGCGCCATTGTTTGGATCGTAACGTTTCACTGCTTTCATCAAGCCGATGTTGCCTTCTTGAATGAGATCAGCATGCGGAATGCCATAGCCAAGATATTGGCGTGCAACAGAAACGACGAGACGCAAATGGGAGAGCACCAAAGTTTTAGCGGCTTCTACATTTTCAGTACGACGAAACTCCTGCGCTAGATGCAGCTCTTCTGCAGCGCTCAGCATCGGCACACGATTCACGTACGCAATGTATGAGTCAAGAGTGCCAACCCCAAGGGATGGCAGCATAGGAAATGCAGACGCCGCTGCAGCCTGCGCTACAGGCAGCCTTTGCATATTCGGTTTGTCAGATTTCTTTTGAACCATTTTTTTATCAATAGAAAAGAGTTAATAGAGGTCTATTTTAGCACTCTTGTCAAGAGAGTGCTAATGCTTTGTATATTCTGTAAGTTATTGAATTAATTGAATAATTCTGAAGAATATTGCCCAGCAGTAAATGGGACTAAATCTTCAATACCCTCGCCTTTACCAAGCGCTAAAACTGCTGATGCGGGGCTATCTTTGAGGGTGTGGGCAAGGGCGCAGATAACGCCGCCTTTAGCGGTGCCATCGAGCTTGGTAACAATGATTCCAGTGAGCCCCAGGGCAGCATGAAATGCCTTCACTTGGCTTAAGCCATTCTGACCAGTATTGCCATCTAAAACCAAGAGAGTATGGTGAGGGGCCTCAGGAAGGGCTTTGCCGATGACCCTCTTCACCTTTTTTAACTCTTCCATGAGGTGGTCTTGGGTGGCAAGGCGTCCTGCAGTATCAATAATCAGAATATCGCTTTTACGAGAGATCGCCGAGTGGATTGCATCATGTGCAACTGCTGCTGCATCACCCCCCTCTTGAGTAATGACATCAACTTGGTTGCGACCACCCCATTCCTGTAGTTGATTGCGCGCTGCTGCTCTAAAAGTGTCACCTGCAGCCAAGAGTACTGATTTACCTTGAGACTGAAAGCGCCTGCAAAGTTTGCCAATAGTGGTAGTTTTACCTGCGCCATTAACGCCAACGACCAACCAAACTTCTGGAATAGTATCTTGCTGGCTTGAAAATAAAGGGTTCGGCGATGGTTCTAAAACCCGCAATAGATCTCCAACCTCTTGAATGAGTAGTGCCTGAAGTTCTTCTGGACTGGATGCTTGTTCAGACTTTGCTGCTTTGCGCAGTTTGCCGATCAATTGCTCAGTCGTCGGCAGCCCCACATCACTTTGAATCAGTGATTCTTCTAGGGCATCAAACCAAGCTTCGTCAGCCTTGCTAGATTTGAATAGGGATCCGAGGGTTTTACGTAAGCCGAACATAATCGATACAATTTAATCCTTGTATCTTATCAATTTAATTCTTGGGATATGGTGATTCAGCAGATGCGTTCTAATTTACTCCGAATTACTTTCCTATTTTTACTGTTTGCGCCATTGTCTTGGGCTACAGGCAAAGATCAGGCGGATACACACGAATTTCAGTTAAGCAATGGTCTGAAGCTCATAGTGAGGGAAGACCATCGTGCACCAACTGTGGCCCATATGGTTTGGTATCGCGCAGGTTCGATGGATGAGATCAATGGTCGAACTGGTGTGGCGCACGTCCTTGAGCACATGATGTTTAAGGGAACTGACAAGGTGAAAGCAGGTGAGTTTTCACGTTTAGTAGCAGCGGTTGGTGGGCGTGAAAATGCATTTACTTCTCGCGATTACACCGCTTACTTTCAGCAAGTTGAAAAATCAAAGTTGGATGAAGTGATTAAGCTAGAAGCAGATCGAATGTCCAACTTAAATTTTGATGACGCTGAGTTCTTAAAAGAAATTCAGGTAGTGATGGAGGAGCGGCGTTTACGCACTGAAGATAATCCTAGTAGCCTTCTCAATGAATCGCTCATGGCAACCGCTTACATGAGCTCACCATATCGTCATCCTGTAGTTGGTTGGATGAATGATTTACAGAATATGACAGCTTCTGATGCAAGGGATTGGTACCGCAATTGGTATAAGCCAAACAATGCAACTGTAGTCATTACTGGTGATGTTGATGCCAAGAAAGTCTTGGTATTGGTAGAAAAATATTATGGCGCCGTTCCCGCACAAGAGCTACCAGTGCGTAAGCCACAAGTCGAGCCACCGCAAAAAGGAGTGAAGCAAGTTCAAGTGAAGGCACCGGCAGATAGCGCGCAATTGGCGATGGCTTGGAAAGCACCGCGTCTTGAGCCTGGCAAGCTGGATAATCCTGAGCCATATGCACTTGAGTTGTTAACCGCAGTGCTGGATGGTTATGACAATGCACGCTTGAATCGCACGTTAGTGAAGCAAGAAAAAGTGGTTAACGATGTAGGTGTTGCTTATGACATGGTCTCTCGTGGGCCCGAGTTATTTTTGATTAGTGCCACCATGGCTAAAGGAAAAACGGTTTCACAGGCACAAGCGAGCATTCGCAAAGCGTTGGATGAGATCAAGCAAAAAGGGATTTTGGAGTCTGAACTCAAGCGTATTAAGGTGCGCATTCTTTCAGAACAAATTTATAAGCGCGATTCTATTTTTGGTCAGGCGATGGAAATTGGCAGTACTGAAATGGCTGGATTTTCTTGGAAGGATATTGACTATATGCTGGAGAAAATGCAAACCATTACTCCGGAGCAAGTCCAAGCGGTTGCCAAAAAATACTTGGTCGATGAAGGCTTGACGATTGCTGTACTCGATCCACAGGCACGCAAGACCGTTGGTAAGGAGGGCAAATAATGAGAGCCCTCACGAAAATCGTTTCATCCTATTTTTTAGCTTTTGGTTTCATCGCTAGTGCAAATGCCATATTGCCAATTGAAAAACTGGATGCTTATAAAGGTGCCAAAGCTTTTCTAGTACAAACCAAAGCATTGCCGATGGTTGATATTGAGGTCAGCATAGATGCCGGCGATCGTTATGATCCTGCTGGCAAAAGTGGCTTAGCCGACATGACCGCAGGCCTGATGAATTATGGGGTACGTGGCGATAGGGGCTTGTTAAATGAGGCCCAAATTGCGGATGAGATTGCTGATTTAGGTGCAAATATTGGTTTATCAGTTAGTGGCGAGCGCGCCATTTTGCGTATCCGGACTTTAAGTAGAAAAGATTTGCGTGATCGGGCTGTGCAATTGGCAGCTTCTATGTTGAGTTCGCCCACCTATGATGCCAATATTCTTACGCGGGAAAAACAAAGAACTATCACCAGCTTGCTTGAAGCAGAAACTAAACCAGAGTATGTTTTAGAGCGCCGTTTCAAAAAAATGGTCTACGGAGCTTATCCTTTGGCCGATACTCCCTCAGTAAAATCGGTTGGTGCGATTACTGCTACAGACTTACAGCAGTTTCATAAACAGTTTTATCGTGGCGATCGGATGATCGTCAGCATTGTGGGTGACGTAGATTCGACTCAGGCAAATGAAGTCGTACAAATGTTATTAAAAAGAATTCCGCAATCAGGATCAGCAATTGCGCCTCTACCTGAACTTCAACGTTCACCCGTAGAGCCTTTAGCTCAGCGAGAGGTACAGATTCCATTTGATTCTCAGCAAGCTCATATCGCGATGGGTATGACGGCAGTAGCGAGGAATAATCCTGATTATTTCCCCTTACTTGTAGGAAATTACATTTTGGGTGGCGGTGGATTTGTGTCCCGTTTGATGAACGAGGTTCGTGAGAAGCGTGGCCTTGCCTATAGTGTCTTTAGTTATTTCGCTCCAGGCAAAGCTAGCGGTATTTTTCAGGCCGGCCTACAGACCAAGAGCGATCAGGGTTCTATGGCGCTTGGGGTGATGAGTGACACTATTGCAAAATTTATTACGGATGGTCCGACCGTCAGTGAACTTGCCGCAGCAAAAGCCAATTTGATCAATGGTTACCCATTACGTATTGATAACAATCGCAAACTCTTGGATAACGTCTCCTCTATCGCATGGAATGATTTGCCACTTGATACGATGGAAGTCTGGACTAAACAAATTGAGGCTGTTAGTTTGGAGCAGGTGACCGCTGCATTCCAAAAATATCTGGCGATGGATCGAATGAAGATTGCAGTCTTGGGGGCTCAAAATAAATAAGTCAAAGCCGATGAAGGCAGAGCCGCCAAAGAAGGTGCGCATTATCGGTGGTATATGGAGAAGTCGCCAGTTAACCGTCTTAGATTTACCAGGTTTGCGACCCACTACAGATCGCATTCGAGAAACTCTATTCAACTGGCTTGGTCAAGATTTGACAGGCCTCACTTCTTTGGACTTATTTGCAGGAACAGGCGCTCTTGGTTTTGAGGCAGCCTCACGGGGTGCAGATTTGGTGGTGCTTCTCGAAAAAGATAAAAAGACCCATGCGAACTTAGTGTCTAATTTTGCGCTGTTGCAATCCTCGCCAGTATCTGCGGCGGTAGAAATTTTGCAGCGAGACAGTGTGGAGTTCTTAAGTCAACAGCCTGACCGCTCAACGAATCTGATTTTTATTGATCCTCCTTTTCAGGATGGGACATTACTTGACCGTGCTGTCATTGAGGCTGGCAGAATTTGTGATGACTCCATCGGGGGCGGAATTTATGTGGAATTTCCCTCAAATCGTCCTCGTGAAGAGATAGAAGCCCTACTGCCAAGCTGGCATTGTGGAAAATACTTAGAGGCTGGGCAGGTAAAAGCCTGTCTATTTCGGAGTGTAAGGGGCTAAACTCTTGCCTATAGCCGTTAAAGCCTTAGGAGAGTTATGACTGTCGCTGTCTACCCTGGAACATTTGACCCATTTACACGTGGTCACGAGGATTTGGTTCGTCGAGCATCTAGTATTTTTGATAAGTTGATTGTTGGTGTTGCCTCAAGTCGTAGCAAGCATCCCTTTTTCACTTTGGATGAGCGGATTGATATTGCTAAGGAAGTGCTTGGGCATTACTCCAATGTGAAGGTGGTTGGCTTTCAAGGTTTGCTAAAAGATTTTGCGCGCGAGCACAATGCACGCGTTATCGTGCGTGGCTTGCGTGCGGTATCTGACTTTGAGTATGAGTTTCAGATGGCAGGGATGAATCGTTATTTACTACCTGATGTAGAAACCCTGTTTTTAACCCCATCTGATCAGTATCAATTTATCTCTGGTACCTTTGTGCGTGAGATTGCTTCTATGGGTGGCGATGTCAGTAAGTTCGTTTTCCCGTCTGTGGAAAAGTGGCTTGTTCAAAAGATTGCGGCTGCCAATCAAAATTCTAAGTAAAGCCATCGAGTAAAAAATGGCTTTAATGATTACCGACGAATGCATCAATTGTGATGTGTGTGAGCCAGAATGCCCCAACGATGCAATCTATATGGGGCTAGAGATTTATGAGATAGACCCCAGTAAATGTACTGAGTGTGTGGGTCACTATGATGCGCCCCAGTGCCGTCAGGTATGTCCAGTAGACTGCATCCCCTTTAACCCCGCATATACTGAAACCCAGGAGCAGTTAATGGTGAAGTTCAAGCTATTAACTGCCGCCAAAAAGGCGAATTCAGTTTAATTGACCAGCTTAGCCCTTAGAGTGCAGTTCCATCATGGCGGTTTGGGTATCGCCTTTTAAAAATAGCGGCAAAATTTGCAAACCATTTTCAATACTGACGTCGATGAGTTTTTGTTCTGCTAATTGCGGTCTACGTAAAACATAGTCAGCAACCTCCATCGGACGACCTTCACCAGCCACATCCCTTGGATGCCCGATCCCCAGACGCAGACGCCAGTAGTCTGGCGTACCTAGGTGTGCTTGAATATCTTTGAGACCATTGTGTCCACCAGTGCCACCACCAAGCTTGATGCGTGCCGTTCCCGGTTTGAGATCAAGTTCGTCTTGCACTACCAAAATATCTGCAGGTGTAATTTTGTGAAAGCGACAAAGAGCTCCAACGGCTTGGCCACTCAGGTTCATATAGGTGCCAGGCTTAAGTAAAAAGAGATCTTCACCTTCCCATTTCGCTTTAGCTACTTTTCCATGAAAACGTTTTTCTGATTCAAAGCGAGCGTTCAATTGTTTTGCCAAGACGTCGACAAACCAGAAGCCAGCATTGTGCCGATCTTCTTCATGCTCATCTCCAGGATTCCCCAGGCCAACAATTAATTTCGTCATGATGAGAGTGTAAAGATATAAGTGGATTTCTACAAAAAGAGTAAATAGAGCAAAGAGATAAAAAGAAAGCCCGCTTGCGCGGGCTTCTTTCGCAAACAGATGACTTAATGAATTAAGCCTTATCCTTTGCATCAGCAGCAGGCGCAGCTGCTGGGGCTGCAGCGGCTGCAGGTGCAGCTTCTTCAGTCTCAGCGGCTTTAACAGCTGGAATACGTGCGTTTGCAAGCACTGGGTTTTCTTGCTCAACATGCAATACCAAAGTAACGCCTTTTGGCAATGTCAGGTCTTTCGCATGAACAGAATGACCCACTTCAATTTTGCTCAAGTCCACTTCAATGAACTCTGGTAAGTCTGCTGGTAAGCAAGAAATTTCGATGTCATTGAGGATGTGACTAATAACAGCACCTTGCAATTTCACAGCAGCCGATGTGTCAGCATTAGTGAAGTGCAATGGAATGCGCATGTGAACTTTCTCAGTCGCAGAAACGCGCTGGAAGTCAATGTGCAAAACCAATGGCTTAAATGGATGCATTTGGTAATCACGTAACAACACTTTTTGTGTTTTGCCACCAATTTCCAAATCCAAAATGGATGAGTGGAATGCTTCCTTGCGGAGAGCATGGAACAACGCGTTATGGTCTAACTCAATGACCAAGGCTGGATCTTTACTACCGTAAACGATTCCCGGAGTCTTACCGGAATTGCGCAGACGGCGGCTCGCACCCGTTCCCTGTACGCTTCTTTCAAAGGCT
Source organism: Polynucleobacter sp. JS-JIR-5-A7 (assembly GCF_018687935.1). NCBI lineage: Bacteria > Pseudomonadati > Pseudomonadota > Betaproteobacteria > Burkholderiales > Burkholderiaceae > Polynucleobacter > Polynucleobacter sp. JS-JIR-5-A7. The sequence continues at coordinate 1,999,349 of NZ_CP061308.1, read as the reverse complement.
ACAACTTTCATATTTAATTTCCCTATTAAGGTTAATTTCCGTTCGCGACCAAACAGAAAAGCCTTCGATTATATCGTGTGAATGGGGATTTTTGCCTACATATGCTCAAAAAACGCCTAAGAACCCGCAAAAAACGGGGTAAAACGGGGTTTTTTACTTATTCGGCAAACATGGACATGACTGAATCGCCCTTGCTAATACGAGAAAGGGTCTCTGCTAGCAATGGCGCTACGGTCAATTGACGGATTTTGCTCACTTTGGTCGCTTCTGCAGTCAATGGGATGGTGTCGGTAACAACCAGTTCATCCAATTCGGAGGCGGCAATTCGAGCCACTGCACCGCCTGATAGAACAGCGTGAGTACAGTAGGCGGTAACTCCCTTCGCACCACGCTCTTTAAGCGCTTCAGCAGCCTTACAAAGGGTTCCGCCGGTATCAATGATGTCATCCATGATCACGCAATGGCGACCTTCTACTTCGCCAATGAGGTGCATTACTTCCGATACATTGGCTTTAGGGCGACGTTTATCAATAATCGCCAAGTCTGTACCTAATTGTTTTGCCATGGCACGAGCACGCACTACACCGCCGATATCTGGGGAAACAATAATCAGATCTTTTTTTGTCTTTTGCGCTTCCAGATCGGCCAAGAGAACGGGTGAGGCATAAATGTTATCTACCGGGATATCAAAAAAGCCCTGAATTTGGTCAGCATGGAGGTCCATGGTCAGAACACGCTCAATACCAGCGACCGATTGCAGCATATTTGCCACGATGCGGGCAGAGATTGCAACGCGGGCGGAGCGTGGACGACGGTCTTGGCGGGCGTAACCGAAGTACGGAATCACCGCAGTGATGCGGCTTGCGGAGGCTCGCTTCAAGGCATCAATCATGATCATCAGTTCCATCAAGCTGTCATTGGTTGGTGCACAGGTTGATTGAATGACCACGACATTTTTGCCGCGAACGTTTTCTTGAATTTCTACTTGAATCTCGCCGTCCGAGAAACGACCTACAAAGGCTTTACCCATCGGCAAATTGAGCTCTTTGGCTACAGCCTCAGCCAAAACCGGATTTGCGTTGCCTGTAAATAAAGTCAATAAATCTGTGTTTGTGGAGGACATAGTCTTAAGGATTTTGAGGGGTCAAAAGGTTTTCTTTGTCATTTCTACAGTAATTGGCAGGGGAAGAAGGATTCGAACCTTCGCATGCTGGAATCAAAATCCAGTGCCTTAACCAGCTTGGCGATTCCCCTTCGGATCAATCTGAAGAAATCAAATTGTAAGCGGGATTTTTATTTAGCCCCCGAACAACCCGACCTATCCACCCTTTAGGAAGATTTTGTAGAAGATTTTCCAGTTTTGCGACATTCATCTTAGAGTCTAAGACTGTAAACACGCTACTTCCAGAGCCTGACATACGGGGCTCAGAGCCCGGTACTGCCTGACTAATCCAATCCAAAGCTTGCTTCACTTCAGGACAAATCCGCATCGCTACTGCCTGACAATCATTTGAAAGATCGGACCATGGCGATGCAAGAAAGCCATCTATTGTAGTCTGACCGTGATTTCGGGTCAATTCAGGGTCCTGAAAAATGCTGATAGTAGGAATCCCTTGATTGGGGAAGATCACTAAAAAATCACGAGTTTCCAGGGCAATTTCTTGAATTTGTTCGCCAATACCTTCAACAAATGCATTTTTGCCAAAAATGAAAAATGGCACATCTGCCCCGAGCTGAAGACCAAGTTCACAAAGTGTCTTTTTGTCCAGATTGAGATTCCAAAGGGTATTTAAACCAATTAAGGCGGTGGCAGCATCGGAAGATCCGCCACCCATTCCAGCGCCCATGGGGATTTCTTTTTGCAGGCTAATCTCAACCCCAGATTCAATCTGGCAAAAGTCTTTTAATAGTTTGGCAGCTCTGACCACTAAATCATTTTCGGGTTCTACTCCCGCAATGGGATCGATACGACGAATCTCATTTTGGGGGATCAGTTTTAAGTGGATCGTGTCACACCAATCAATTAACTGAAAGACGGATTGTAGTAAGTGATAGCCATCTGCTCTTCGACCAACAATGTGAAGAAATAAATTCAGCTTGGCTGGTGAGCGTAGCGTTAAGGATTGATAACTGATTTCACTCATTCGGGCTATCAAAGACTAGGCGAATATCAATCGATCCAATATTCGAGCTGCGAGTCATACTTAATTTCTCAAGACGGTTTTTATTGCCCCAGGTATAAATTAAGTCCCAGCCATCCTGGTTAATTTTGCTCACTTGCCCTTTGGCATTTCTTTCTATGCTTGCTTCGCTACCGGGCCTTACTTCGCCTCTGAGCCAGTTTGATAAACCTCTTGCTGGTAATGGAAGTCCCAAAGTGTTTTGAACGAGGGTATCTGCATCAATTGCTGTGACTACTTGTCCATCACGTTCAAGAGTCGCTTCGCCCGGCATGATGGTAATTTTTGCGATGGATCCACCAACAGGATTGCGTATCTCTAAAACGTCTTTGAGTTGCTCTTGGGTGAGCGTAAAGCCACCTGATCCACCTTGATTGTGAGCATCGGTAAGCCCAGTAACTTTAACGGCAAAGCGGCCATCCCAAGAGCCTGCAGAAGCTTGATCAGCGTTTGACCAATCTGGTTTTAAGCGCTTGAGCGTTTCTTTAAGTGTGGGATTATTAGCGTCTAATTTTTGAGCCTGTTGCCACATCTCTTCTGCTTCAGTGCGGCGACCCATTGCCCACAATACCTCACCAGTATGTGCCGCAATATCAGCTTCCGGTTTCATTCTGAAGGCTTGTTGAAGTTGCTCTAGAGCCAATTCATTTTTTCCAAGACGGAAGTTGACCCAGCCTAAGCTATCTAAAATGAAGCTGTCCTTAGGGGAGAGTTGGTGCGCTTTAGTGATGAGTGCAAATGCTTCGGGTAGTTTGATGTTGCGGTCGGCAAAAGAATAGCCCAAAGCATTTAAAGAATTCGCATCATTTGGATTCTTGCGCAAAATTTCCCGCAAGGTTTTTTCCATCACATCTAAGCGGCCTACTTTTTCTGCTGACATGGCATAGGTATAAAGCAACGCTGGATCCTTGGGGGTCGGTTTTGCAGTAGACGTAATTTCATAGAAAGCCCGCAGAGCATCTGACTCATCTTTGGCTTTACTGAGCAAATCTTGAAGTTGCAGTAGTGTATTTTCTTGCTGCGCTGGAGTTTGTTGGCGCAATAACGCGATGGCAGGTTTGACGGCATCTGACCAGCGATTATTTAAAACCAGCAACGTAATCAAAACTTCTTTGGGTTTGGTTTGGGAGGCTGGAGACAAACTATCCCAAGTTTTAGCAGCATTTAAAGCTAACTCAGGCGAGCCACCTGCAATCCCAATTTCCATCGCCCTTTGGGCCAAGCGAGGATCCTTGAATTGACGTGCCATTTCCATATAGGTGTTGTAGGCTAGGCCCGCTTCGCCTCTTTGCAGGGCAATTTCTGAAGCCAAGACTTCAAAAACTGCCTGCCCAGTTTGGATATCGTCGGTTTGTGCAGATGCCTGACCAGGCAGGGCGCTTGCGTAAGCGATGGAGAAGAGTAATAAACCCTTCAAATAGGATTTAAGTAACAATTTGCTCATAAGCACATTCTAATCTGCGAATCTACAATTGATTTATGCCAGAACTTCCAGAAGTTGAAGTCACCCGCTTGGGAATTGCCCCTCTCCTTCAGGGGCGTGTGATTAGTGCCGTCAAAGTCCTTGATGGGCGTTTACGTTGGCCTGTCCCGAGCGCCCTGACTAAGATTTTGCCTGGTCAAAAAGTGCACGCCATTGAAAGGCGCGGAAAGTACCTCTTAATTGAGTTGGATATAGGGCATCTGTTGATTCATTTGGGAATGACAGGCACCTTACGGGTATTGCCCAGCTCTGATCTTTTGAAGTTGCATGATCGCGTGACTGTGGAATTTGGGAAGCTGAGTTTACGTTTGCATGACCCCAGAAAATTTGGTGCAGTGTTGTGGCATCCAAGAACTAAAGGTCCGATAGAGAAAAATGTTCTATTGCAAAAGTTGGGAGTAGAGCCTTTTTCAACAGAATTTGCTGGAGAGCTTGGCTCTGAAATTTTGTATCGGGCATCACGCAAGCGCACCGTCGCTGTTAAGCAATTTCTGCTGGCTGGCCAAGCGGTCGTTGGTGTTGGCAATATTTATTGCTCCGAGAGTTTGTTTGAGGCAGGCATTCATCCTGCTAAGGCTGCTGGAAAACTCACGCGCCCTCAATGTGTTCGTCTAGCTGAAGCGGTGAGATTGATTTTGAAAAAAGCCATTACTGCTGGCGGCAGTAGCTTGAAAGATTTTGTGAACAGTGATGGCGATCCAGGACATTTTATGGTGCAAACCAAAGTCTATGATCGTAAAGATGAACCCTGTAAAGTTTGTAAAACATCCATCAAGCAAATTGTGCAGGGACAGCGCTCCACTTATTTTTGCCCTACATGTCAAAAGCGCTAATCACTACTTTTTCTGAAAAGTTGATTGCTTGGCATGCACGCAGTGGCCGCTCAGGTCTGCCTTGGCAAGGTAATCGAGACCCTTATGCAGTTTGGGTTTCAGAAATCATGCTGCAACAAACTCAGGTAGCTACTGTTTTAGAGCGCTACCCACGCTTTATGAAGCGCTTTCCAACGGTTAAAAAATTAGCAGCTGCTCATATCGATGAAGTGCTGGCTGAGTGGACTGGCTTGGGTTATTACTCTCGCGCTCGAAATTTACATGCGTGTGCCCAGCAAGTGATGCAACAATTTGCTGGGCAATTTCCGGGCGATCCAGTTTTACTTGAGCAACTTAAGGGGATTGGTCGGTCAACCGCAGGCGCAATCGCTGCTTTTACTTTCCATGCAAGAGCGCCAATTCTAGATGCGAATGTCAAAAGAATTCTGGCGCGCTTATTTGCTGTAGAAGGCACACTACAAGATAAGGCGGTGAATGACCATTTATGGGAGCTAGCTAATCAGCTCTTGCCAAGCAAGCCTCAGAATATGCCGGTGTATACCCAAGCATTGATGGACTTTGGCGCTACTTGGTGTACTGCTCGTAAACCAGTTTGTCTTAGTGGTGAAAAAAAATGCCCATTTGAAAAATACTGCCAAGCAAATTTAAGCAATCAAGTATTGGCCTTACCGAAAAAGGTAGTAAAAGCAAAGTCACCCGAGTTTGACTGCGACATGCTCTTAGTTAGACATGGCAATGCGATTCTGCTGCAAAAGCGCCCAAGCAAGGCAATTTGGGGTGGATTATGGTCTTTACCAGAATCTATCTGGGTGGCGAAATCCACTCCTCGAAAAGCGGCACCAAGTCTCAAGAGCTTGTTGGAAGCGGCTTTACCTGAAGAAAAGATAGCTATATGGCTAAAGGCTTGTAAGGCGGTCCAAGTAGGTCCTCAAATTAAGCATGTCTTTACCCATCGACGTTTGTGGATGCAGATTTGGGATGTGAATGCTTCAAAAAGTGTGGAGCCTGAAAGTGCAAATCTGCAGTGGGTACCTTTGAGCCAATTAGGGCGCTATGGCCTACCGCAGCCGATTAAGATTTTACTGCAGGGATTGAGTCTAGCTCGCGGTGACGGTCTAAAAAATTAAGCTGTAGATCAATCAATTCTCTTTGGGTGCGGAAGTGTTCGCTAATTCGATTCACAAGATAGACCGAGCGATGCTGACCACCAGTACAACCAATTGCAACCGTTAAGTAACTGCGTCCGTCAGCAATGTAGTGCGGTAACCATTTCTCAATAAATTGTGTAATGTCACTTTCCATGCTGATGACTTCTGGAATTTTTTCTAGAAATTCTTTTACGGGTTTATCGTTCCCTGTTAGGGGCCTTAAGATTTTGTCGTAATGGGGGTTGGGCAAGCAACGAACATCAAAGACGAGATCTGCTTCGCTAGGCACGCCTTTTTTAAATCCAAAGGATTCAAAAATGACTGTCAAACCAACGGGCTTATCTTTCAGTAGGTCCTGAATCCAAGAGCGTAGGGCGTGAGATGGTAGGTTACTAGTATCAATGCTATGAGCTTGCGTGCGCAGGGGTTCAAGCAAGCTTCGTTCTTTATTAATCGCTTCTATCAATGTCGCCGATTGGGATTGCCTGGCATTCGTTGATAAGGGATGTCGTCGGCGAGTTTCTGAAAAGCGCTGTACCAAGGTATTGGTATCTGCATTTAAGAATAAGATGCGTACTTGGTGCGTACGCTTCAGATTTTCAAGAATGAAAGGAAGCTCTGCAATCGATTGGCCACGACGTGCATCAATAGCTACTGCTACACGCTCGCACTTCTCGCTTTCAAGAGTGCTGATAAGGTTTTCTAGGAGCGAGACGGGAAGGTTATCGACGCAATCATAGCCAGCATCTTCAAAGGCCCTCAGGGCTACTGATTTACCTGAGCCTGAGATTCCGGTAATCAGATTAATTTGCATGACTTAAAGCAAGCGCCCTTGGGATTTAATCGCATCTGCCTCGGTATTCATTTGGGCTCGTTGACGCTCTATAAATTCTTTGAGGGTATCAATACCGCGTAATTGCAAAATTGTATTCCGGACTGCAGCCTCTACCAGTACCGCTAAGTTGCGTCCAGCAGCCACTTGAATTTTTACCGTTCGAATCGGAATTCCCAAAACATCGATATGTTGAGCTTCCAGTGGCAATCTTTCAAATTCACCATCGGTTCGCCGAACCAATTGCACAATAAGGCGCAGTTTTAATTTTCGACGAACGGCTGTTTCACCAAAAATCGTACGAATGTCCAAGAGGCCAAGTCCGCGCACCTCAAGAAGATTACGAAGAATTACGGGGCAACGACCTTCGATATAGTCGGGTCCTAAGCGTGCAAAATCTACCGCATCATCAGCAACTAAACCATGCCCGCGAGAAATCAATTCCAAACCTAACTCACTTTTGCCTAAGCCAGATTCACCCGTTAATAAAACGCCCAAGCCTAAGATGTCCATAAACACCCCGTGCATCGTAATTTGCGGAGCGCCAATTTTGGTGAGATAGGTGCGCAAATGGTCAATGACTTCTGCGGCTGAAATACTCGTGGTAAACAGCGGGGTGGATGAGCGTTGGCAGAATAGTTTTAGATCTGGATCTGCGGACTTGCCATCAGCCACAATCACACAAGGCGGAGTTTTAGAAATTAGGTTAGCAATTTGCTCTTGTTTTTGTTCGGGCTCAAGCGCTGCGTGATAGTCAACTTCTTGTACACCAAAAATTTGGATGCGACTTGGGTGAATCAGATTTAAGTGACCCACCAAGTCTGAGCTGGCTGCAGCAGCTTTGACTGCCTCAGGTGGAAAGGTACGATCAGCACCTTCAAGGCCGCTAATCCAGGAGAGCTTCAGATCAGAAACATTGTCATCAAAGATTTGTTGCGCAGTTACTCGATCGAGGAGTAATGGCTGGGTCATTTTGTATTTCCCCATTGCTGCAATAGTTCACAGACTGATGTGGGATCGGTAGCAGAAATCAATTTTTCTCTTGCCTCTGAATCTGATAGCAGTTGTGCGATAGAGGAGAGAATTTCTAAATGTTGTTGGGTTGCCTTTTCTGGAACCAACAAAAAAATGAGGATCGACACAAGCTCACCATCAGGCGCTGCAAATTCGATCGGGTCTTTCAACTTCATGAAGGCTGCAGTGGGTTGCTTCAGGCCTTTTACACGACCGTGAGGAATCGCAACACCAGCCCCGAGGGCTGTTGAGCCTAAGTCTTCTCGGGCATTGAGAAACTCTACTACTGAGCTTGCATCAATACCAACTTGCTTGGCAAACAACTCCCCAGCGGCTGCAAAAGCATCAGCCCTGTTTTTGGCGGGGTTATCTAATGCAATGCAGTCAGGGTTAAAGAGATTAGTCAGCACATTCATTACAGATGATTATAGGTGTCCTCACGCTCACGCTTACTCAAAATGCTTTTCGTGATGATGATCTTGAATCTTTTCTTTGTGTTTCACAACCTGGCGCTCAAGCTTATCGACCACTGCATCCATAGCGTGATAGAGATCGGCATTATGTGCTTCAGCGAACAGTTCTTTGCCTTTAAGGTGAATCGTGATCTCGGCACTTTGACGGAGATCTTTTTCTTTGGCGTTATCAATCACTAAAAAGGCAGATGCATCAATGACGTGATCGAAGTGCTTGCGAATTTTGGCTAACCCAGCCTCAAGATGCGTGCGCATGGCAGGGGTAACTTCTACATGACGGCTATTAATTTTTAAATTCATGAGCAACTCCTTATATCAACGCGTGCGCATAGCAATACCGGGGGTGCGCAGCAAGCCCCTGTGTTTTTGAGCTGTTTTTTTTGGAAAGTGAACCATGAACCTCCAGCGTATCAGCGAATTTGCCGAAAACCAAGAGGGGAAAGTACTTTTTATTACTTATACGGACAGATGCCTTATCTGGCTTACATCCGGAAGTTTTCGCCTAAGTAGACTCTGCGGACAGCATCATTTTGAATAATTTGATCGGGCTTGCCTTCTGCTAGAACGCTTCCTTCGCTAATGATGTAGGCGTGGTCGCAGATACCCAAGGTTTCTCGAACGTTATGGTCGGTAATCAACACACCAATCTGACGGTCTCGCAAGAATCGAACAATCCGCTGAATTTCCCCTACGGCAATAGGGTCAACTCCTGCAAATGGTTCATCGAGCAAGATAAATTTTGGTTGTGACGCTAATGCTCTCGCGATTTCAACACGGCGACGCTCTCCTCCAGACAATGACAGGGCTGGATTATTGCGGAGGTGGCCAATTTGTAGTTCGCCTAATAATTCATCTAAGCGATCCGCAATTTCGCCTTTGCTTAAGGGTTTTCCACCTTGGACTTGTAGCTCTAAGACTGCTTGTATATTCTCAGCGACGTTGAGTTTTCTAAAAACAGAAGCTTCTTGAGGAAGGTAAGAGAGCCCCATACGAGCTCGCTCATGAATAGGAAGGTGGGTGATATTGACCCCATCTAAAATAATTTGACCGGCATCCAGAGGAACCAGTCCAACAATCATGTAGAACGACGTCGTTTTACCCGCACCGTTTGGACCCAATAGTCCAACTACTTCACCACATTCCACTTCAATCGAAACATCTCGTACTACTGTTCGAGAGCCATAACGTTTTTGAAGATTGCTAGCGATGAGTGTTGCTTTGGGATGGTTTTGAGCTAAATCCGTTGTCATTTCTCTAATGTGGCTTTTCGTCGTGGTGAAAGGATTGCTCTAGCTAAAGGTAAGTCCTCCGCTTTTGCATTGGCGGGAGGTGTTACACGATAGCGCTCTTTAATATCATCGTACTCAATTTTCCAGCCCTGCAGTTGATCGAGCATCTGCATATTCAGAGAGCGCTTAAGACTGGCGTCTCCTGTGATAGTCAGAATCTCAGTCTTGGCATTGTAGGTAACTTGGGTCCCGCGTCCTTGTATAAATTCATCGGCAGGACCTTCTCTGCGCTGCCTGAAACTTGCAGTAGTGTCGGCTGATCCTTTGACGTCAACTAATTCATAGCCTTCAGGATCCACTTGAATATGACCATCTTCGCCTGTAACGATAATGCTGCCTTTAATCAATAAAACTTGACCTTTTAAGTCATACACCTGCTGTACATCATTTACTGAAACTTTTTCAGCCTCAAGAATGATGGGCTTGTCTTGGTCGGCTTTCTCGGCGTTAGCAATAGGGCTAAGCACCAGTAAGGAGAGGGCGAATCTAATATGAAGTAGACGATGCATGGTAAACATTTTATTGTGCACCCCGAGGAGCGCGTTCGATTCGACCTTTAACTTGACCGGAAAGTGTCATGCTTTGTTGAATGTTGTCGAATGTTCCACCTTCTGTCGAGTTCATGATCGACATGCCTTGCTCTAATGTGATTGGCCGATCAGTTTTAACGATATCGTCGTTAATCAAGACCTTGAAATAACTAGATGAGGCCAGCATCCGTAAGCTTGCAGGCTCTGTGGCAGTAGCTGCTTGTTGGGGTCTAAAGATAGAAGCATTATCAAAGAGCTCTAAGATTGTTAGGTCACCATCTAGATGACCGGTATTCGATTTGACAGTCACAGGAGCTTTGTCTGGCTGAAAGAGTCGCATTCGTGGAGCATCAATATCAATGGAGGCATCGTCATCATAGTGAGTCACTTTATTGCCCAAAATTCTGTACTTGGTATTGCCTTGTTCGTTTAAAGCGGAAAGAGTGCCGTTTTTAATAATGTAGTCAGGCTCATGTAGGCGAATAGGTTCAAGCGTTGAGCTTTCTGGAGGAGTATTTTTTTTAACCAACCAAAAAGTCATGAGGGTTAAGGCACCCATAAATATTAAAGGCATGAGGCCCAGCAATGTACGCCCAATGTTGAGTTTGATCCGTTGAGAATTCAATTGCATTGCTTATTGACGAGCCTGGCTGAGCAATTCCTCGTAGCGGCTTTGTGCCTTGAGAATCAGATCACTTACTTCTCTAACGGCGCTATTGCCACCCGCATGCGTAGTGACATAATGTGCAAATTCTTTCACAGCTTCATGCGCTTGCGCAGGAGCAATTCGTAGTCCAGCGTTTTTCATCATGGCTAGATCTGGCCAGTCATCACCCATGACAGCGCAGTCACTGGCTTTCAGTCCAAGTGTTTTTAGAACTTCTTCTAAAGCTAACGCTTTATTTTCAACACCCATATGAACCTGTTTGATGCCTAATTCATCACAGCGCGCTAAGACCATTTTGGAGTTTCTGCCCGTGATGATGGCTGTCGGAATACCACATTGCTCTAAAAGTTTGATCCCTAACCCATCTTGAATATCAAATGCCTTTAAAGATTCTTTACCATCAGCGCCAATCCATACCTGTCCGTTGGTGAGGACCCCATCAACATCTAAAACTAGCAGCTTCACTTTGCCAGCGCGCTCCCAGGCTTGTGGATACTGTGACAGAGGGTTGGTGTTGTGTGTAGTAAAAGCGTTGGGCATAAGTCTCAATCAACGACGGTATTAAATTACTTTGGCTGCAAAGAGATCATGTAGATTGAGGGCACCTAGTAGGCAGCCATCTTGATCGGTAACAACTAAATGATTGATGCGATGTTTTTCCATCATTTCAATGGCTTCTTCAGCCAACAGTTCTGGTGGGATGGTGCGAGGGCTGGCAGTAGTGGCATTTTGTAAAGTGATGCCACTAAGATTCGTGTTTTTCTCTAGCAGTCTGCGTAAATCACCGTCTGTCAAAATGCCAAACACTTTTTGTTTGTCATCCAATGTCACTACCATCCCCATGCGCTTAGAAGTCATTTCTAGTAGGGCATCTTGCAGTGAAGCATGGATAGAAATTTTTGGCGTCTCATCAAAGCTACGCATTACTTCACTGACATGCATTAATTGTTTGCGGCCCAAGCGACCACCAGGATGGGAGCGCTGAAAATCTTCCGCCTGAAATCCACGGGCGTCTAATAAAGCAACTGCTAATGCATCGCCCATGGCTAATGCAGCCGTAGTGCTGGTTGTGGGGGCAAGATTCAGTGGGCATGCTTCTTTTTCAACACTGGTATCTAAATGGGCGTCTGCTAATTGGGCAAGCGAAGAATTTGGTGCGCCAGTCAAAGCAATCAGTTTTGCACCAGTACGTTTCACGATCGGTACGATAGTTAATAATTCTTCTGTCTCTCCAGAGTTCGAGAGAGCAACAAAAACATCGTCTCTAGTAACCATACCTAAATCACCGTGACTAGCCTCGGCTGGGTGCACAAAAAAAGCAGGTGAGCCTGTCGAGGCAAAGGTAGCAGCAATTTTGCGAGCAATATGCCCCGATTTACCAATGCCAGAAACCACAATTCTCCCTTTGCAGTCATGCAGTAATTCCACGGCATATACGAGTGCATCGGCGTTGATGCCTTCTAGGCGATCGCGCATGGTTTGCAGCGCAGCAGCCTCAATAGTGAGGGTATCGCGTGCAAGCTTTAGGGTACGTTCACGAGTCTTAGCTATCATCGAGTAAGTATATGCCGTCAGTCCTTCAATTAACCCTCATTCTCCTAGCCGCAGGTGTGGCTGGAGTGGTTATTTTCCGCTATTTTGGCTTACCCCCTATTTTGGGCTATTTAGCGATTGGGGTGCTGATTGGCCCCAATGCCCTGGCTTTGGCAAGCGACTCTTCTACAGTGAAGTATTTAGCTGAATTTGGGGTAGTTTTCCTAATGTTTTCGATCGGCTTGGAATTTAATCTAAACAAGCTGCGATCGATGCGGAACATCGTATTTGGTCTGGGTGGCAGTCAAGTGGTCTTGACGATGCTTTTAGCGGTGCCGGTCAGCCTCTTGATGAACTGGATTTACCCAATTTCTTGGCAGGCAGCCATTGCCTTGGGCGGGGCTTTGGCGATGTCTTCCACCGCGATTGTGACAAAACTCATTTCTGATCGATCCGAATTAGAAACAGAGCATGGTCGCAATGTGGTCGGTATTTTGTTATTCCAAGATTTAGCGGTGGTCTTTTTATTGATCTTGATTCCCTCTTTGGGAAAAAACCCAAAAGATCTGTTTGTTGCTCTTACTGCGGCCTCAATCAAGATTACGGTTGCTTTGGCCTTAATTTTCTTCATTGGCCAATCGCTCATGAGTCGCTGGTTTAGATTGGTTGCTAAGCTACGCTCGCAAGAATTGTTCATGTTGAACCTCTTGTTGATTGTGCTCGGTATGGCAGGTTTAACAGAGCACTTTGGTTTGTCTTTAGCGCTCGGTGCATTTTTGGCTGGGATGTTAATTGCTGAGACCCCATATCGTCATCAGGTTGAAGAGGATGTCAAACCATTTCGTGATGTCTTATTGGGACTCTTTTTTATTACGATTGGCATGCTGCTTGACTTCAATGTCATTCGTGAACAGTGGATGTTGGTGGTAGCACTTCTGATTGGCCCCTTACTATTTAAATTTGGCTTGATCGCCTTACTCTCGAGAGCGTTTGGCTCAAGCCCTGGCATCTCGATTAGAACGGGCTTATGCCTTGCTCAGGCGGGCGAATTCGGTTTCGTATTGCTGACCCAAATTGATGGCTTAGATTTAATTGATCCCGTTCTGAGCCAAGCGGTTCTTGCCGCGATGTTGCTCTCGATGTTTTGCGCGCCATTTTTGGTTGAATATAGTGATCGCATTGCAATGCGTTTTTCCAGTAACGAATGGCTATTGCAATCGCTTGCGTTGACACGCGTTGCTGCAAAGAGCGTACGCAATGAGAATCACGTCATCATTTGTGGGTTTGGCCGTTCTGGTCAAAGCTTGGCACGTATGCTCGATCAAGAAAAGATTCCTTACATTGCCCTAGATTTAGATCCCGATCGCGTGAAAGAGGCTGCTACTGCAGGCGATAACGTGGTGTATGGCGATGCGAGTCGTGAAAATTATTTAGTTGCCGCTGGCCTCTCAAGAGCTATGACAGTTGTCATTACTTATGCAGATACTGCCGCCAGTTTGCGTGTGTTGCGTCAGGTTGAACACCTGCGTCCCGGCATGACAGTATTGGTTCGCACCAAAGACGATGCCGACATTGCTAAGTTGCAAGCGGCTGGTGCTACCGAAGTAGTGCCTGAGTTGATTGAGGGAAGCCTCATGATTGCCTCGCACGTCTTGTTGATTATGGGTGTACCTATGCGTAAGGTAGTTCGGCGGATTACGACTGCACGTGAAGAGCGTTATAGCTTGCTAAGAGGGTATTTCCGGGGCGCAGGCGATGATGACTTTGGCTCGAATGAGTCTTGGCGTTTACATTCGATTACTTTGCTGCCCAATTCTCAAGCCGTTGGTAAAACTCTAGAAGAGCTTGATTTAGGTAGTGCAGGTGTCAGCGTTCAAGCAGTACGTCGTAAGGGGCGCAACGCAGACTATGTGAAACTTGTCTTGACGCCCGAATTGCAACTGCAAGGTAACGATATCTTGGTGATCTCAGGTAACTCTGAGGCGACTGACTTGGCTGAAGCTAAATTACTCTGAGATTTATTGACTATTTCTTTTTCTTAGCTGCGACGAGTTTGCGAGTGAGTAATGGTGCCAAGTAGTGACCAGTAAAGCTGGCTTCATTTTTTGCTACATCCTCTGGCGTTCCCGTGGCAATGATCTGACCACCACCCGCACCACCTTTTGGTCCTAAGTCAATAATCCAGTCAGCAGTCTTGATCACATCTAAGTTGTGCTCAATGATGACAATCGTATTGCCTTGCTTTTTGAGTGTCTGAATCACCGTGAGTAATAGTTGAATATCGTGGAAATGTAAACCAGTGGTTGGTTCATCCAAGATATAAAGTGTTCGACCAGTATCCCGTTTAGAAAGCTCAAGTGATAACTTCACGCGCTGGGCTTCGCCGCCAGATAGAGTTGTAGCGCTTTGTCCCAGTTTTACATAACCCAAGCCAACATCTAACAGTGTTTTGAGTTTGCGCTTGACTACTGGAACGGCTTCAAAGAATTCATGGGCTTGCTCGATCGTCATCGAGAGCACTTCATGAATGTTTTTACCTTTATAGCGAATATCTAAAGTTTCACGGTTGTAACGTTTGCCATGGCAGACATCGCAGGGTACATAAACGTCTGGCAAGAAGTGCATTTCTACTTTGAGTACGCCATCGCCTTCGCAGGAATCGCAGCGTCCGCCTTTGACGTTAAAGGAGAAGCGACCGGCTTCATAACCACGTTCACGTGAGGCTGGAACACCAGAAAAAAGTTCACGAATGGGCGTAAAGAGGCCGGTATAGGTAGCGGGGTTGGAACGAGGTGTTCTGCCAATGGGAGACTGATCAACACTAATCACTTTGTCAAAGTGTTCTAAGCCCTTCATTGCATCATGTGCAGCAGGCTCTGCATTAGAGCCATAGAGGTGTTGTGCAACTGCATGATGCAGGGTGTCGTTAATCAGTGTAGATTTACCGGAACCCGATACTCCAGTGACGCAGGTTAATAAACCGACTGGAATTTTGGCATGTACTGATTGCAAGTTATTGCCACGCGCACCGATGATTTCTAAAAAGCGATCATTTACCGGAATACGTTTTTGGGGAACTTCAATGGCTTCGCGACCAGCAAGATAGGCGCCAGTAAGGGATTTGGGATTGGCCTCGACTTCAGCAGGCGTGCCTTCTGCAACAATTTCGCCGCCATGAACACCGGCTCCTGGGCCGATATCGATGACCCAATCAGAAGCGCGAATCATATCTTCATCATGCTCAACCACTAATACGCTATTACCTAAGTCACGTAAGTGTTTGAGTGTGCCAATCAAGCGATCGTTATCGCGTTGATGTAGACCAATTGAGGGTTCATCGAGTACATACATTACACCCGTTAAGCCTGAGCCAATTTGACTTGCGAGCCTAATACGTTGGGCTTCTCCGCCCGATAGAGTGTCTGCACTTCGTTCTAAAGAGAGGTAATCAAGACCCACGTCATTTAAGAAACGCAGACGTGCACTGATTTCTTTCACGATCTTATCGGCGATTTCTCTCTTGGCACCTTTCAGTTCAAGTACCTCAAAGTATTCCTTTGCTTCTTTTAGCGGGAGAGCGCTAATTTCATAAATAGCGCGAGATTGTTTCTTCTCACCCACTTTGACAAAGCGCGCCTCTTTGCGTAAACGACTGCCGTTACATTCTGGGCAGGTTTGCACATTTTGATAGCGAGATAGTTCTTCACGCACGGTGACAGAATCTGTCTCGCGATAGCGACGTTCAAAGTTAGCAACGATCCCTTCAAAAGCATGCTCGCGAATGCTATTTTTGCCACGCTCATTAATGTATTCAAAAGGAATGGTGATGTCACCAGAGCCCAACAAGATGAGGTCTTGTTGTTTCTTGCCAAGGGATTCAAATGGTTTTTCCACGTCAAACCCGCCATGTTTGGCAAGAGTTTGTAGTAATTTGAAGTAGAACTGATTACGGCGATCCCAGCCTTTAATCGCCCCAGACGCTAGGGATAAATCAGGATGTGCCACGATACGTTTTGGATCAAAGAAAGATTGATGTCCAAGACCATCGCATGAAGGGCATGCACCCATTGGATTATTAAATGAGAAGAGGCGCGGTTCTAGCTCTTGAAGAGAGTAAGAGCAAACGGGGCAAGCAAACTTACTGGAGAAAATCATCTCTTTACCAGTATCCATATCCACAATCATGGCCTTGCCATCCGCAAGGCGTAGCGCTGTCTCAAAAGATTCAGCAAGACGTTGTTGAATGTCAGGGCGCACTTTAATGCGATCAACAACTACTTCAATGGAATGTTTATCATTCTTTTTGAGGGTTGGTAATTGATCGACTTCAAAAATTTCTGCCTTAGCAACGTTTGCTGTGCCACCGCCGGAGCGCACTCGAAAGCGCACAAAGCCCTGGGCCTGCAGGTCTTGGAAGAGATCAACGAACTCGCCTTTGCGCTCACTTACCACTGGCGCAAGAATCATCAACTTTGTGTCCTCAGGCATAGAGAGCACCGTGTCTACCATTTGAGAGACGCTTTGCGCCTCTAGAGGTAGGTCGTGGTCTGGGCAGTGAGGTGTGCCTGCGCGTGCAAATAGCAAACGCAAATAATCATGAATTTCAGTAACAGTACCCACAGTGGAGCGTGGGTTATGACTTGTTGCTTTTTGTTCAATGGAAATTGCAGGTGATAGACCTTCGATGGTGTCAACGTCGGGCTTTTCCATCAACTGCAAAAATTGACGCGCATAAGCGGAAAGCGACTCGACATAGCGACGTTGACCTTCGGCATAGAGCGTGTCAAAAGCCAGTGAGCTTTTACCTGAACCAGAAAGACCAGTCAGGACGACGAGTTTCTCTCTAGGGATGTCTAGATTGATATTTTTGAGGTTATGGGTGCGGGCACCGCGGATCTTGATTTCGTTATTCATGATTTTTTTGCGTAACTTGTTAATATAGCTCTTTCCCATGAATTCTTCTGAACTTCGCTCCACTCTGGCCTTAGCGGGCATCTTCGGCTTACGTATGCTGGGCCTGTTTTTGCTGTTGCCCGTTTTTAGCATCCACGCCAAAGACTTGCCAGGAGGTGATCAAGCCTTCTTGATAGGGCTGGCACTCGGAATTTTCAATATTGTTCAGGCCTGCTTCCATATTCCCTTAGGCAGACTTTCTGATCGAATCGGCCGAAAAGCGGTCGTTTTATGGGGGTTGTCCTTGTTTGTTGCCGGGGCTTTAATTTGTGCAACCAAAGATGATTTGTTATGGATTTCTATCGGTAGAGGGGTGATGGGCGCCGGTGCAATTTCTGCAGCGGTTTCTGCTTGGGTTGCCGATCTGACTCGAGAGCAGGTGCGCAGTCAAGCGATGGCTTTAGTCGGCGCCAGTATTTCTCTCTCTTTTGCAGTTTCGCTAGTGGTGGCTGCTCCGCTTTATCGCATGATTAGCTTAAGCGGGATGTTTTTTGTATTGGCAATACTAGGTATCTTGGCGATGTTAGTGGCCTATTTTGTATTGCCAAATAACAGACCTGAAGTTCATGCGCAACAAGATTCACTCAAAGTTGTATTTCTTCGCCCAGAGCTCATGCGACTAAATGTAGGTGTATTTGTATTGAATGCTACCCAAGTAGCTATGTTTTTAGTGGTGCCACGTTTATTAGAGCAAGCAGGATTTCCGCTCACTGCGCACTGGCAAATCTATCTCTCAGTGGTTTTACTCTCGTTTGTATTTATGGTTCCACTTTTAGTCTACGGTGAGAAAAAACAGCGCATACGACTTGTTCTGTTAATTGCCATCATTTTGCTGGTTATTGCTGAAATCATTTTCACTCAAGCTGCATCTGTGACTCTCATTACGGTGGCATTGCTGGTCTATTTTGTAGGCTTCAATCTTTTGGAAGCATTACAACCATCATTGGTCACTCGTTATGCAAAAGAATCAAAGGGCACCGCTTTGGGGGTTTACAACACCACACAATCTATTGGCCTCTTTTCTGGTGCGTTGTTAGGGGGTTATTTAATGGATAGCCTTGGCAATGTATCGGTCTTTGCAGTCGGGGCGGCTATGCTAGTTGGCTGGCTTATAATTGCTTGGTCGATGGGTGAAATGCCAGCGAAAGCAGCAGAATCAAAGGGTTTAGCCGCAAAGACATAGCCGTAGCTTCATCAATTTAATTAAAGCGAGCAGTTCATTTTCAGCAGTAATAACAGTGGTATTTTTCTTCGGGAGACAACATGGCTTCGGTAAATAAGGTCATCATCGTAGGTAATGTAGGACGTGATCCAGAAACGCGTTATATGCCAAGTGGCGACGCCGTTACAAACATTTCAGTAGCAACATCTGATCGCTACAAAGATAAACAAACTGGTGAGATGAAAGAAACCACAGAATGGCATCGCGTTGCATTCTTTGGCAAGCTTGCAGAAATCGCTGGCCAGTACCTCAAAAAAGGTTCGCAGGTTTATGTTGAAGGCCGTTTGCGAACACGCAAATGGACTGATGCCAGTGGACAAGAAAAGTATTCTACCGAGATCGTTGCAGAAACTATGCAAATGCTTGGTGGTAAGCCAGTAGGCGGAAGTGGTGATGGTGGTGAAAGCTATGCTCGCTCAAAGCCGGCTGAGCAGTCTGCCCCCGCATCGTCTAATGCCGCATCCCTCGGTGCAATGGACGATGATATTCCGTTTTAGGCAACATTAAATAATGTGGTAGATATCGTAGTGTTAAAAACCCCTTCTAGAATTTTCTACAAGGGGTTTTTATTTACCTACTGTCTTGCGTGTCGAATATTTTCGGGCCAAGGCGAATTATGATCAGTGCGAAATGGGTTGATGTCTAGGCCCCCGCGTCGTGTGTAGCGGGCGTAGACAGAAAGTTTTTCTGGTTTGCACTGTCGTTTGATGTCAGTAAAGATTGTTTCTACGCAATGCTCATGAAACTCACCCAATTGCCTAAAGCCAATCAGGTAGCGCAGTAAGCCTTCTTCAAGAATGGGACGTCCTTGATAACGAATTTGGACGCTAGCCCAATCCGGTTGGCCGGTAACAGGGCAGTTTGATTTGAGTAAGTGCGATACCAAGCACTGCTCAATCGGACCAAACGATTCATTAACACCTAATAGGCTTGAATCTGCAGGCAAGCTTGGATCAATCTCGATATCTAGTCGATCCATCAAGATGCCGCCCATCTCTTGCATTCCTTTTTTGGAAATGATTTCAGTGGGGTTGATGCGAGTAGTGATCTTGCTGCCAGCCACTACTGATAAATCCGCAGTGAGTTTTTCTTTGACTTCATTCTCATCTTCAAAGCGGGCGCTATTGAGACTATTGAGATAGAGCTTGAAAGATTTAGACTCAATCATGTTGGGAGAGTCTGCGGGAATCTGAAACTCAGCCAGGGCAATTTGTGGTTTTCCTTTTTGATTGAGCCAGCTCAGTTCAAATGCGTTCCATATGTCAACACCCACAAATGGCAAAACTTGACCCTCTTTAAGTCCTACCTTCTTGCGGTTCTCAGCCCTGGGAATGGGAAAGAGCAAACTCGGATCATATTGATCTGGATATTGCGTTGATTGTCCAAGTGGAAGCGTTGCCATTAATTACTTTTAGCTTTTAGGTTTATTCGATACACCTGATACGACATGTCCTGTTGGGGCTACGGATGCAGCTGATTGGCAATGGCCCGTTTGATCGTCAAAGAAAAAGTCGGGTTCAAATTCTCGCAAGAACTCACTCTTTGATAAGCCACCTAAGAACATGGCTTCATCGACATCAATACCCCATGCCATCAGTGTTCGAATAGCACGTTCATGTGCTGGGGCAGAGCGTGCAGTGACTAGCGCAGTACGAATGCGCATACCGTTTTCGCTAGTGGAGCGCTGCAGTCTGTGCAATGCTTCCAATAAAGGTTTGAAGGGTCCCGGAGGTAATGGAATGTCGACCTTCTTGCTCTCATGATCAACAAAAGCCTCAAGCCCTTTTTTCTGAAATACTTGCTCGGCTTCATCGGAGAACAGGACTGCATCTCCGTCAAATGCAATCCGAATTTCATTGGGGTGAGACTCAGCAGTTTTACTAGACTCTGGGTAGACTCGCGCAGCTGGGAAGCCTGCATCAATTGTTGCTCTCACATCATCTTCGTTGGCCGATAAGAAGAGGTTGGCATGTAATGAGCGTAGGTAATGGTAGGGAGGGCGACCTCTGGTAAATACGCCACGTTCAAGATGCAGACCATGGTGTTCGGCAGAACGGAAGACGCGCAGACCACTGACGGGATCATTGCGGGAAAGTATCACAACTTCAACCCGTTGCTCACCTTCTTCATTAAAAGCGAGAAGTTTTTTAACTAATGGAAATGCCACCCCTTTTTGAGCGGCCTCACTCAGGCGCTCAAGTTGTAATTTCATATAAGCGCTGTCATCGGTTGACTCAAAGATGCGATTTTCTTCTTCAAAATCAAATAGGGCGCGCGATGAGATCGCAACGACGAGTTTTCCGGTAAGCGTGTATGACATTTAAGAATTACATCTCATTTCAGGAACAGCTGATATGCAGGGTTATTACTTTCATCCCAGTGAGGGTAACCCAATGTTGCCAAGAAGTTTTGGAATTTCTTCTGCTCATTTTTGGGTACCTGGATACCTACCAAAATGCGGCCGTAATCAGCACCATGATTACGATAGTGGAAGAGACTAATGTTCCAGTTAGGTGCCATGCTCTTTAGGAACTTCATCAAAGCACCCGGGCGCTCTGGAAATTCAAAACGGTAGAGCAATTCATCTTTGGCAAGTACAGAGTGACCACCCACCATATGACGTAAGTGCGATTTTGCTAACTCATCATGGGTGAGGTCGATCGTTGCAAACTTCGCTTTACGGAAATGTTTTGCAATGGCTTCGCTATCCCCCGCTTTTTGTGTGCTGATGCCTACAAAAATATGTGCTTCGCTTTGATCACCAATCCGATAGTTAAACTCAGTCACATTGCGTTTACCGAGTAATTCACAGAAACGTTTGAAAGAGCCACGCTCTTCAGGAATCGTTACGGCAAATACTGCTTCGCGGAACTCACCAACGTCTGCACGCTCTGCTACAAAGCGGAGACGGCTAAAGTTCATATTGGCTCCGCAAGCAACGGCTACCAGGGTTTTCTTCTTGAGACGTTTTTTATCAACATACTTCTTCATGCCTGCAATGGCTAGGGCGCCAGCAGGCTCAAGGATGCTTCGGGTATCGGTAAAGACATCATTAATGGCTGCACAGATTTCATCGGTATCGACAGTAATGATTTCATCAACTACTTTTTTGCAGATACGGAAAGTTTCTTTACCGACCAATTTGACAGCAGTGCCATCAGAGAATAAGCCAACATCTTTCATCTCAATCCGTTTGTTCGCTTTGAGAGATTGATTCATGGCATCAGAATCTGAGGCTTGCACGCCGATGACTTTGGTCTTTGGGCTTACTGCTTTGATATATTCGCCAATACCGGATATGAGACCGCCACCACCAATGGCGACAAATACTGCATCGATGGGTTTTTCATATTGAGTAAAAATTTCGTGGGCAATGGTACCTTGTCCAGCGATTACATCTGGGTCATCAAATGGATGAACAAAGGTCAAGCCTCGTTTTTTGCCTAATAGTTCCGCATGTTGAAATGCGTCGCTGTAAGACTCACCCTGGAGAATGATCTCGACCCAAGAACCACCTCTCGCTTTAACGGCATCAATTTTGACGCTGGGAGTCGTCACCGGCATCACGATGACAGCCTTACATTTCATTTTGGCAGCAGATAAGGCTACGCCTTGAGCATGATTGCCTGCAGAAGCCGCAATCACACCGCGTTTTAAAGATTCTGGGGGCAAATGGGCCATTTTGTTATAGGCGCCACGGAGTTTGAAGGAAAAAACCGGCTGGTTATCCTCTCTTTTGAGAAGGACCTGGTTACCCAAACGCTTAGTCAGTTCGGGGGCGAGCTGCAGTTCAGTTTCTCTGGCTACGTCATAGACGCGAGCCGATAAAATTTTCTTTAAATAGTTCGTTGCCATCCAATGAGCGTACCACGGATGGCTCCTAAGCCCTTAGATTTGCAAGGGTTTATCGATTTAGGGAGCAACTTTATCCGTTTGCTGACACTATCAGGTTCGCTCAACTAAAATGCTTATTTATCAAATATGTCGCTATGAACGCACCATTGGCTTTAAACCAGTTGTTGGATGCTGAGGCGGGTTCCCCCCGTCTTCGCGAAATTCCCTACAACTATACCTCCTTTTCTGATCGAGAAATTGTGATTCGCCTCTTAGGTGAGGAGTCGTGGCGGGTTCTCAATGAGTTGCGCGGCGTCCGCCGTACTGGCCGCTCTGCCCGCATGTTGTTTGAAATCCTGGGTGATATTTGGGTGGTTCAACGCAACCCCTTTTTGCAGGATGACTTATTGGATAGCCCAGTTCGCCGCAAACAATTAATCGATGCTCTATGGCATCGCTTGGGTGAAGTTAAAAAGCGTAATAGTGGAGATTCTGCAGAACAGGTCGAAATTTTATTAAGCGCTGCTTATCGCGCCATTGAAAATTTCGAAAATGGATTTAAGGAAGTTGAACAAATTCGTAAACGCGCACGTAAAGAATTAA
Organism: Polynucleobacter sp. JS-JIR-5-A7; assembly: GCF_018687935.1. Classification (NCBI taxonomy): domain Bacteria; kingdom Pseudomonadati; phylum Pseudomonadota; class Betaproteobacteria; order Burkholderiales; family Burkholderiaceae; genus Polynucleobacter; species Polynucleobacter sp. JS-JIR-5-A7. The sequence continues at coordinate 1,976,755 of NZ_CP061308.1, read as the reverse complement.
GCCGCCATACCGCTAGTGACAATATTTGTTTTGATGGCGTATCGCGCGCAGCGCATGTTACTGATGCAACGGACTGGCGTGTTGAGTTTCCACTAGTAGTACTTAAGCCTGATTACGAGTCGGAGATTCCTGGTTTGGTGAAAGCCTGCGTGGCATTGGGTCTCACGATTATTCCTCGTGGAGGTGGCACTGGCTATACCGGTGGTGCGATTCCCTTGTATGCCATGTCTGCAGTGATTAATACTGAGAAATTACAAGATATCGGCGGCGTGAAATCTAAGCCTCTGCCTGGTGTAGCTCATGAGGTCTCAACTATCTTTACTGGTGCTGGTGTTGTCACTCGCCGTGTAGCTGATGCTGCAGAGCAAGCTGGCTTAGTGTTTGCAGTTGATCCTACTTCTGCTGATGCGAGTTGCATTGGCGGCAACATTGCCATGAATGCCGGTGGTAAAAAAGCAGTTCTTTGGGGCACTGCTCTAGATAACCTCGCTAGCTGGCGCATGGTGGATCCAGAGGGCAATTGGCTCGATGTTGAACGCCTTGAGCACAACCTTGGCAAGATTCATGATGTTGCAACCGTGCGCTTTCAGTTAACTTGGTCTGATGGTAATAGCGAGCCTGGTCAGCGAATTCTAAAAACAGAATTGCTCGAAGTAGAAGGCAAGCGTTTTCGCAAAGAGGGTTTAGGTAAAGACGTTACTGATAAATTTTTATCAGGCTTGCCTGGCGTACAAAAAGAAGGTTGCGATGGTTTGATTACTAGCGCAACTTGGATATTGCATCACATGCCAAAATTTATGCGTACTGTTTGCTTAGAGTTTTTTGGGCAAGCGCGCGAGGCCATTCCAAGTATTGTCGAAATCAAGGCTTACTTGGATGGTTTAAGTAAGCAAGGCGGCCCCATTCTGGCTGGTCTGGAGCACTTGGATGATCGATATTTAAGGGCAGTGGGTTACTCCACCAAATCCAAGCGTAATAGCTTGCCGAAGATGGTCTTGATTGGCGATATTGCTGGCGATGATGAAGGAGCAGTCGCAGCAGCTACTAGTGAAGTAGTGCGCATGGCAAACCTGCGGGTTGGCGAGGGCTTTGTTGCAGTGAGCGCAGAAGCTCGCAAGAAGTTCTGGCTCGACCGTGCTCGGACAGCCGCCATTGCTCGTCATACCAATGCATTTAAGATCAATGAAGATGTGGTAATTCCTTTGCCGCGGATGGGTGAGTACACCGATGGGATTGATCGCATCAATATTGAACTATCCCTTAAAAACAAGTTACAAGTTCTCGACGGCCTGGAGTCGTTCTTGAAAAAGAGCGCTTTGCCATTAGGCAAGAGTGATGCGGAATATGAAATCCCTACAGCAGAGATTTTAGGTGATCGGGTACAGCAGGCTCTTGAATTAATTACGAGGGTACGCACTCGTTGGGCTGATTGGCTGACGCAGATGGATACTTACTTTCCACAACTGCAAAACTACAGCTTGCGGGCATCATGGAAAGAGCAAGTTCGTTCTGAATTACGCATTATTTTTGGCGGTCTTGCATTCGAGCCGATATTGGCTGAGCTTGAGGCTATTCATAAAAATATTCTGCGTAAGCGCGTATTCGTAGCATTGCATATGCATGCTGGTGACGGTAATGTACACACCAATATTCCGGTGAACTCTGATGACTACGAGATGCTGCAAGATGCCCATCGTGCAGTCGATCGTATTATGAAGTTAGCCCGCTCCTTAGATGGCGTGATTTCTGGTGAGCATGGTATTGGTATTACGAAGTTGGAGTACCTGACAGAAGCAGAATTAAAAGACTTCCGTAGCTATAAGAATCGTGTAGACCCTGAAGGCAGATTTAACAAGGGCAAGCTGATGCCGCATGCCGACCTGAGCATGGCTTACACGCCAAGCTTTGGCTTGATGGGGCATGAGTCCATCATCATGCAGCAAAGTGATATCGGCGCTATCGCTGATAGCGTGAAAGATTGCTTACGCTGTGGTAAGTGCAAGCCAGTTTGCGCGACCCACGTGCCACGCGCAAATCTTTTATATAGTCCCCGCGACAAAATTTTGGCGACATCATTATTGATTGAAGCCTTCTTATATGAGGAGCAAACTCGTCGCGGTGTTTCAATTCGGCATTGGGAAATGTTTGATGATGTCGCAGCGCATTGCACTGTCTGTCATAAGTGCTTAACGCCTTGCCCAGTCAAGATCGACTTTGGTGATGTGACGATGAATATGCGCAACCTCATGCGTAAAATGGGTCAGCAGCGTTTTAATCCAGGTACAGCAGCATCGATGTTTTTTTTGAATACCACCAGTCCAGAGACTATTCATTTAGTTCGTACGGCTATGATTGGTTGGGGCTATAAGTTACAGCGCTTAGGCAATGATCTTCTGCGTAAGTTTGCTAAAAAGCAAACTGCACACCCTCCTGCAACTGTCGGGAAACCGACCATCACTGAACAGGTTATTTTCTTTGTAAATAAGAAGATGCCTGGCAATTTGCCGAAAAAGACTGCGCGTGCTTTATTGGATATTGAAGATGCAAACTACGTGCCCATTATTCGGGATCCTAAAACAACCTCTGCCGATACTGAGGCGGTCTTTTACTTCCCGGGCTGCGGATCCGAGCGTCTATTTTCGCAAGTGGGTTTAGCAACCCAAGCAATGCTCTGGAATGTTGGAGTGCAGACAGTGTTGCCACCAGGCTATTTATGCTGCGGCTACCCACAGCGCGGTAATGGTGATTTTGACAAAGCGGATAAGATGATTACGGACAACCGCGTCTTATTTCATCGGGTGGCTAATACCTTGAACTACTTAGATATCAAGACGGTAGTCGTATCTTGCGGCACTTGTTACGACCAATTAGCGGGCTATCAGTTTGAGCAAATCTTCCCTGGTTGCCGGATTATTGATATCCACGAATTTTTAGCCGAGAAGGGTGTCAAGCTCACTGGAGTAACAGGCGTGAAATATATGTATCACGATCCTTGCCACTCCCCCATGAAGTTACAGGACCCTTTGAAGACAGTGAATGAGCTCATCCAATTGGAAGACGGAAAAGCGATTGCGAAAAATGATCGTTGCTGTGGTGAGTCTGGAACCTTAGCGGTTACTCGCCCTGATATTTCTACTCAAGTCCGTTTTCGCAAACAAATTGAAATGGAAAAAGCAGCCAATGATTTGCGTCAGGGCGATTTCACTGGCGACGTTAAAGTATTAACAAGCTGCCCATCTTGCTTGCAAGGCTTAACCCGCTTTGATGCAGATAGTAATACTACTGCTGATTACATCGTAGTTGAGATGGCGCAAAAATTACTCGGTGAAAATTGGATGCAAGACTACGTCACCAAAGCTAACCAAGGCGGTATTGAAAGGGTGTTGGTTTAATGATTCCAACGAATGTTGTTGTGCACCAGCAGTCCAAGGTTCTTGAGCTCTCTTATGACGACGGCTCTTCATATCGACTGCCTTTTGAATTATTGAGGGTACTTTCTCCATCGGCAGAAGTTCAGGGTCACGGCCCTGGTCAAGAGACTTTGCAAACGGGTAAGCGCGAGGTATTGATTGCCAGTCTGGAGCCTGTCGGTCATTACGCACTGAAACCCACTTTTTCTGATGGGCATGATTCAGGCTTATATTCTTGGGATTACTTGTATTTCTTGTGCGAAAACCAAGAGCAAGTATGGAAAGAGCATTTGGATAAATTGGCTGCTGCAGGTCTTGATCGTGATGCGCCGATGGTGCAGGCAGGACACTCACATGGCCACTCTTGTGGAAGTCACTAATGAGTAAAACCCACTTTGGCTATCAAAGCGTTGACGAAGCCGAGAAGGCTGGTAAGGTTGCTGAGGTATTTCATTCGGTAGCTAGCAAATACGATGTGATGAATGACTTAATGTCTTTCGGCCTACATCGCGTTTGGAAAAAGATCACGATTGCAAGTGCAAATGTACGTCCTGGCCAAAAAGTGCTGGATATTGCTGGCGGCACTGGCGACCTAGCTAGCGCATTTGCCAAGGCGACGGATTGGGGTCGTAATCCTGATGCTCAAGTTTGGTTGAGTGATATCAATGCTTCAATGTTAGGTGTCGGTCGAGATCGTTTGTTAGACCAGGGCATGGCCTTGCCTTGTGTGCAATTTGATGCGGAAAAAATTCCGTTCCCTAATAACCATTTTGATGTTGTAACCGTTGCTTTTGGTTTGCGCAATATGACTCATAAAGAGCTTGCACTTGGCGAAATGTGTCGCGTGATTAAGCCAGGGGGCCGCGTACTCGTCTTGGAGTTTTCCAAGCCAGATGCCTTCCTGCAACCTGTATATGACCTGTATTCATTTAAAGTGCTGCCTTGGTTGGGTGAAAAAATAGCGCAAGATTCAGAAAGCTATCGCTATTTGGCAGAATCTATCCGCATGCACCCTGACGCGGATACCCTCAAAGAGATGATGCTGGGGGTTGGTTTTGACGAAGTGCAAACCCATAGAATGACTGGGGGTATCGTTGCCTTACATATTGGTATTAAATACTGATAGTTGTATAGTTTTTAAGCTCTTAAAAACTCAAGTATTGAAGAAGTTATTAGAAGGGGTAAAAGCAATGAACAAACATTTTTTTAAAGCAGTTTTATTAAGCTTTACTTTGATATTCGCAACAGTGGGTCACGTTGATGCAGCGCGTCTTGGTGGCGGCAAAAGTATCGGTAAAGCTCCCAGTGCTCCAATTCAAAAGCAAGCTCAACCTGCACAAAAGCAAGCTCAGCAAGCTCAACCTGCAGCTCCAGCACCACAAGCGCCAGCGCCTAGTCGTTTTGGTGGCATGGGTGGCCTCTTAGGTGGGTTAGCTGCTGGTTTAGGTATTGGCTATCTCTTATCGCATTTTGGTCTGGGTGAGGCAGCCTCTTCCCTGATTACCGGTTTGTTGATTGCGGTGCTGGCTGGTTTTGTCATCATGTTTGTGATTCGCAGGTTCTTGCCTGCTATGTCAGGCGCAGGGCAGAATGCAAATGCACCTACCCCTGTTATGCAGCGAGCGAGCCTTAATCAAAATCCCAGACAAGACCCGGCTTTTACTCCTGTAGCAAATGCTTTTGCTGGTATTTCACAGGAGCCTGAGCTATTTCATTCCACGCTGCCACCAGGCTTTGATCAGCAAGCCTTCTTAGAGAATGCAAAACAGTATTTTGTGACCTTACAAAAAGCCTGGGATCAAGGGGACCTTGCTGCATTGCGTGAATTCGCTACCCCTGAAATGTTTGCAACCATTCAGCAGGACTTAGCGGGTCGGACTGATAGCGCCAACCAAACTGATGTTGTGACGATTAATGCGCGGTTATTGGGAATCGAAACTGCAGATGCGCATTACTTCTGCAGCGTTCAGTTCAGCGGTATGATCCGTGAGCAACAGGGAGCGCCAGCCAGTGATTTCTCAGAAATCTGGAATTTAAGCAAGCCAGTAGAGGGTCCTGGAGGTTGGGTACTAGCGGGTATCTCCCAGTTAGTTTAAGCTTTAGGTAATTTCCGTCGGAAAACCCGCACTTGTGCGGGTTTTTTACACTTATGAACACAATATCCTCTTCAACCCATACGATTGCTGCCGGAGCTGCTTGCCGAGGAATTAACCACGTCTTGGGGCGAGAGCCATGGGCGTGCGCTGAGCTAGCAAAGCATGCAGAGAAGACGGTACTTATTCAACTTCCTTTTGGGCGCTTGTGTTTTGAGATTAATCCTGTTGGACGCTTAGAGGTCTTAAGAGAGTTGGAAAGCCCTACACTTGCCTTAGAGGTGTCTGTAAAAGCGATGAGTGATTTGGTGGCTAGCCCTGGCAATTTAAAGGAACAAGCTTTCAAAGCTGTCAAAATTACTGGTGATGCAGATTTGGCTCAATTGATTGGACGTTTAGCGGGCCAGTTGCGCTGGGAATATGAGGAAGATCTGGCGCGTATAGTTGGTGATGCGCCTGCAAATTTTGCTGTCAGACAAGGTAAGAAATTTGTTTCTGCTACGCGTTCTGCCGCCAGTGACTTATTGGACAATGTGATTGAGTATGTCAGTGAAGAGCGAAAGATCCTTTTAAATAAACGCGATTTTATGGTTCGCAAATCCGAGTTAAATGACTTACGCGATTCAGTAGATCGTTTAGAAAAACGTATTCAACTCATAGAGCAAAAGGTTAAATAAATCGTGCGTCGAATTGCTCGTCTCTGTTTTATATTTTTTACTGCTTGGCGTTATGGTTTATTGCCTTTATTGCGCGATGTTCTTAAATCAGGAGTTGGCCGTAGCTTTTTGACAGTCGTTTGTTGGACTTCTCCTGGTACTAAATTACCAAGAGGAGAGCGCATTCGCTTAACCCTTGAAGCGCTTGGTCCGATTTTTGTAAAGTTTGGACAAGTGCTTTCCACGCGTCGTGACTTGTTACCAGAAGATATTGCCAATGAGTTGGCAAAGTTACAAGATCAAGTACCGCCGTTTTCTAATGCAGAGTCTCGTCGTTTAATTGAAGAGGCTATTGGTCAGCCTATCGAAGAGGTATTCATTAGCTTTGATGCAACCCCGGTAGCAAGTGCCTCGGTTGCACAAGTGCATTTTGGAGTGTTGCGCGCCACCGACAAACATCCTGAATGGGCCCATAAAACGGTAGCGATCAAAGTATTGCGCCCTGGTATCTTGCCAGTAATTGAAGGTGATCTGGCCTTGATGTATGACTTAGCAAAAGTCATTGAAAAGAGTTCTGAGGATGGTCGTCGCTTGAAACCGACTGAGAACGTTGCAGAGTTTGACACTTACTTGCATGATGAATTAGATCTGATGCGCGAGGCAGGAAACGCAAGTCAATTACGTCGCTATTTTGCAGATTCTAAGAAGTTGATGATTCCAGAGATGTATTGGGATCTATGTCACACCAATGTCATTGTGATGCAAAAAATGGATGGCATTTCAATTGGACGCACCGCAGACTTGCGTGCAGCTGGCGTAGATTTTAAGAAGTTGGCAGCTGATGGCGTAGAGATATTTTTCACACAAGTATTTGAGTACGGATTTTTCCACGCAGATATGCATCCTGGAAACATCATGATTAGTTTGGAGCCAGAAACTTTTGGCCGATTTATTTCTTTAGACTTTGGAATCGTTGGCGCTCTCAGCGAATCGGATAAGAATTATTTAGCGCTGAACTTTTTGGCGTTCTTTAATCGTGACTATCGCCGCGTTGCTGAACTTCATATTGAATCTGGTTGGGTTCCGGCGAATACGCGCGTTGAAGAATTAGAGGGGGCTGTGCGTTCTGTTTGTGAGCCTTACTTTGATCGTCCACTCAAAGAGATTTCTCTTGGAATTGTGTTGATGCGTTTGTTCCAGACCTCACGTCGCTTTAAGATCGAAATACAGCCTCAATTGACCCTGTTGCAAAAAACACTCTTAAATGTAGAAGGGTTGGCGCGTGAGCTAGACCCAGATTTGGATCTTTGGAAAACCGCTAAGCCAATTTTGGAAAAATGGGTTGATAAGCAGCTCGGTTGGCGCGGTTTGCTGGACGGGCTGAAGGAAGAGGCGCCTACTTGGGCCAAAATTCTGCCTACTTTGCCGCGTTTAATTGCTGATAGTTTGGCTCAAAGCCGTCATCAAACAAAAGACCAAAATGGCGAATTAGAGGTCTTAAAAGCCCTTTTGCTTGAAGAAAGACGTACTCACCGCCTGATAGCTGGGGCTTTGCTCTTTGCTGGAGGATTTTTGGCTGGAATTTTGATCATCAGCCTAGGCATTTATTAGCCTCTCGCCGATTGGCTCCTTAACCGCTAAAATAGCAGGTTAGGCAAAACACATGAAAAAATACTTTATCGCTGGCATCCTGGTTTGGGCACCATTGTCAATCACCGTTTGGGTGATTGCCGGGGGCTTGGGTTTACTCGACGGTGTTTTTGGTTCGGTAATGCACGCCATCATTATGGTTCTTCCCCATGATGCTGCAATAGATGTCCAACACTTCCGCGACCTCCCAGGCGTTGGAATTGTGATTGTAATTGCAGTGATTATGTTCACCGGACTACTGGCAATTAGTTTTGCTGGCCAGTGGTGGTTAAAGATTTGGGATAAGTTTGTCAATCGCATTCCGATTGTTCGTTCCATCTACTCAAGCGTTCAACAAGTTTCTTCCACTTTATTTTCTGGAAATGGTCAGGCCTTTAGTAAGGCTCTGTTGATTCGTTATCCTCATGCGGACTCTTGGGTGATTGCATTTCAAACCGGCACGCCTGCAAAAGAAGTGACGGCTAAGCTCGGCGAAGACTACGTCAATGTATTTTTGCCCACCACGCCAAATCCTACCTCCGGATTTTTTATGATCGTACCTCGTGCGCAAACGATTGAGTTGGAGATGAGTGTAGAAGAGGCATTGAAACATATTGTTTCCATGGGCTCGGTTCCACCAAATAATTCTAGTGCTCTGACTTCACATGAGTCACCACGCCATTTTTGATTTTAGGAAATTGTTATGTCAATGCGTAGCCATACTTGCGGCCAAGTAACCGATTCACTGATTGGTCAAGAGGTCACACTCTCAGGCTGGGTTAACCGCCGTCGTGACCACGGAGGCGTCATCTTTATTGACTTGCGTGATCGCGAAGGTTTTGTGCAGGTAGTTTGTGATCCAGATCGTCCGGAGATGTTTGCCCTTGCTGAGCAAGTGCGCAATGAGTTCTGTATTCAGATTAAAGGTTTAGTTCGCGCACGCCCTGCTGGCACAGAGAATACAGATTTGGTTAGCGGTAAAGTAGAAATTCTCTGTCACAACCTGGTTATTGTGAATGCTTCTATTACTCCGCCGTTCCAGATTGATGATGAGAATTTATCCGAGACCACTCGTTTGACTCATCGTGTATTGGATTTGCGTCGTCCGCAAATGCAAAAGAATCTACGCTTGCGTTATAACGTTGCAATGGAGTGCCGCCGCTATTTAGACGAAGCGGGCTTTATTGATATTGAAACACCGATGCTCACCAAGAGTACGCCTGAAGGTGCGCGCGACTATTTGGTTCCATCCCGTGTGCATGATGGCCAGTTCTTTGCTTTGCCACAGTCTCCCCAGTTGTTTAAGCAGCTATTGATGGTGGCTGGTTTTGATCGTTACTATCAAATTACCAAGTGTTTCCGGGACGAAGATTTACGTGCAGACCGTCAACCAGAATTTACCCAAATCGACTGTGAAACGGCTTTCTTGAGCGAGATTGAGATTCGCGATCTCTTTGAAAACATGATTCGTCATATTTTTAAGAAAACCATGAATGTGGAATTGCCTAATCCATTTCCAACCATGCCTTACTCAGAGGGTATGGCGCGTTTTGGTTCCGATAAGCCAGATTTGCGTGTCAACTTTGAATTCACTGAATTGACAGATTTGATGAAAGACGTTGATTTCAAGGTCTTCTCAGGTGCAGCTAATCAAGAAGGTGGCCGAGTAGTGGGCTTATGTGTACCAGATGGCGCCGAGATCAGTCGTAGTGAAATTGATGACTACACCCAGTTTGTCAGTATCTATGGCGCCAAAGGTTTGGCATGGATCAAAGTGAATTCTATCGCTGAAGGCCGCAATGGTTTGCAATCACCGATTGTGAAAAACTTGCATGATGCTGCGATCGAAGGCATCTTGAAACGGACTGGTGCTAAAGACGGCGACATCATTTTCTTTGGTGCTGATAAAGAAAAAGTGGTGAATGATGCCATCGGCAACCTGCGCTTGCGTATTGGCCACTCTGCTTGGGGTAAAGAGCATGGCCTCTTTACCGAAGCATGGAAGCCATTGTGGGTAGTAGATTTCCCGATGTTTGATTACGACGAAGGCGAAGCCCGTTGGGTTGCTTGCCATCATCCATTCACCAGCCCGAAGGATGAGCACATGAAGTACCTCGAGTCTGATCCAGGCAAGTGCTTGGCTAAGGCTTATGACATGGTTCTAAATGGTAGTGAAATCGGCGGCGGTTCTGTTCGTATTCACCAAGAGGCGGTACAAAGTCAGGTTTTCCGCGCATTGAAGATTGGTGCTGAAGAAGCTCAAGCAAAGTTTGGCTTTTTATTAGATGCACTTCAATACGGTGCGCCCCCACATGGCGGTATTGCCTTCGGCTTAGATCGTATTGTGACCATGATGACTGGTGCTGAGTCCATTCGTGATGTCATTGCTTTCCCTAAAACACAACGTGCACAATGCTTATTAACCCAAGCGCCTAGCCCAGTAGATGAGCGTCAGTTGCGTGAGTTGCATATCCGCTTGCGCCAAGCAGCGCCGGCTGTTTAAAACAATTCAAGCCGTATCCGCGCTATCTTGAAAATCCCTATCTCGGTTTTAGTCGTTATCTACAAATCGAATAGGGATGTTTTATTGATAGAGCGCGCTGATCGTGTAGGCTTTTGGCAATCGGTTACTGGTAGCTTGGATAGGTCAGATGAAGATTTAGCTCAAGCGGCTACCCGTGAGGTTTTCGAAGAAACGGGGATTGCCGTTGACCACCTGCCAGCAGATGCGCTGCGCAATTTGCATCACCAGATCGAATATGAGATCTATCCAGAGTGGCGCTTTCGATATGCGCCTGGTGTCACTAGAAATACTGAACATTGGTTTGCGCTGCAGGTTCCAGAAAATACTTCCATTCAGCTTTCCCCAAGAGAGCATGTTGCTTATGAGTGGTTGCCATTTGCAGAGGCAGCTCAGAAATGTTTTTCTCCTAGCAATGGTGAAGCGATTCTGAAATTGTTTTCAGCGAACTGAACTAGAAGCGAATAAGATAGAGCGATGAGACATTCATCGGGACACCATCACGGTAGCGCAGATTCCAAGCCCTCACAGGGAAGTGACTGGAAGGTTATTCGCGATTTAATTCCCTATCTACTGGAATATAAATTTAGAGTTGCGATTGCTCTGGCTTGCTTAGTGGCTGCTAAGGTTACTAATCTAGGCATCCCTATTTTGCTGAAGCGTTTAATTGATGATTTAAACCTCAGGGCGGACTCTCCACAAGTCTTACTTGTAGTTCCAGTGGGGCTCATTCTGGCTTACGGGCTCCTCCGAATGGCTGCCTCCTTGTTTGCTGAGTTGCGTGAGTTTCTCTTCGCTAGGGTGACCCAAAATGCTGTCCGCAAAGTGGCTCTCCAGGTCTTTGAGCATTTACACGCTTTGGCGCTGAGCTTTCATCTGGCTCGTCAAACTGGAGGAGTCAGTCGGGATATTGAACGTGGTACTCGAGGTATTCAGTCGCTAATCTCTTATTCCCTCTATAGCATCCTACCAACGCTTGTTGAGTTCATTTTGGTGTTGGGCTATTTGGCGTACTCATATGATTTTTGGTTTGCAGCAATTACCTTATGCGCTTTGGTTTTCTATATCGTATTTACTGTAGTAGTCACTGAGTGGCGTACCCATTTTCGCAAGACTATGAATGACATGGATTCAAAGGCGAATCAGAAAGCCATTGATTCTTTATTAAATTTTGAGACGGTAAAGTATTTTGGTAATGAGGCTTTTGAAGCTAGTCGTTACGACAAAAATTTAGTGCGCTACCAGGCCGCTGCTATTAAGTCGCAAAAATCTTTAGCAGTTCTCAACTTTGGACAGCAAACAATCATTGCCATTAGCTTAGTCTTAATTTTGTGGCGCGCTACACTCGGTGTAGTAGAAGGCACCATGACTCTTGGCGACCTTGTATTAGTAAACACTTTAATGATCCAGTTGTATATTCCACTCAATTTCTTGGGTGTGATTTATCGCGAGATCAAACAGTCTCTAACGGACATGGAGCGAATGTTTTCATTGCTCAATACCGATAAAGAGATTGCTGATTCACCGAATGCACATCCATTACGAATCGATCATCGTGGTCACGGGCCAGACGTCCGTTTTGAGAATGTATCTTTTCATTACGATGCTAAGCGTGAAATTTTGCGTGATGTCAGCTTCAACATTCCCGCCGGTACTATTACTGCGGTTGTGGGTCAAAGTGGTGCAGGCAAGAGTACCTTAGCTAGATTGCTCTTTCGATTCTATGATGTGCAGTCTGGAAAAATCTTGATTGATGGTCAAAATCTTCAAGATGTGACGCAGGCAAGTTTACGTAAGGCCATTGGCATCGTTCCCCAAGATACGGTTTTGTTCAATGACACCATTGGTTACAACATTGCCTATGGTGATCCTTCAGCAACAATTGATGAAGTTCATGAGGCTGCAAGGGCAGCGCAAATCGATGGCTTTATTAAACGTTTGCCTGAGGGTTATGAGACCCAAGTGGGCGAGCGGGGCTTGAAGTTATCAGGTGGCGAAAAGCAGCGTGTGGCAATTGCCAGAACTTTACTTAAAAAACCCGCAATGTTGATTTTTGATGAGGCTACTTCAGCTTTAGACTCTAAAACGGAGAGGGCTTTTCAGGAAGAATTACTCGGTTTAGCCAAAAATCGAACAACTCTGATCATTGCACATCGACTTTCAACCATTATTCATGCCGATCAAATCTTGGTGATGGATCATGGTCAGATTGTGGAGCGTGGCACTCATCCTGAGTTACTGGCTGCTAATGGGAGGTATGCCGAGATGTGGCAAATGCAGGAACGAGCGGCACTTGATTAGAATAGCTTCATGACGCAGCAAATCAATCTATCACTTACTACAGAGGCTATTCTCAAGAATGCCTTTGCTGCTGCCGTATCGGTAGCCGATCCGCAGGTGATTGTCCCGCAATACTTAGCAAAGATATTTCCATTTGGGCAGGAGCCACAAGGTAAATGCTTGGTAGTTGGTGCCGGCAAAGCAAGTGCATCTATGGCAAGTGCCCTAGAGTCTTATGCAAAAGCAAGCTGGCCCCAGACAAAGATAAATGGTGTGGTTCTGACGCGCTATGGCCACAGCTCTCCAACGTCTCACATTAAGATTGTGGAGGCTGGTCATCCGGTACCTGATCAAGCTGGTATGGATGGCGCAAAGGAAGTGTTGGCTTTGGCTAATGAACTTCAAGCTGGGGATGTCTTAATTGCTCTGGTGTCAGGCGGCGGCTCTAGTCTTCTAACCTTGCCGGTCGAGGGCATTTCGATTGAAGATATGCGCAAGACTACTGAGGCACTCCTGCGCAGTGGTGCACCGATTGAAGAGATGAATATAGTGCGCAAACATTTATCAGCAATTCTGGGTGGCAACTTAGCAAGGGTTGCGATTGCGCGCGGTGCTCGTGTTGAAGCTTTATTAATTTCAGATGTGACTGGGGATTCTCCAGCAGATATTGCGAGCGGTCCTTGTGCTGCTGACTATTCAACTTATTTAGATGCACTGAATATCTTAGAAAAATATCGCTTGGGTCATGACACCATACCTACAACTGTTTTGACTCATCTCAAGCAAGGTTTAGCCGGAGAGAAGCCAGAAACCTTAAAAGACATTGATTTGGTAGATGCGCAAGTAGCCAATCATGTGATTGCTACCGCATATAAAAGTTTAGAAGCAGCAGCTGATTATGTACGTACTCAAGGATATGAACCTGTTGTTCTGGGTGACACCATTACCGGTGAAGCTCAAGAGGTTGGAGTGAGTCAAGCAAATTTGGTTCGTGAGTATTTAGCCAAAGGTGACAAGCCCTTGGCTCTTATTTCTGGTGGTGAATGCACGGTAACGATTCCTGCAGGGCTTAAGGGGCGCGGCGGCCGTTGTAGTGAATATCTCTTATCTCTTTTTGCTGCTAGTGCAGATTTATCCAAGATTGCTGCCTTAGCCGCAGACACCGACGGTATTGATGGTAGCGAGAAAAATGCCGGCGCATGGTTTGATGGTGAAGTTCGAAAACTAGCTCAACCTCAAGGACTTGTGCCAGAAACATTCTTGGCGGCACATGATTGCTACGGTTTCTTTGCAGAATTAGGGGCTTTAGTGGAAACTGGCCCTACACTCACAAATGTGAATGATTTCCGCATTATCTTGCTCGATAAATAATGATGTCCAATAGTCCCATACAAATTGAATTAATTCAGCCAGACGATTGGCATTTACACATTCGTGATGGCGAAGTAATGAAGGATGTATTAGCTGACACTGCTCGTCAATTTGCACGCGCGATCATCATGCCAAACCTGAAGCCACCAGTCACTACCGTGGATTTGGCCAAGGCTTATCAAGCTCGCATTGAATCGAATTTGAAATCATTAGGTATTGGCAGTTTTACGCCGCTGATGACTTTATATCTAATTGATAACACTTCAGCAGATGAGGTGCGTAAAGCTAAGGCAGAAGGCATAGTTGGATTCAAGCTATATCCTGCAGGTGCTACGACAAATAGCGATGCGGGTGTTAGTGATATTAAGCGTTGCTATCAAGCTTTAGAGGCGATGCAAACTGTTGGAATGCCTTTGCTAGTGCATGGTGAAGTGACTCATGCTGACGTTGATATCTTTGATCGCGAAGCTGTATTTATTGATCAAGTTCTGGAGCCATTGCGCAAAGATTTTCCTGAGCTCAAAATAGTGTTTGAGCACATTACGACAAAACAGGCGGCGCACTATGTGCGTGATGCCTCAACTGACGGAAAGAATACGATTGTTGCGACGATCACCCCACAGCATTTGCTCATGAACCGCAATGCGATCTTTGCTGGCGGTATTCGTCCACACAACTACTGTTTACCAGTACTCAAGCGTGAAGAGCATCGCGTTGCCTTGCTAGAGGCTGCTACTAGCAGCAATCCTCGTTTCTTCTTGGGTACCGATAGCGCGCCACATGCGAAGGGCGCTAAAGAGGCTGCTTGCGGTTGTGCTGGTTGCTATAGTGCATTTAATGCTTTGGGTTTATATGCTGAGGCATTCGAGAGTGTTGGTAAATTGGATAAATTGGAAGGGTTCGCCAGTTTCTTTGGTCCTGATTTTTATTCTTTGCCACGCAATAGTAAAAAAATTACTCTTTCCAAACAGGCGCAAAGTATTCCTGCAGAATTGCCTTTAGGTGATACGACGATTGTGCCGCTACGCGCAGGCGAAACAATCGCCTGGTCGCTGATTTAAATCTACATACGCTAGTATTTCGTTTTCAAGCCAATTTGCTCCGTCTGCGTTAGACTGCAGGCGCAGAGTCAATTAGGCAATCGCCGCCTCTTTATTGAGGGGGAGGAAAGTCCGGACTCCACAGGGTAGGGTGATGGCTAACGGCCATCCACGGTGACGTGAGGAATAGGGCCACAGAGACGAGCGTATTTAGTTACGGTGAAACGCGGTAACCTCCACCTGGAGCAATCCCAAGTATGCAGACGATGAGGCGTCCCGCTGAGTCTGCGGGTAGGGAGCTTGAGCCGTTAGGTAACTAACGGCCTAGAGGAATGATTGCCCCTAGGTGCGAATCTAGGCGACAGAATCCGGCTTATCGATTGACTCTGCACTTATTCCGTAATGACTTCGACGCTGTAAGTCAGCTCAGCAGTTTTAGCCAGCATGGTAGTGGCGGAGCAATACTTTTCATGAGAAAGCTTCACGGCGCGATCCACTTTGGTTTGCTCTAAATCTTTGCCTTTAACGATGAAGTGCAAATTAATCTTGGTAAAGACTTTGGGGTCCTCAGAGGCCCTCTCTGCCTGAAGGGTGACATCGCAGGCTGTAACTGCTTGGCGAGCCTTTTGTAGGATTAAAACCACATCGAATGCGGAACAACCTCCAGCTCCAGCCAGAAGGAGTTCCATCGGCCTTGGAGCTAGGTTTCTGCCGCCTGCTTCAGGGGCGCCATCCATATTGACGAGGTGCCCACTGCCAGTTTCAGCTGAAAAAGCCATACCGCCATTACCCAACCAAGAGACTCGACATTCCATATCAGTGATCCTTAACTTAATAAATTAATCAATATTATCAATAGTTTACCAATTTCTATACATTAGTATTGTCCTAAATTTAGGCTAAAAAACATCAGAAAATTGATTTTGGTCAATTTTCTTGCATTGCACCATAAATCTTGTGTAGAATAACCATATTGGTAGTCAGTCTTGTATAAGACTGCGACTTACCACCCAGTGTCTCCTCCACCCAAACATAGGTGGATTCCAACCCAGGACTCGTTCCTGGGTTTTTTTTGGGTTACAATTCGAGGCTTTACTGAATTACCGAACCAGTCAGCGGTGATTTGTTGTACCAGTTAGATTGCAGAATCTGCGAGCTTGCAAACATAAGCAGGGCCAAGGTGGACGTAGTTTGGTTGGGGTAATTTTTTGACTATAACAATTTGAGAAATCATGAAAACTTTTTCCGCAAAATCCCATGAGGTAAAGCGTGAATGGTTCGTGATTGACGCTACGGACAAAGTCCTCGGTCGTGTCGCCAGTGAAGTGGCACACCGTCTACGCGGCAAGCACAAGCCTGAATTCACACCACACATTGATACTGGCGACTTTATCGTCGTGATCAATTCATCTAAGCTACGTGTCACTGGCACAAAAGGCTTGAACAAGATTTATTACCGTCACAGCGGATACCCAGGTGGTATTAGCTCGACTAACTTCGACAAGATGCAAGACCGTTTTCCAGGCCGCGCTTTGGAGAAGGCTGTGAAGGGTATGTTGCCAAAAGGCCCACTAGGCTATGCCATGATCAAGAAATTGAAAGTATATGGCGATGCTAATCATCCGCACACGGCTCAACAGCCTAAAGCGTTAGAGATTTAAGGAAACCAAATGGCTATTAATTACGGAAATTGGAATTACGGTACCGGTCGCCGCAAGAGTTCTGTTGCGCGCGTTTTTATTAAATCTGGCAAAGGCGAAATTACTGTTAACGGTAAGCCTATCGATGCTTATTTTGCTCGTGAAACATCGCGCATGATCGCTCGTCAGCCTTTGGCTCTCACAGCCCACTTAACGACCTTTGATATCAAAGTAAACGTTTCTGGTGGCGGTGAAACTGGCCAAGCTGGTGCAGTTCGTCACGGCGTAACTCGTGCATTGATCGATTACGACAACGCTCTGAAGCCAGCTCTGTCTAAAGCAGGCTTGGTTACCCGCGATGCTCGTGAAGTTGAGCGTAAAAAAGTTGGTCTGCATGGCGCTCGTCGTCGTAAGCAGTTCAGCAAGCGCTAATTCTTTCAGTCGCTTCAGTTTTATCGAAAGGGTCGCGCAAGCGGCCCTTTTTGTTTCTACAATGAAGCAAATTGTAAGAATGTTGTATTACTCTGCAAAAATAGAGTGATTAGGAATACAGGATTTTGGAGAAAGACATGATTAAGGTTGGCATCGTTGGCGGTACAGGATATACCGGGGTTGAGCTACTGCGTTTATTGGCCCAGCATCCTGAAGTCAAAATAGTTGCTATTACATCTCGCACTGAGGCTGGTATGCCAGTAGCCGAAATGTTCCCATCTTTGCGTGGTCGTGTTGATCTGAAATTTACAACACCGGATGAAGCCAAATTAAACGAATGTGATGCAGTGTTCTTTGCAACCCCGCATGGTGTTGCAATGGCACAAGCAAAAGAATTGCTTGCAAGCAATGTGAAGATTTTGGATCTTGCGGCGGACTTCCGTTTGAAAGATGTTAAAGAATTTGCCAAGTGGTATGGCATGGAACATAGCTGCCCAGAGATTTTGGCTGAAGCTGTTTATGGTTTGGCGGAGATAAACCGCGAGGCTATTAAAAAAGCACGTGTTGTCGGCTTAGCTGGTTGTTATCCAACTTCAGTGCAACTTGGGCTTGCACCATTACTCTCTCCAAAAGCTAATGGCGGTAAGCAGTTGATTGATGGCAATCACATTATTTCTGACTCCAAGTCAGGAACCTCCGGTGCTGGACGTAAAGCCGAGATTGGTACATTGCTATCTGAGGCAAGTGATAACTTCAAAGCCTATGGTGTTAAAGGCCATCGCCATCTTCCTGAAATCGTGCAAGGTTTGAAGGCGATTGCAGGTCACGATCAGATTGGTCTGACATTTGTGCCGCATCTCACCCCGATGGTAAGAGGCATTCACTCGACTTTGTATGTGCGCCTGACCGAGGCTGGAATGGATGTTGACTACCAAAAGCTCTATGAGAACTTCTATCAGGGCGAGCCTTTTGTCGATGTAATGCCTGCTGGCAGTCATCCAGAGACGCGTTCAGTGCGAGGTAGTAATGGCATTCGGATTGCGATCCACCGGCCAGGAGATGGGGACACTTTGGTCATTTTGGTAGTGGAAGACAATCTAGTGAAGGGTGCTTCAGGTCAGGGCGTACAGTGCATGAACCTCATGTTTGGCTTGCCAGAAACTACTGGGCTTAACCAAATAGCCGTTTCTCCATAATCGGGTATCTGGGTGATCAGTAATGACCCTTCAGCAGACCGGGCATTTAAAGCCTAGAATAGAGTTATCGTCTTTTGAATTAGGAGTAAATCATGACCCAATTAGCTACGCAACCTGCACAAGATTTAGCCGAGCCACCAACCCCTTTGGTGTTCACGGATAGCGCTGCTGCAAAAGTGGCTGACTTGATTGCTGAAGAAGGTAATCCAGAGTTGAAGTTACGTGTGTTCGTTCAAGGCGGTGGTTGCTCAGGTTTTCAATACGGCTTCACATTTGATGATGCTGTGAATGAAGATGACACCCTTTTTGAAAAGAATGGTGTTACTTTGTTAGTCGATTCAATGAGCTTCCAATATTTAGTGGGCGCTGAGATTGATTACAAAGAGGACATCAACGGCTCACAATTTGTGATTAAGAATCCAAATGCCACAACCACTTGTGGTTGTGGCTCTTCTTTCTCCGCTTAAAAATCTACTACGCTGGATAACAAGCACCTAGAATTCTGGGTCCCTTCGCTCCTGTAACGGCTGGCAAATTTGCTGGCCGTTTTTCTTTATGAGCCCAGGCAAGCCAAGCAAAAGCGAGGCCTTCAACGAATTGCGGATCGATACTAACAGAATCACTCGTTGTAATTTCTAAAGGCTCTGTAAAGAAATGCTGTGCCTTCACTTTGAGTAAATTCATCAAGGCTTGGTTTTTGGCGCCGCCTCCGCAGACAATCAGCTTCTGGGTTTGTGGGCCATGACGTACCAAGGCTTCTAGCGCTGAATGAGCGCTTAGGTGCAATAGGGTTGCTTGCACATCTTCAATGGAATGATTCACATCCCCTAGTTTTTCTTGTAACCAGTTAAGATGAAAATCATCTCTTCCCGTACTTTTTGGTGGAGCTTTTGCAAAGAAGGGATCTGACAACATTCTTGCCAGCAGCTCTGTATTCACTTTACCTTTTAATGCCCATTTACCATTCTCATCAAAAGTATTTCCTTGATGTTGATGTATCCAAGCGTCCATCAAGATATTTCCAGGGCCACAATCAAAACCAGTAATTTCACCGCCATTTGGAAGAAGAGTGAGATTAGCGATGCCGCCAATATTTAAGACTGCGATGCTTTTTGTTGCAGAAAATTGTTGTGCATGAAAAGCGGGAACTAATGGGGCACCCTGACCGCCAGCAGCAAGATCGCGACTTCTAAAATCTGCAATGACATCAATACCGGTCTTTTCGGCTAAGAGAGCTGGATTGAGGGTTTGGTGTGTGTATGCTAAATCTCCAAGATGAGGCTGATGGCGAATAGTTTGCCCATGGGCGCCAATAGCAGTGATATCCGATGCCTGCAAATTCGCTTTGTTAAGTAATGTGACCACTGCCTCGGCATAGGCTAGGGCCAAGGCATTACCAGCCTGCCTCTCCCTATCGAGCTCATTGGGGCCTGTAGCTTGCAGCTCAAAAAGGGCTTTTCGAAGATCGGGGGCAAAGGGTGCGCTAACAGCCTCTACTGCGCTCGTTCGACCATTGGGCCCAATTTTTGCTAGAACGGCATCAATCCCATCCAGGCTGGTGCCAGACATTAGGCCAATGTAATGGGAATCGGACTTGTTCATGGGGTTCTGGGTTTAGCTCTCAAGGATGCGACAATTATGCTTTAGCAATTTAAATACTAATTTAACTGAAACAGTTAACCGAATCAGCATGACGGCTAAACCTGAACAAAAATATCCTTTGACCCCCGAAGTCTTTACTGCACTCGAAGTCACCAAACGTGGCTGTGATGAGCTATTAGTTGAGGCTGACTGGATACAAAAGCTGGCTCGTAGCCAGGCCACTAAGACCCCACTCAGAATCAAACTGGGTTTGGATCCAACTGCTCCTGATATTCATTTAGGTCATACGGTTGTTCTGAATAAATTACGTCAGTTGCAAGATTTGGGTCATACCGTGATTTTCTTGATCGGTGACTTCACCAGCATGATCGGCGATCCATCGGGCCGCAATGCTACTCGTCCACCATTAACTGCAGAAGAGATTGCTGTTAATGCCGAGACTTATTATCGTCAAGCAAGCATGGTGCTCGATCCGGCTAAAACAGAAGTGCGCTATAACAGCGAATGGTGTGATCCTTTAGGCGCACGCGGCATGATTCAGTTGGCTGCGAAACATACCGTTGCTCGTATGCTAGAGCGCGATGACTTTACGAAACGCTATCGCAATGGTGTACCGATTTCTATTCATGAGTTCTTATATCCTTTGATGCAGGGCTATGACTCGGTTGCTCTAAAGAGTGATTTAGAGCTTGGTGGTACTGATCAAAAATTTAATCTCTTGGTTGGTCGTGAACTCCAGCGTGAGTATGGCCAAGAGCCTCAATGTATTTTGACTATGCCGCTCTTGGTTGGTTTGGATGGCGTTGAGAAGATGAGTAAGTCCAAAGGGAATTACATCGGTATTAGTGAGCCCGCTGGAGATATGTTTGGCAAGCTCTTAAGCATCTCAGATGATTTGATGTGGGATTACTTCACATTGCTGTCATTCCGCCCAATGTCAGAAATTGATTTGATGAAGCAAGAAGTTGCTGCTGGACGAAACCCAAAAGACTGCAAAGTATTGCTTGCGCAAGAAATCGTTGCGCGTTTTCATTCTCAGGCTGCGGCAGAAAAAGCCTTAGAAGACTTTAATCACCGTGCTAAAGGCGGTGTCCCTGATGACATCCCAGAAGTAAATCTCTCTGGAGCCCCCATGGGAATTGCCAGCCTCCTCAAGGCTGCCGGCTTAGCACCATCTACATCAGAAGCGATGCGTAATGTTGAGCAAAGTGGTGTAAAGATTGATGGTGCTACCGTAACAGATAAACAAGCCAAAATTGAGGCTGGAACCTATGTTGTGCAGGTTGGTAAGCGTAAGTTTGCTAAGGTAACGCTGAGTTAATGAGTTTAGAGGTCTAGGCTAGCACTGCCACTAGGTGGGGTTAAACCAAAGTGCTCATAAGCTTGCCGTGTTGCTACACGACCACGAGACGTTCTCTGTAGATAGCCTTGCTGAATGAGGTAAGGCTCTAAGACATCCTCTATCGTGTCACGTTCCTCGCCAATCGCTGCAGCTAGGTTATCAATCCCGACTGGACCTCCATCAAACTTGTGCAAGATAGCTTCAAGCAATTTTCTATCCATCACATCAAAACCACTTGGATCAACATCCAACATCTTCAGTGCGGCATCAGCCATGGCTTTGGTAATCGTGCCAGTGCCTTTTACTTCTGCATAGTCACGTACACGACGCAGTAAGCGATTGGCAATACGCGGAGTGCCACGAGCACGTTTTGCAATCTCTATAGATCCCTCTGGATCAATACTTGCCTTAAGCAAATTTGCCGAGCGATTGATGATTTTGGTGAGCTCTTCAGTGGTGTAGAACTCGAGTCTTGCCACAATTCCAAAGCGATCACGCAATGGGTTGGTAAGCATACCTGCGCGAGTCGTTGCGCCAATTAAGGTAAATGGTTTGAGGTCGATCTTGACGCTACGCGCTGCAGGCCCTTCGCCAATCATGATGTCAAGGCTATAGTCTTCGAGCGCTGGATACAGGATCTCCTCAACTACTGGAGAGAGACGGTGAATTTCATCAATGAAGAGCACATCATTGGTTTCTAAATTCGTTAACAATGCAGCGAGGTCGCCAGGCCTATCTAGAACAGGACCGCTGGTTTGGCGCAAGTTGACGCCCAACTCTCGCGCAATGATGTGTGCAAGCGTAGTTTTACCAAGACCTGGAGGACCAAATAGCAAAACATGATCAAGCGCTTCTTGACGTGCCCTAGTGGCGCTAATGAAGATTTCTAATTGGGCACGCGCTTTCGTTTGGCCAACATACTCGTCGAGTTGTTTTGGGCGTAAAGCTCTTTCAAACACGGCTTCAGAATTACCTGCCGCGCCACTAACAATGCGGTCATTATTTTCCGGTAAATCTTCAGGGATAGAGCTGAGGTCGTCTGTATGAATTGCCATGCTGCCAGTTTAGTGGGGTTTAGCTAATCAGGTCTTAGATAAATACTTTAAGCCCATCCGAATGCCATCGGAAACTGAAGTGTCTGGCGGGATTTGCTTGAGGGCTAAGAGCGCTTCTTTTTCTGAATAGCCTAAAGCAAGCAGTGCTTGTAGCACTTCACTATTGGCATCTAATACTTGAGGTTTGCCGGTAGTAATTCCTAAGTCTGGGGCAAGCTTACCTTTCAGTTCTAGGCAAAGACGCTCAGCAGTCTTTTTACCAATCCCGGGAACTTGGGTCAGACGTCCAGCTTCTTGAAGAGCGATTGCTTGAGCCAACTCGTTCACACTCATGCCAGAGAGAACCGCTAATGCAGTTCTAGAGCCAACACCGCTGATCTTAATGAGCTGTCGAAATGCTTCGCGCTCTGTCTCCGTAGCAAAACCAAAGAGTTGCTGCGCATCCTCACGCACTTGGAAGTGAGTGAGAAGGGTGATTTTTTGACCTGCTTGGGGTAATTGATACAAGGTACTCATGGGCACATCCACTTCATAACCAATGCCTTGGCAATCGACCAAGAGGCGAGGTGGATGAATTGAAACGAGGATTCCTTGAATACGACCAATCATGTAGAGATCTTAACCTGTGAAGTGTATTTTTACTTACTGCGTTTCTTGGAAGTTAATGCCGCAGTAATAGCTTTTGGTATTTGAGCGTGATGGGCCGCGCAGATGGCGACGCCCAATGCATCAGAAGCATCAGTCCCTGGTGCACGATTTAATCTGAGGAGACGTTTCACCATCTCTTGTACTTGAGGCTTGGCTGCGCGACCTGTTCCAACAATGGCTTGCTTAACGCGAAGGGCACTGTATTCGGCAACGGGGAGCTTTTCTGCAACGAGTGCGGCAATAACAGCACCTCTCGCTTGACCTAACATCAAAGTTGAACGTGGATTAACGTTTAAAAAGACTTCTTCAATTGCAGCAGACTCTGGGCGATAGGTTTCTAGAACTTCTTTAAGGCCAGCATAGAGGGCGCCTAAGCGCTCAGGCAAGCCCTTGGCAGGATCACCACTTTCAATCGTTCCAGAGGCTATATAGGTCAGTTTTTGGCCGTCAACATCGATGACACCAAAGCCAGTAGTACGCAAACCCGGGTCGATTCCAATCCAACGCATGCGTATTTTTTCTTCCCTTGCTTAATGACGGAAGTGACGAGTGCCAGTAAAGATCATGGCAATGCCATGTTCATTTGCTGCAGAAATGATTTCATCATCACGCATACTGCCTCCTGGTTGAATCGCACAGCTCGCGCCGCCATTAACAACCACATCCAGACCATCGCGAAATGGAAAGAAGGCGTCACTGGCGACTGCTGAGCCTTTTAGGCTTAAGCCTGCGTTTTCAGCTTTAATGCTAGCCATACGTGCAGAGTCAACCCGGCTCATTTGGCCTGCGCCAATGCCGAGGGTCATGCCATTAGCGCAATACACAATGGCATTGGATTTGACGAACTTGGCTACTCGCCATGCAAACATCATGTCATTCATTTCGCTTGGGGTTGGCTGTCTTTGGCTAACAACGCGCATCTCACTTTGAAGAACATTCTTTGCATCTGGCGATTGAACTAGTAAACCACCGCCAACACGCTTGAAATCAAAATGATTAAATGCAGTGCCGAGTGGAATTTCCAGAAGACGTACATTTTGCTTGACTGCAAAAATGGCTTTCGCTTCATCGCTAAAGCTTGGAGCAATTAATACTTCGACAAATTGCTTGGAAATAGCCTCAGCAGCAGCGCCGTCGCAGAGCACGTTAAAGGCAATAATTCCACCAAAAGCTGAACTCGGATCTGTTTTAAAAGCTTTTTGATAGGCCTCTAGTGCTGTTGCGCCAACAGCTACGCCACAGGGATTGGCATGCTTAATGATGACGCAGGCTGCTGCGCCGTCAGCATTACCAGAAAAGCTTTTGACACACTCCCAAGCAGAGTCAGCATCAGCGATATTGTTGTAAGAAAGCTCTTTGCCTTGCAACTGCTGATAGCTTGCAAGAGCGCCAGCTACTGGGTAAATATCTTTGTAGAACGCAGCAGATTGATGTGGGTTTTCGCCATAACGCATCTCTTGTACTTTTTCAAAAGCCAGGTGCAACGTTTTTGGATAAGCAGAGCGGGCTTTGTGATCTAGGTCATCGCCCAATGCGGACAGATAATTGGCAATGGCACCATCGTATTGAGCAGTATGTGCAAATACTTTTTTAGCCAATGCTAAGTTTGTCTTATATGAAACTGTATTGTTGTTAGCTTTCATTTCGGCCAAAACTGGCGCGTAATCTTCTGGTGAAATTAAGACGGTGACATCTTGATGATTTTTTGCTGCTGCACGTAACATCGCAGGGCCACCAATGTCGATGTTCTCAACTGCATCCTCGAAGTTGCAGCTTTCCTTTGCCACTGTCTCATTGAAGGGGTAGAGATTGATTACGAGCATATCGATTGTGTCGATGCCATGCTTCTTCAGGGCCGCCATGTGCTCAGGAAAGTCTCTGCGAGCCAATAAGCCACCATGCACCATTGGGTGGAGTGTTTTTACACGGCCATCTAGCATTTCAGGAAATTGAGTTAAAGAAGATACTTCGACTACGGGCAGATTATTTTCGGCTAATAGCTTTGCTGTACCGCCGGTAGAAATGAGTTTGATTCCTTGCTCATGAAGAGCTTTAGCGAAAGACACAATGCCATTTTTATCGGATACGGAGAGAAGCGCTGTACGGATCATAAGTTTTGGAAGGTTTAATAAATAACTGTTTATTTAATGAGCTGATGTTCAACTAATTTCTTATGCAGGGTATTGCGGTTGATGCCAAGGTACTGAGCAGCTAAAGATTGATTTTGTTTGGCATGTTGCATAACGAGTTCAAGCATTGGTTTTTCTACCACAGCCAATACCATTTGATAGATGCCGTTTGGTGGCGTACCCTTGAGGTCATTTAAGTAAACCTGTAATTGTGTTTCAATGCATTCGGTGATCGGGTGTTTATTGGTCATAAATATGAATTGATATATGAATTTGGTGCTTAAAGTCGAAAAATTAGGCTGCTTCTAAAAAGAGTAGGCGGTCAGAATGAGATTTCATTTCATCAAAATAATCATTGACCATTTGTAATTGGGTTTTGCAATCATCTGCAGTATTCATGCGCTGACGAAAAGCATGTGAGTCTCGCAAACCTTTGCAATACCAGCCGATATGCTTGCGGGCTGTGCGCAGGCCAATGTGTTCACCGTAGAACTCATAGTGATCTAAAAGATGGGCATTCATGATTTTCTGAATTTCTTTAATCTCTGGAGTGGGTAGCTTGCCACCAGTCTCTAAGTAATGATTGATTTCACGAAAGATCCAGGGGCGCCCTTGTGCGGCACGACCAATCATGATGGCATCGGCACCAGTGCTTTCTAAAACAAATACAGCTTTTTCTGGGCTATTGATATCGCCATTCGCAACCACAGGAATATCCACACTGTTTTTAACGGCGGTGATTGTTTCATATTCTGCTTCACCTAGATAAAGGTCGGCACGCGTACGGCCATGAACGGTAAGCATGGAGATGCCAGAATTTTCAGCAAGGCGTGCAATCTCGATTGCATTTTTATGCTCACGATCCCAGCCAGTCCGAATTTTTAAAGTCACTGGTACTGCATCTGGGCCAACGCCGACTGCATTAACAACCGCTTCTAATATTTGTTGTACAAGTGGTTCATCACGGAGTAGTGCCGAGCCTGCAGCAACGTTACAAACTTTCTTTGCTGGGCAGCCCATATTGATGTCGATAATTTGCGCACCATGGTCTACATTCATTTTTGCTGCTGCAGCCATCATTGCGGGATCTGCACCAGCAATTTGGACTGCAATCGGTTTGAATTCGCCAATGTGATTGGCACGACGTTGGGTTTTTTCGCTTTTCCACAAAAGGGCATTAGAAGCCACCATTTCTGAGACGGCATACCCAGCACCTAATTGCTTGCAAAGCTGTCTGAATGGACGATCTGTTACTCCTGCCATGGGCGCGACAAAGAGTCTATTTGCGAGGGTATGAGGGCCAATCTTCATCTATTGCGGGGGCGACTCGGTGAGTATTTTGCGGAAAGCATGACACTTTAGCACAGTCAGACCAAAATCTGCCTATTTTTTAGGCAGATTACTTGCTTCAGATGAACTACTGAATGTTTGGAGTTTGAAGGCTTTTGAAGCCCCTTAGCGCCTGCCAAACATCATCTGGCGAGCCAAGGCTGTTTTGACTGGTGGAAGCCACTGAAGGGCTGATAATGCCAATCCTCGAGCGACAACTACGGGGGCGAGATTTGAGGTGAATACTCTTGCCATCAAGTCTGTCAAACCAATCGTTGTGGTTCTATCGGCTTTACGACTTTGTGCATAACTTTCCAAAGTATTTTGAATCTGCACTGCTGTTTGCTGATCAAGCGCGCTGGAAAATAGCCCCGCCAATTTTTCCGCTAATAAGTAAGCATCTCGTAAACCTAAGTTCAAGCCTTGACCTGCAACAGGATGCAAAGCTTGAGCTGCATTGCCAATCCATACTTCATGGTCTTTAGTAATTTGTTTGCGATAGTTCAGGCCAAGTTCATATAAACGACGATCTTGAATTTTGAGAAAACGGCCAATGCGTGAGCCAAATTCATTTTGTAAGGATGTTAAAAATTCAGCATCACTAAATTGCAAACGTTGATGTGAGGATTCTGGTGAGCCACACCAAACGAGATTAAGAATGTTGGGCCCGTAGTGACTCGGTAATACTGCCAGCGGTCCTTCGGCAGTAAAGCGCTCCCAGGCTTGATAAGGTATGGCATTTTCTACTTCAACTAATCCTACTAAGGCTGATTGCCCATAGTCTCGACCAGATTCCACCCAATCTTGTTTTTTAAAGAGTCCGCCTTCGGCGTGGACTACGCACTGAGCATTGATATAGTCATGCTCAACATTGCTATCAATATGTTGCCAAATAAAATTCGGGCTCTTTACCTGAATATTTCTTAAGGCTTGGCGAAGCGTAATGTGAATATCACGATAACGAATAATGTGACCAAGTGCATCCTGACGAAGCTCTTCGCGTGTCATGAGTGCGCGACCAAAGCGACCTGCTTGCGAGACATGTACACGATGGATATCAGCACAATCTGATGGCCATGCATGGATCGTATCTAGTAGGAGCTTGCTACCATGTGAAAGGGCAATACCCCTACTATCAGCAGCTACAAGCTCTGCGTCATCGGCAGGATTACGGTCTAGTAGCGTCAGTTTTGCTTCGGGAAACTTTTGTAAAATCCATGCAGCGCAGGCAAGCCCAACAGGCCCGCCCCCATGAATCAAGATGTCGCAGTCTTTGGGACTCATTCTTTAGTTATTTTTCATGAGCGCTTCGATTTCATCAGCTTTAACTGGTGCGCCACGAGAAATCAATTCACAACCTGATTCAGTGATGACAGCATCATCTTCAATGCGGATGCCAATATTCCAAAACGCTTGATCGATATCGTCCGCAGGTCTGACATATAAGCCAGGTTCGATGGTGATGACCATGCCACTTTTTAGAATGCGCCAAGGTTTTTCTTCTTGCGAGCTAGGCATTGACTCGCGATAAGAACCTACGTCATGAACATCCATACCCAGCCAATGGGAAGTGCGATGCATATAGAAGCGGCGGTAGGCGGCAGTTTCAATGGCGTTTTCCAAAGAACCTAATTCTGTAAGTTTGAGAAGTTTTTCATCGAGTAAGCCTTGGGTAAGCACTTTGAGTGCTGCTTCATGGGGTTGCATGAAAGTATTCCCCGGTTTTGTTACTGCAATGGCTGCTTCTTGTGCCGCAAGGGTAATGTCATAGAGCGCACGTTGTGGGCCGGTAAATTTTCCATTGACTGGAAATGTGCGCGTGATATCCGATGCATAGCCATCTAACTCGCAACCAGCATCAATGAGACAAAGTTCACCGCTTAGTAATTCAGTAGAGCTCGCGCGATAGTGAAGGATGCAAGCGTTGGCGCCACCAGCAACAATACTGTTGTAGGCAACACTTTGTGAGCCACTGTTGCGGAATTCATGAATTAATTCAGCTTCGAGTTGATACTCCCGCATCCCTGGTTTACAGGCTTGCATCGCACGGATATGTGCTCTTGCAGAGATCGCAGCAGCACGCCGCATGATCTCGATTTCATGAACATCTTTAAATAAGCGCATTTCATGAATCAGTGTCTCAATATCATGAAATTCTGATGGTGGGTTGATGCCACTGCGAGCTTGCCCTCTTACTTGTTTCATCCAGTGGCGTATACGTCGATCTGCCTCCGCACTTTCGGCTAATCGCACATAAACAGCATCATGATCTGCTAATAACTCACCAAGCTTTTGATCAAGCTCTTGGTTACTATGCGCAAACTCGATGCCCAGTATTTCTGGCGCAGCTTCTGGTCCTAAACGAATGCCATCCCAAATTTCTCGTTCGAGATCTTTGGGCCTACAAAATAAATGTGACTCGAGTTGATAACTTTTTCCACTGCTAGCAACTTTCATTACTAAGGTTGCGCCGGGCTCTTCAAATCCTGTGAGATAGTAAAAATCACTGTCATGACGATAAGGAAAGTCGCTATCGCGATTACGTGCGAGCTCTGGCGCAGTTGCAATGACAGCAATGCCACCACCGGTTTTAGTAAAAATATGTTTTGCTAAAGCATTTCTGCGAAGCTGATAAATATCGGTTTTATTCATATGCTGCGTTGAGCTCTTGTAAGCGTTGTGGCGTACCTACATCGTGCCACGGACCGACATATTTTTCACCAGACACTTGATTTTGCGCCATGGCAGCTTTGAGGAGGGGCGCCAGCTTAGCTGAGATACCCATTTCTAGATCCTTAAAGAGATCTTTGTGGTAGATGCCAATACCTGAAAAGGTCAACTTTTCAGCTCCTCCAGGATCCTGAGGGTTTACCTGTGCCTCTTTAAGATAAAAGTCACCATCAGGATGGTGACTGGGGTTTGGCACTAGGAGGAGGTGAGCTAAGATTTTGTTGGAGCCATTTCTTAACTTAGAAGCTATCCCCAAAATTTTGCTCACTGGTAAGTTCGGACTAAATACATCCCCATTGATCACCAAAAAATAATCTTCAGCTTGAAGGATGGGTAGCGCCTTGACTATGCCGCCCGCGGTTTCTAAAGCAGTGCCTTCCGGTGAGTATTGGATATTAAGGCCAAATTGATGCCCATCGCCTAAGGAGACTTCAATCTTTTCACCCAACCATGCGTGATTGATCACCACCTTTTCAATCCCCGCATTTGCTAGTGCTTCTAGATGCCACGCAAGCAATGATTTATTTTTAATGGTGAGCAAAGGCTTAGGTAAATTATCTGTTAAAGGGCGCATACGCTCGCCTCTACCAGCGGCTAATAAAAAGCAAGGAAGAAGATTGCTCTTAGACATGATTTGCTACTTATTCTTTATGGGTACGCGTAGATTCTAAAATCCGTGCCAATGGTTTTAGCTCAATATAACGATTTGCGGTGGCAATCGCATATTCCAATACCAAAGGAATATCTTTGAGATAACCGTCTTTACCATCACGATGAAAGAGTCTTGCAAAGATTCCAAGAACTTTGAGATGACGTTGCAAACCCATCCATTCAAAGTCGCGATAGAACTGCCCGAAGTCATCCGGCATTGGTAGGCCAGCTTTACGACCCTCTTCCCAAAATTTAATCACCCAATCGATGACTCGTTCTTCTGGCCAAGCAATGTAGGCATCGCGCCATAAAGAAGCGGCATCATAAGTAATGGGTCCATACACCGCATCTTGAAAATCTAACACGCCAGGATTATTTTCTTCAGTCACCATAAGGTTGCGAGAATGATAATCGCGATGTACATAGACCTTAGCTTGCGCAAGATTATTCTCAAGGATGAGCTCGAATATTTTCTCGAGTTGTCCTTGTTGTGGCCCTGTTAATTTAATGCCAAGATGTTTATTCAAATACCACTCTGGAAATAAATCTAATTCACGTTGCAAGAGTGCTTGGTCATAGTTTGGTAGAACGTCTGGCTTACTTGCTAACTGCATTTTCACTAATGCTTCTGTTGCACCCTGATAAAGGTGGTTTGCTGTTTTATCGCTTAGTTCGCTCAGGTATGTTTTATTACCAAGATCGCCTAGGAGAAGAAAGCCTTCAGCAGTGTTTTGTTCCAAAATTTTAGGCACATTTAGACCTGCCTCGGAGAGTAAAAAATCAACCTTGATAAAGGCATCCAAGGGCTCGTGCTGGGGA
Organism: Polynucleobacter sp. JS-JIR-5-A7; assembly: GCF_018687935.1. Lineage (NCBI taxonomy): Bacteria > Pseudomonadati > Pseudomonadota > Betaproteobacteria > Burkholderiales > Burkholderiaceae > Polynucleobacter > Polynucleobacter sp. JS-JIR-5-A7. The sequence goes on along the minus strand of NZ_CP061308.1, from coordinate 1,946,182 downwards.
GGGGCATCCATAATGATTAGGCTGGCAAAGTTTGAGTTTTTCGACTTAACCCGAAAATAGCGCCGAAAGCTGGCATCCGCCGAGGCCGGTGCTAAGGTATCCAGATCTAATTGCCAGCTAGGCTGGAGGGCTTTTAGCCAGCTTCGAAGGGTATATAAGCGAACGTCAGTCATGGTCGATTCGTATAATAAGGCGGGTCTGGATCCATGAGTCATTATCGCCGTCGCGCCGGCCTTTGCGCCCCTCTTTTTTTAGCCATCACCCTGCGCGTAATGTTGGGGGCGATATTGCTTCAAGTTGCGCTTCCGACAAGAGCACAAGCTCCTGCTGCGCTGCCCCCGGTTTCACAAGCGACACAAAATTTCACGCTCTTACCAGATCGTGGAAATGTGACTGTTCTCAAGCTAGATGATCAATTGCGAGTAGGCAAGTCAATTGCCGATGGGGAAGCACTTACCTTTACTTCTAGTGATGTGATTGATGGTGTGGTTGAGCGCGACATGCATCTGAAAGGACGCGCGCAAATGCGTCGTAATGGCGCCGTTCTAAAAGCCGACGAAATCACCTACAACCCAGATACTGATATTGCAGACTTGCTTGGTAATGCAGAGTTATCCAAAGGCAATACTTCCTTTAAAGGGCCTAAGGGACAATTTAGAGTTGATGCCCGCGAGGGCTCCATGGACACTCCTGCCTATGAGATTAGAGATACTCGTGGAAGTGGCACAGCAAAAAAATTAATAATTGAAAATACTGACATTTTTGTTTTTGATAAGGCCACTTACACTACGTGTACTCCAGAGAATATGGATTGGTATTTCACGGCAAGTACTTTGGAGATTGACAACGAACAAAAAGAAATGGTTGGTACACATGGAGTGATGCGTTTCTTCGACGTACCAATTGCTTATTTACCTTACTTTACTGCGCCAACAGGTGGTCAGCGTCGTTCGGGCTTGCTAGCCCCGGTTGTTGGTTACAGCAAAAATAATGGTTTAGATATTACTCAGCCTTATTATGTCAATATCGCGCCTAATCGCGACCTATTATTATTACCTCGCGAAATGAATCACCGCGGATTTATGTTGGGCGCTTCTTACCGCTTCTTGGATAGGGAATATTCAGGCATAGCAACGGGAGAATATTTACCTTATGACAAACAGACGGGTACTAATCGTTGGAAATACGATTGGCAACAAAGACAGGTATTTTTGGGTGGTGTTGGGCCCGGAGGTGCTCCGTTGCCAGGCTCATGGAGTGGATATGCAAACATGGCTAGAGTCTCTGATAGTTTATATCCAACTGACTTTTCGCAAAGTATTGCTGGGCAAGTTACCAGTCAGTTTCGTCAAGAGCTTGGCACTACCAAACAGTTAACTGGTGAATTAAGTAATTGGACGGTTGGTGCTAAAGCAGCTAGTTTTCAAACACTGCAACCAGATCCCAATAATTTAGTACAGGCTCCATACAATATATTGCCCAATATTACTGCTGCTTATAACAGTCAATTAAGCCCAGTATTATCAGATGCAAGCGGAAAGTATTTGGCTCTACCATCTGGGCCAAAAACAACATTATCGACTGACTACACCCGCTTTGCTTATGCTTTGGGAAGCAACTTTAATGCGCCTCCTCCAGGCGCTTATACCCAGGCAGACAGAATGGTATTGAAGGGGTCGCTAGCCCTGCCACAGATCACCCCCGGTTATCACATTACGCCCACTGTGAGTTTTCAATCTAATACTTATAACGCCACACCTTATGTATCAGGAAGCGTTCCTAATGCGCAGGGATTTACGATTCCAACCTTTAGTTTAGATTCAGGATTGGCGTTGGAGAGGGAAGCTTCTGAGTTAAAAAGTTTTTTCGGACGCGATATGTTGCTGACCATGGAGCCAAGAGCGTTTTATGCTTTTACTCCATATCAAAGTCAGGCTAATACGCCAGTCTTCGATACTGCTGATGCAGGTTTCGGTGTTTCGCAAATTTTCACAGCTAATACCTTTATTGGTAATGACCGTGTTGCAGATTATAATGCGGCGACATTGGGTTTAACCAGTCGCATGATTGAAGCCTATTCCGGTGCTGAGCGCGCTAATGTGACACTGGCACAAAAGCAGCAATTTACGGGACAGAAAGTTGGCTTGAATGGCAACATTGCCAATCCAACAACTTATTCTGATACCTTGGGTTCAGCGTCAGTTAGATTGCTGGGGAACTTTAGCGCTGATATGTTTGGTCAATACAATACGCAACTAAATCGCTTTGTACAAACTACGGTTGGAGCAAGTTGGCGGCCTACTCCGGGGCGAAGCTTCAATTTTGGCTATCGTAATGTGTGGACGCCACCTATCCAGGCATCGACACAAAATAATCAGGTTGCGACCCCTTCAGCAACCACTACCGATCAATACAATTTTTCTGGCCAATGGCCAGTGACGCGCGAAGTTTCAGTCTTGGGGCGTTGGGGTTATGATGCCTTAACAACCAGAACCTTAAATACTTTGGTGGGTTTGGAGTGGACGCGGGATTGCTGGACTTTCCGTGGAGCTTATTCCCAAGCCTTGAATACATCGACCACCACAACCACTCAAATCCTCTTCCAGATCGAATTTAGGGGCTTTGCTAGCGCCGGAAGTAATCCAGTTGATATTATGAAGTTAAATGTTCCTGGATACATGCCAACTTCAAAGCCCATCCCACCATCCATATATGAGAATTATCAATGACGCTTTGCAGAATTAGGTTGAAACCTTTTATTTACCCGGTGATTTTTTTTGGGATATCTCTTATTGGAGGGATTGCTAGTGCTCAAGACGCATCAAAAGCAAATATATTGGCGGATAGCAAAATCCGAAATATTGATGGCGTAGCTGCCGTCGTCAATACTGGTTATGTCACTCGCAAGGAAATTGATGATCGTATTACAGCCCTTAAAAAGCAGGGCGCCAAGTTGCCTGATGATGGATCAATACGTAAAATTATTCTTGAGCGCCTCATTATTGAAAAAATTCAGCTGCAAAATGCCGAGCAAGAGGGTGTCGTTGTCACTAACAAAGAGCTCGATAAAATTATTGGTGATATTGCTGCAAAAAATAAACTTAGTTATGCAGAATTTAAAGAGAAGGTAGTTGCATCCGGTACCTCATTTGAGAAATATAAACAGATGTTACGTGACGATATTATCGTTAGCCGATATCGTGAACGTGAAGTAGAGGGGAAGATTAAAATCTCTGATGCTGAAATTGATAATTTCATTGGTGAGAGAACCCGTGCTGTTGGTGGTGGAGCGCCCCGCTCAACCCCTGCTGCTAAAAGCGAAGCAGAAGAAATTGATGTGGCACAGATTTTTATTCCAGTTGATGCTTCAGCGGGCGTTGGCGCTCAGGCTGAGGCAAAAAAGAAGGCTGAGCAGTTATTGCGCGATGCCAAAGGAGACATAGATTTTTTGCAATTAGGCGCCATGGCGGCTAAAGACAATCCTAAAATTAAGTTTCAGGATTTAGGTTACCGAACTCCCGATAGGTTGCCTCAACTATTTTATGAGGCGATTCGAAATACTGGTGGCGGCCAAGTCGCCAATGGAGTGGTTAAAAGCCCTGCGGGATACCATGTGCTAAAAGTATTGGATCGTCGGGCTGCAGTCGTCAGCGCAAATCCACAGCAGCAAGTAGCCCCACAGGAGGTCTCAACTAGCTCGCCGCAAAATATTCCTATTACACAAACATTGTCGCGACATATCTTATTGCGTAATCGTGCTGGTTTAACCGATCAAGATGCAGAACGACGTCTTGCTGGGTATCGTGATCAAGTTCGTGCAAAGACTGTAGATTTTAGTGAGTTGGCTAAAAAGTTTTCAGAGGATGGTTCTGCCCCAAATGGTGGAGATCTAGGTTGGATGGGGCCTGGAGACTTGGTTCCGGAGTTTGAGCAAGCGATGAATCGTTTGCAGATTGGCGAAGTGAGTAACCCAGTGAAGACTGAATTTGGCTGGCATCTCATTCAAGTCTTGGAACGACGCGAAGCCCAGTTGACTGTTGAAAAGCAGCGGCAATTTGCTCGCGCTGCAATTCGGGAAAGAAAATTTGAGCAAGCTTATCAGGATTGGTTGCGCCAATTAAGAGACACGGCAACTGTAAAAATCTTAAATATAGATGATTCCGCAAACAGTAACCCACGTTAATTTAGTCGCAACCACCGGCGAGCCAATCGGTGTTGGGCCCGAAGTTTCTGTAGCGGCCGCACAGCAGTTTTTGATCGAACAGCCTAGTGCAGCAATTACCTTATTGGGTGATGCTGACTTGCTAAAGTTAGCCTCTCAAGGCCCCATTGATTTATCTGGGCGTTTAAAAATTCAGAGCGTTCCATTATCAGCACCCGTTATTCAAGGCGTTTTAAATCCACAGAATGCTCAATACGTGATCAATACTTTGAATGAGGCTATTGATGGATGCTTAAGTGGGCGTTTCGATGCTATGGTTACTGCACCCATTCAAAAGAGTGTGATTAATTTGGCAGGCACGCCATTTACAGGTCATACCGAATATTTAGCAGGGCGTTGTAAGGCGCAGCATGTGGTGATGATGCTTTGTGCCACCCTTCCTAAGAGCTTCTTCAATTTGAAGGAGCCTAGAGACTTGCGAGTAGCGCTTGCGACTACCCATCTGCCATTGCAAGCGGTCTCTGCCGCATTAACCCAAGAGCTCGTGCTTGAAACAATCCAGATAGTCCAACATGATTTACGTACAAAGTTTAGTATTTCGAGTCCGGTTATACGTGTTGCAGGGTTGAACCCGCATGCTGGTGAGTCAGGTTATTTGGGTCGCGAAGAAATCGATGTCATCGGCCCTGCAATTGAATCTGCCCAAAGACTTGGTATTGATGCTTCTGGTCCTTATCCTGGTGACACTATGTTTGATCCTGCATCCTTAGAAAGTGTTGATGCCTTTATTGCGATGTACCACGATCAAGGTTTGGCGCCATTTAAATTCGTTACCTTTGGTAGTGGCGTCAATGTCACATTAGGTTTGCCTATTATTCGCACTTCAGTGGATCATGGCACGGCTTTAGATATTGCCGGCAAAGGTATTGCAGAGTCAGGCTCTATGTTGGAAGCCCTGCGGTTGGCTTATCAGTTGGCGATTAATCAAAAAGAAAAAAGTTGATTCATGCATCGGGCGCGTAAACGATTTGGCCAGAATTTCTTACAAGATCAAGGCATTATTTATTCCATAGTAGCTTTAATTCATCCCAGCCCAGATATGCATGTGATTGAGATTGGGCCTGGCTTAGGCGCTTTAACTAGACCTTTACTGAGTAATCTCAACCAACTGGATTTATTAGAGATAGATCGAGACTTAGTAGCCTATTGGAATCAAGAAAATCTCAAGGGTTTAAGGGTCATAGAAGGTGATGCGCTCAAATTTAATTTTATTGAATGGTCTCAGAATCATTCAGGAAAAAAAGGCCTATGCAAGGTAGTGGGTAATTTGCCCTATAACATTTCTTCACCACTACTTTTTCATTTGGTGTCAGCGGCAGCGCATATCGACGAGCAGGTTTTTATGCTGCAAGCAGAAGTCGTCGAGAGAATGGTTGCTCATGCCGGTAGTTCTGACTTTAGTAGGCTTTCTGTGATGCTGCAGGCTCGCTACCACATGGAATTAGTATTGGAAGTCCCGCCCGAGGCATTTGACCCAGCGCCTAAAGTCAATTCTGCCGTGGTGCGGATGATTCCTAGAAAAAATTTCGACTTGACTCTATCTCAATGGAATGTGCTGGAGCAAGTAGTGGCAGCAGCTTTTGCGCAGAGAAGAAAAATGTTGCGCACAAATCTTCACGCTTTTGCTGATCGCTTGAAATTAAGCGAAGGAGAGCTCAAAGCTAGGGCTCAAGATATTTCAGTTAATCGCTATATAGAGTGGGCTAAGCTCTTAGCCGCTTAAATGAGGCCGGTATAAGTAGATTATTTATATACGCTCGGATCAATGGTGCGCATTTCAGTTTCAATCCAACCTTCAACTTCTTGTTGTAACTGCTCCCCAGACTTGCCTTCGGAAGTAATTGCCGAACCAATTGAAAAAATCACAGTACCGGGTTTTTTTAGAAAGCTATTCTTGGGCCAGCAGCTACCGGCATTGTGAGCAATAGGAATAACCAATGCTCCGGTTGCGCTAGCTAGCCGAGCCCCACCTTTGCGATAGGGCTTGGTTGAGCCTCTTGGAGTTCGAGTGCCCTCTGGAAATAGCATGATCCATTTACCTTCGCTAAGGCGTTTACGTCCTTGGCTTGCGACAGATAGAGCCGCCGTTTGTTTATTGGCACGATTGATATGAATCATCTTGAGTAAAGCTAAGGCCCAGCCAAAAAATGGGATCCAAAGCAATTCTCGCTTGAATACAAAACAAAGCTGTTTGGGAAGCAAGGCAATATAAGCAATAGTCTCGTAGGCAGATTGGTGTTTGCTAAGGATCACTACTGGCTGATCCAGTACTGCATGCATATGTTCCATGCCGCGAATTTCATAATGAATATCACAGAGATGCCAAAGTAACCAAATCACAACCTTGTTCCAGAGTCCAATAAAGCGATAGCGATTTTCAGGACTCAACAAAGGAAATGCCAACATGCAAAGCACTGCCCAAATTGGGGTGAAGATCAGTAAAAACAGGGCAAATAGGGTTGAGCGAACAAAGACCATAAATATCCTAGACTTGGTTTTCTAGCAGTGTAGTTGCAAAAGCCATCAAATCAGCATGAATTTGAGTGCCTTCAGGTAAACCACCTGTTGCAAGCGTCTTTTGCCCCTTGCCTGTGAGAACTAAATGGGGTGATGCACCCAATGCAATTCCTGCCTGAAGATCTCGCAAGGAATCGCCCACAATAGGAACGCCCAATAAAGGTTGATTGCTACTCGCTCTTTTATAGCGCAGGGCAATCTCTTTCATGAGGCCAGGCGCTGGCTTGCGGCAATCGCATCCATGGGCATCGGTGTGTGGGCAAAAGAAAATGCTGTCGATGCTTCCGCCCAAAGATTGCAGCAGTTTTTCCATTTTGCTATGCATCGCATGCAAATCGGTAATCGCAAAATAACCTCTTGCTAATCCAGATTGGTTGGTCGCAACTGCAATTTGATAGCCTGCTTGATTGAGTAGGGCAATAGCCTCGAGGCTGCCGGGAAGTGGTACCCACTCATTTACAGATTTAACGTAATCGTCACGATCTTCATTAATCACACCGTCGCGATCGAGAATAATGAGTTTCGAAGAGCTAGTGCTCATGCTAGTTTGCCGAGATCGGCAACGAGATTCATTTTCTGGTGAAGTTGTTGCAGGAGCGCCAAGCGGTTATCGCGCAGCTCGGGATTGGGATCCATCACCATCACATCTGCAAAGAACTGATCAATCGGCTTACTTAAAGCGACAAGTGCTTTTAAGAGCTCTACAAATTGGCGCTTTTCATAGGCCGCATTCAGGGCTGGTGTTATGGCCTCTAATGCTTGATGCAGATTAATCTCAGCTGGAATTTGCAAGAGCTTATTTGAGCAGTTTGCAGCAATATCTGTGGTGGTTTTTTTGAGAATATTGCTGATGCGTTTATTGGCAGCAGCTAATTGCGCCGCCTGCGGTAGAGCATTAAATTCACGAAGTGCACTTAAGCGCTCAATCAGATCATTAATCTGAGCTGGTGATTGACTTAGAACAGCATCAATTTCTGCGCTAGTAAATGGTTTCCCAGCAACTGATTGGTCGCGCAAGTATGCGCGTAGGCGATCGATGATGAATTCATAAATATCCGCTGCTTTGGCTTTCTCTTGCACATCTTTCTGAGAAAACTGTGAGCGTGCGAGCTCAATGATATCCGGTAGGCTTAAGGCAAGATTCTTCTCTAAGAGCAAGCGGCAAATACCTAGTGCATGACGACGCAATGCATATGGGTCTTTATCGCCAGTTGGCGCTAAACCTACACCCCAAATACCAACCAGGGTTTCTAATTTATCCGCAATCGCAAGAATCGTGCCAGTCTGTGTCAGGGGAAGTGCATCACCTGCAAAGCGTGGCATATAGTGCTCGCTACAAGCAGCTGCCACATCAGTATTTTCGCCATCATGCGTTGCATAGTAACGTCCCATGATGCCTTGGAGTTCCGGGAACTCACCAACCATATCGGTGAGTAAGTCTGTCTTAGCGATTTCAGCTGCGCGACTAGCTAGCTTCTCATCAGCGCTTATTTTTTTGGCGATACCAGTAGCAATACCTTGAACGCGCTTAGTGCGATCGAGTTGATTACCTAACTGATTGTGATAAACCACCTTGCCTAAATCAGCAACCCGAGAAGCTAATGAGCGTTTTTGATCTTGCTGGAAGAAAAAGCGTGCATCAGAAAGGCGAGGACGAACAACGCGTTCATTACCAGAGATGATAGCCTCTGGTGTAGTCGTTTCAATGTTGGAGACAATCAAAAAGCGATTGCGCAATTTACCTTGCTTATCTATCAGGGCAAAGTATTTTTGATTGGTCTGCATGGTGAGGATCAAGCATTCCTGAGGAACCTCTAAGAACTCTTGGTCAAATCGGCATTCATAAATAGCTGGCCATTCAACGAGGGCGGTGACTTCATCTAGCAGACTATCAGGCATTAAGACTAGATCTTCACCAGCAGCTTTCAAAAGAGCAACTTCAATTTGGCTGCGGCGTTTATTGAAGCTTGGGATAACCTTAGCTTTACTTTCAAGATCTTTTTCATATTGATCTGCAGCACTAATACTGAGAGTGCCCGGAGCTAAGAAACGGTGACCCTCAGTTTGATTGTTAGCCTCAATACCTAGACCATGTATTTTGAGAACAGTGTTGCCATGCAAGGCAATCATGCTATGGGCCGGGCGAGCAAATTGAACATCTGCTAATTCGCCATTTTTTTGTTGCACTTGGTAGTGCATCATTTTGGCAATCGGTAATTTACTGAGTGTTTGCTCAAGCGCAGTTTGTGCCGTTTTTTCAAGTGCTGCACCCTTGGCTATCACGTTAAGGTAAAGAGCCTCATTCTTACCTTCACCTGATTTTTCTAAAGTGGCTAGATCAATATCTGTATATCCAAGTGCCGCTAATTTTTTAAGTAGCGGAGGGGTTGCTTTACCCTCAGGGTCATAAGCAATGCTGGTGGGAAGCAGCTTCTCTCTTATTGGATAGTCTTCTGCCTGACTAAGCACATGGCTAATCTGAACTGCTAAACGACGCGGAGTAGCAAAGCTTGTAACAGCGGAGTCGTCCGTTGTTAGATTGGCGGATTTTAGGTGAGCAAAAATACCGTCACTGAAAGCCTCGCCCAAACGACGTAAGGATTTTGGTGGCAATTCTTCTGTAAAGACTTCAATCAATAAGTTAGCCGATTGAGAGTTTGAATGTGAGGTGCTCATACTTTAGACTGGTGTTGACACATAGGAAAGCCAAGTTTTTCTCGGGATTCAAAATAGGCTTGCGCAACTGCGCGGGATAGATTTCGAATGCGACCGATATAGGCAGCACGTTCCGTAACAGAGATGGCACCCCTTGCATCCAAGAGGTTGAAGGTATGCGCTGCTTTCAGCACCATCTCATAAGCAGGTAATGCTAAGGGTACTTCCATCAAGCGCTTTGCTTCACTTTCATAATTACTGAAGTTTGCAAACAGCAGATCGGTATTGGAGTGCTCAAAGTTATAGCAAGACTGCTCTACTTCATTCTGGTGATAAACATCGCCATAAGAGATGCCTTCAGCCCATACAAGGTCATACACGTTTGAGCAATTTTGAATGTACATTGCCAGGCGCTCGATACCATAAGTGATTTCGCCTAAGACGGGCTTGCAATCTAAGCCGCCTACTTGCTGAAAATAGGTGAATTGCGTTACTTCCATGCCATTGAGCCAAACTTCCCAGCCCAAACCCCACGCACCTAGCGTTGGGTTTTCCCAATCATCTTCTACAAAGCGAATGTCATTTTCTTTCAGATCAAGACCAAGGGCAGATAGGGATCCCAAGTAGAGCTCAAGAATATTTTCTGGGGCTGGCTTAAGAACAACTTGATATTGATAGTAGTGTTGCAAGCGATTTGGGTTCTCGCCATAACGACCATCTTTAGGTCTGCGCGATGGCTGAACATAGGCAGCTTTCCAGGGTTCTGGACCAATGGCTCTGAGGAAAGTGGCGGTATGGGATGTGCCTGCGCCGACCTCAAGGTCAATGGGTTGTAATAGGGCACAACCTTGTTGGTCCCAATAATCCTGAAGTTTGAGAATGATTTGCTGAAAAGTAAGCATGTTTAACCTGGCTAAGCCATTGATTTTACATGGCTAGGGCGCCGCAGAGTTAAAAAAGACTAAAAACGTCTATGGCGAATAAAGGCCCAGATCAAGAGGAGGCAAGAAATGCTCAAAATTGGGAAATTTCCCCAAACAACAAAAGGTGTTTTTCCAGCATAGGCTTGAACTTGGGTGCTTAAGCTTGCTTGGGTAAATTCTGGAAGTGATTGCAGTACTTTGCCATCAGGACCTAACACGGAGCTGATGCCGGTGTTTGTCGCTCGTAGAGCAGGTAACCCCGTTTCGAGAGAGCGTAATTGCGATAGTCTTAATTGTTGGGCAGGCGCTTGAGATTTACCAAACCATGCAAGGTTGGTTAAGTTGATTAAGAGATTCGTAGGCTCAGAATTATTGCGGATACGACTTGCAAGCTCGCCACCAAAGACATCTTCGTAGCAAATTGTGATTGCGGCATGCAGTGCAGCTTGGTCTTTGCGAGCAATAGTGAAATGAGCTTGATCATTTCCGCCTCTGGCGAAATCACTTAAGGGAACACTAAAGGCATTTACAAACCAGCGAAAGCCAGGGGGAATGAATTCACCAAAGGGGACTAGATGATCTTTGTCATAGCGATAAGGTTTTGATTCGGGTGAAAGACCTAAAGCACGATTCGAATATTCTCTACCATCATTGGGGATTGGATTTCTTCCAATCACTCCAAAAAGTAAATTACTGCCCGTTTGATTAGAAAAGTTCTGTAAGTTTTCAATGAGATGGGCTGGCAGATTATTTTCTGGCCACGGAAATGCAGTCTCAGGAGCAACAATCAGTTGCGCGCGTGATTGGTATATAGAGTTTTCATAAAACTGAATCTGCTTTAGCACACCCTCTGGTCGAAAAATCAAACTTTGCGCAAAGTTTCCTTGTATCAACTGAACCGTAATGTGTTCGCCAGTCGGCTGAGTAAAACTCCATAGACTAGACAGGCTGGTGATCAAAGTAAGTAAAGCTATTGATGCTGTGCTCATGAAAAAAGCTTTTTTGAATCGTAGTAATTGCCAGGAGGTATATACAGTTAAAAAAGTACATCCCAGCCCGCCTAAATAAGGCGCAATCGAAGCAAATGGGCCATTGACTTGACTCTCAGCTAGCCCCATCCAAGGAAAGCCAGTAAATATTTCACCGCGCAGATACTCGCTGATCACCCAGCTCGATGCTAAGAAAAATCCCAGCACACTGGAGTCTTTGAAAATACGAATCGATAGGCTGGCAGCAGAAAAATAGAGGGCTACATAGGCCGCAAGCAAAAACACAGCCATACAAGAAAGTAGCGAGTTCATGCCGCCGACATCATGCAGGCTAATGTAAAGCCACCACAAACCCACTACGAAGTAGCCGAGACCAAAAGCAAAGCCATGCACAAAAAATTTCTTCAGCGATTCAGATTCTTGCGCTCTTAATTGCCACCAAATCACGCTGAGGAGGGGGATTTGAATCCAGCCGCCATAGGGTAGTTCTGCAGATCCAGCAAGTAATCCGCCCAATACGAACAGTATCAGCAGTGCTACTGCATTCTTGCGCTTAGAAGATTGCTGATCAACCAAGCCAGTCCTTAGTCTGCTTTTTTAGCTTTTTGTCGCGCTAGTAGGATATGAATTTGCCGTGGATCGGCGCGCTGAACTTCGAATTCAATGTCATTCATCTCAATCAGTTCGCCTATCTTGGGAACGCGCCCTAAGTGCTGAATCACCAGGCCTGCAACAGTTTCGATATCTTCTTCAGCAAAGTGCGTGCCAAGGGCTTCATTCAGTTGCTCAAGTTCGGTAATACCTTTAACGCGAATATCACCATTATCTAAGGAGATAATATTATCGGCCTCTTCGTCGATATCGTGCTCATCTTCAATATCACCAACAATTTGCTCTAGTACATCTTCGATCGTGATGATGCCTGCAATCCCGCTGTATTCATCTACTACAACAGCTAAGTGATTTCGATTGTCTTTGAAGTCGCGCAATAGAACACTCAAACGCTTAGATTCGGGAATAAATACTGCAGGGCGCAACCAATCACGCACCTGAAAATCTTTTTCAGTGGAATGACGTAATAAATCTTTGGCTAACAAGATGCCAATGACATTGTCACGGGATCCTTCAAAAACAGGAAAACGAGAGTGAGCTGCTTCAATTGCGATCCTTACAATTTCAGGTAAGGGTTGACTGATATCGACCCAGTCGATTTGGGCGCGCGGGACCAAGATATCTCGCGCACACAATTGACCCACCTGAAATACACCCTCAATCATGGAGAGAGCATCGGCATCAATTAAGCCTTCAGTTTGTGCTTCGCGCAGCGTTTCAATGAGTTCTTGACGGCGTTGGCTAGGGCTAGTTGGCTGAGGGGATAAAAAATCAGCCAGGCGATCTAAGAGGGATTTGGGGTCAGGCATATTACAAGAATAGCTTAGAAAGATGTCGGAGTAAAAATTAGGTCGCTAAATAAGGGTTCGGAAAACCCAATTTTTTAAGAAGGCTAATTTCTATAGCCTCCATCTTATTGGCGTCCTTTTCTGCCTCATGATCGAACCCCTGAGCATGAAGGCAGCCATGAACTACTAAATGCGCTAAGTGCGCTTTCAATGTTTTTTCTTGTGCTTTAGCCTCTTTCTGGATCACTGGCAGGCAAAAAATAATATCCGCTGCAACACTATTTTTAGAGCACTCGTAGGGAAAAGTCAGTACATTGGTTGCGTAATCTTTTTGACGATATGCAGCGTTCAGTTTTTTACCTTCCGCAGTATTCACAAACCGCAGTGTTAGTAGTCCCAAGCTATTCGTAGTGATCTTGACCCATTTTTTAATGATTGCAGAAGATACCACTTTCACCAAGGCAGATTCAATTGCTGGGCTTGCATACTGAATCTCTATATCGAGCTTGGAAGTTTTTAATTTGGTATTAGTTTGCATGAGCTTCTACCAGTTCACCTCTTAAAGTGTAGTTGAGGACTTCAGTAATTTGAATATCCACCATTTGACCAATCAAAGACCCTATCTCTTGCTTGGGGGCGGTAAAGTGAATTACCCGATTATTTTCTGCGCGGCCTTGCAAATTGACCCCGTCCTTCGCCAATCCTTCGATTAATACTTTTTCAGTATTGCCCAACATTTTTTGACTAATCTGATGAGCTTGGCCTTCGATCACAGCAAGCAGTGTTTGTAAACGTTTGAGCTTGACCTCATAAGGAGTGTCATCAGTTAAGTTCGCTGCCGGGGTGCCAGGCCTTGGGCTAAAGATGAAGCAAAAGCTGTTATCAAATTCGAGTTCTCGAACCATCTTTAAAAGCTTCTCAAAGTCTGCATCCGTTTCCCCTGGAAACCCCACGATAAAATCGCTAGATAAAGTGAGGTCAGGGCGAACAGCACGCATTTTTCGAATAATGCTTTTGAATTCCAAGGCTGTATAGCCGCGCTTCATTGCGGATAAGATCGTGTCTGAAGCATGTTGCACTGGTAGGTGTAAGTGGCTTACAAGCTTTGGCACCTTGGCGTAAACATCAATCAAGCGCTGTGTAAATTCTTTTGGGTGGCTGGTAGTAAAGCGAATTCGTTCAACTCCAGGAATCTCTGCAATATATTCAACTAAAAGGGCAAAGTCAGCAATCTCTTCTGTGTGACCCATTCTGCCAAGATAAGCATTGACGTTTTGGCCAAGCAAGACAATCTCTTTAACGCCCTTGCTCGCAAGTCCAGCGACTTCGGCAAGTACATCATCGAATGGTCTAGAAACTTCTTCTCCACGGGTATAGGGAACGACACAATAGCTGCAATACTTTGAGCAGCCTTCCATTATAGATACGTAGGCAGAGCCCCGAGTCTGACGCGAGGCAGGGAGATGATCAAACTTTTCTATCTCTGGAAAAGAAATATCCACCTGAGAAATACCGGTTTTACGACGTTGCGCAATCAGGTCAGTTAATCGATGTAAAGTTTGCGGACCAAACACCACATCAACATAGGGTGCGCGACTCACAATTTGTTGACCTTCTTGGCTAGCTACGCAACCGCCAACTCCGATGAGCAATTCAGGCTTTGTTTTTTTAAGCTCGCGTAAGCGACCGAGATCAGAAAAGACTTTGTCTTCCGCTTTTTCTCGAATCGAACAGGTATTTAAGAGCACGACATCTGCATCTTCAGGAGAGTCTGTCATGACCATGCCTTCATCAGCATGCAGGAGGTCTGCCATCTTGCCCGAGTCGTACTCGTTCATTTGACAGCCAAAGGTTTTGATATAGAGCTTTTTCATATGCCGTTCTCAGGTTTATAACTGGGGGCGAAGCTCAGATTTTACTGTGGAAGTGCTTTGCTTTACCTATAAGAGGCGAAATGCTGCAATAGCGACTAATGTGGGTGGTAACGCAGCAAGCAGTAAATAAAGTGCTGAAACGGCGCCCCCCGGAAAGTAACTGCGCAATATCGCAATACCCGCTGGATTTGGGGCATTGGCAATGACTGTGAGACCGCCGCCAGCAACAGCACCCCCTACTAAGGCTAATTTGAATTCGAGTGAGGTACCTGTCACTAGTGAACCTAAGTAAGTTAATGCCGCGTTATCGGTAATCGCAGTTAAGGCTAGGCTTCCATAAAACACTGCTGTAGGGCTCATCATTTCCAGAATGGGTTGTAACCACCATCCTTGAAGAGCCCCTAAGACAACCAATCCCGCCAAGAAAAATCCAACTAGGAGCGCTTCTTTGATAATGAGTGGGCTTTGATGTTTTGGATAGGCTGTAGTGAAGCCAATAAAAAATAATAAGAGCCACATAAAAATAATAGGATCGTGTGCAAATACGACTACGCCTAGTAAAAAGAGTAGGTGCATCGTAATGACGACAACTGGAATCTTGATAGGTTTATGAGACTCGTTTGGTTCAATTAGTTGTTTCTGAAATAAGAGTGTTGCGCCAAGAGCGTTGATAAAAATCGCAACACAAGATTCAAAACCAAAATGCGTGAACATGAATGCAGAACTCCAACCCCAGGTTGAGGCAACCATGAGTACTGGTGGCGCAGCAAAGTTAGTCAGTGTTCCACCAATCGAAATGTTCACAAACAGTACCCCTAGGGTCCCAAACAGCAAGGCCTTCGAGCACTGGTGGCGGTATACCAAATCGCGCAGCAAAAAAGCTGCCAAGGTCATCGCTGCCGGCTCAGTAATGAGAGAGCCCAAGAGCGGCGTGATCCCTAGAGTCAGAAAATAAAGGGTTGGAGCGCTACGAGTGCGTAGTAAGACTTGCATACCTTTGGCAATGGTATGCAAGAGTTGTGTCGAAAAATACAAAATGGGTTTACTGCCAGCCACAATCATGATGGCAAAGACAAACAACGGCTCTGTAAAGTTACGTTGATCTAAATAGGTTTTTGCAGCGCCTAAATGATCGATAAAAGATATGTAGATAATGAGAACGGCAGCCCAAAAGCCGAAGACAATTTCTACCTCGCCCAGGAGATGCCAAAGACCAGCATGTTTCGGGATGGTTTTAGCGAGAGATTCAAAATAACTAGTACAAAAGGTGTGCAAGACTGCGATTGCAAAAATAATACTTGCACCAAGTTCTGTGAGAGTAAAGTTCATAGGAGAATGTTAGCAGGTGACCAAGCAATACAAAACATTGGCACTTTAGGAGATTTTGGTGAAATTAAAGATTGGATATCAGGCTCTGATTAATAGCGCTATGGCGCAAATTGAAACAGTTCCTTTGGATCAGGCGCAAGAATTATTGTCGGATTCCGATACGGTATTTGTGGATATTCGTGATGTAAGAGAGCTCGAGCGAGAGGGCATGATTCCCAATGCTTTGCATGCTCCACGGGGAATGTTGGAATTTTGGGTTGACCCCGATAGCCCTTATTACAAGCCTATTTTTGGCGAAGGCAAACGACTGGTTTTATATTGTGCTTCTGCCTGGCGCTCAGCCTTAGCGACCGAGACTTTGCAAAAAATGGGCGTACCCAATGTGTGCCATCTGGAGGGCGGATTTAGTTCTTGGAAGAAAGCTGGGTTACCTACTGTCGAGAAGATCAGCAAACCCCATACAAGTTAAATCATTTTTTAAAAAATCAATATTCAGTTAATCAATTTGGAGAGATGATGAGAAAAGTAGTATCCCAGTTTGGCGATGGCCCGTTGCAACAAAAATTGACTACCGGCGACTTGCATTTTTTATCTGATGCTTACGTGACTCATGGTGGCAATGAAACTGGCCCTACCCCCCATGAGTATTTAGGTGCCGCTTTGGCTGCCTGCACGAGCATGACACTCAAAATGTATTCAACGCGAAAGTCGATGAATTTAGAGAATGCGATTGTGACAGTCGATATTGAGCGAGTAGATGATGTTGAAATATTGATTCGCGACATCCAGTTGCAAGGCAATCTGAGCGCAGAAGAAAAAGAACGATTAATAGAGATCGCTAATAAATGCCCAATTCATAAGGCCTTGGCTGGCGATATCCAAATAAAAACCCAGCTGGTAAATTAATACAAGCTGGGCAGTGTGTGCCTTGAAGTTGCTAAGGCGATAGCTAGATAACGAAGTTAGTTAGGCGCATTAGCCGGCTTATTATTTTTACCAGCATTGTATCCAGAGTTATATTCAGATGCTTGTTCTTTCTTATAAGCGTCATAAACATAACCAGATGCAGCGCCAACAGCTGCACCACCAACTGCACCCCAGATCGGATTGCCGTGGAAAATAGCGGTGCCAACTGCACCAGCAGCTGCACCAATACTTGCGCCGGATAGGGTGCGTTGTTCAGTGTTGCTCATATTTGAACAACCGGCAATTACGAGAGTTGCTACAGTAATCGCGATAATTTTTTTCATATCAACAGATCCTTTAAATTAATTTTTAATTGAAGAGTGCTCGGATTATTTTTTGGCGCATGGAAAGCGTGCAGCTAAAAAGCCCAAGAACACGCCTGCTGCTGGTTTATCAGCAGTTTGTTGATGCTCTTGTCCAAATTTGACGAAATCAGCAATCACTTCATCGCGTGATGGAGCAGGTTGCTTCAAGCAAATAAAAGGTTGTGCGCGTTGTGGATGACGTGTAGCCAGGTAAGTGTCATAAATTGCGGTGGAGTAGCCAATACAGAAGCTACGGGATTCTGGGCTAGCAGGTAATTTGCAAACGTTTATAAGTTCTTGGGTACTCAGTAACTTTACGTTGGCGTTAGATTGAGCTTGTACTAGGCCAGAAAATGCCGCAAAAGCAGCTAAAAAAACGAGGACTTTCTTCATGGGTTCTCCCTTGAGTGTATGTAAAACCATCATAAACCATAAATATACCTAATTTATGCACTAAATAAGTGCAATTTGCACCTATTTAGATTTTTTTGTTCCCCATAATGATGCAAAAAATAGAAGGGGAAAATCACATGGAAATTTTGAAATCAGGTACTGATGCTTTGTTTATTTTGCTCGGCGCGATCATGGTTCTTGCCATGCATGCTGGCTTTGCCTTCTTAGAACTCGGAACGGTTCGTAAGAAGAATCAAGTGAACGCTTTAGTAAAAATTTTGGTCGACTTTGCTGTTTCGACCATCGCTTACTTTTTTATTGGCTACAGCATTGCATACGGTGTGAGCTTTTTCTCCGGCGCTGAATTACTAGCTGAGAAAAATGGTTATGAGTTGGTAAAGTTTTTCTTCTTATTAACTTTTGCTGCTGCAATTCCAGCAATTATTTCAGGCGGTATTGCTGAGCGCGCTAAATTTAATCCACAGCTAATCGCAACATTTGTATTGGTGGGTTTTGTGTATCCCTTCTTTGAGGGTATTGCTTGGAATCAGCACTACGGTATTCAGGCTTGGATCAAAGGCTTGACCGGTGAGGAGTTCCACGACTTTGCTGGCTCTGTTGTAGTCCACGCAGTTGGTGGTTGGATCGCTTTGCCGGCAGTAGTTCTCTTGGGCGCGCGACGTGGTCGCTATACCAAAGAGGGTCAAATCTCCGCACATCCACCATCTAGTATTCCTTTCTTGGCATTGGGTGCTTGGATTTTGGCGGTAGGTTGGTTTGGTTTTAATGTGATGAGTGCGCAAACAATCGACAAAATCAGTGGTTTAGTTGCTATGAACTCTTTGATGGCAATGGTCGGCGGCACCCTTGCTGCATGGGTAGTTGGACGCAACGATCCTGGCTTTACCTATAACGGACCTCTTGCAGGTTTGGTAGCAGTATGTGCCGGATCCGACTTAATGCATCCGGTTGGTGCTTTAGTGGTTGGCCTAGTTGCAGGCGCCTTGTTTGTCTATATGTTTACCTTGGTACAAAACCGCTGGAAGATTGATGACGTACTCGGCGTCTGGCCTTTGCATGGATTATGTGGCTTGTGGGGTGGTCTGGCTGCTGGCATCTTTGGTGCCAAGGCATTGGGTGGAATTGGCGGAGTAACTTTTACGGGTCAGCTGATTGGCAGTGTCTTAGGGGTTGGTATCGCTGTGATCGGTGGCATCTTAGTTTATGGAACCTTAAAAGCTGTCCTTGGAATTCGGATGTCACAGGAGGAAGAATTTGAGGGGGCTGACTTAAGTGTGCATCGTATTTCTTCTACTCCGGATCGTGAGCCGAACTGGTAATTCTTTTGCAGCAAGTGATAGCTTTAGTCTTTTATATATAGCCTGATTCATACCTATAATGAGTCATGGCTATATATGAACTAGACGGAAATGCCCCTCAATTAGCGGAAGGTGCTTGGGTTGCTGAGAGCGCGGAAGTGATTGGTAGGGTTGAGCTTCATCAAAGCGCTAATATTTGGCCCAAAGTTGTGATCCGCGGCGATAACGATCTGATTCAAGTTGGTGAAGGCAGTAATGTGCAAGATGCATCAGTACTTCATACAGATCCTGGCTATCCTCTCTTGATTGGCAAGAATGTGACTGTGGGTCACCAAGTGATGCTCCATGGCTGCAGTATTGGTGATGGCAGCCTAATTGGAATTGGCGCAGTAATTTTGAATGGCGCCAAGATTGGTAAGCATTGTTTGGTTGGTGCTGGTGCCTTAGTTACTGAAGGTAAAGAATTTCCAGATGGCTCGATGATTATTGGCTCTCCTGCTAAAGCAGTGAAAGTCCTCACGCCAGAGCAAATTACAAGTATCGGCGAAATCGCTGGACGCTATGTAAAAAATGCACAGCGTTATATTAAGACGCTCAAAAAAATTGATTAAGTTTTGAACTATTCAACGCTGAGCTTTAGTTCTTTAGCCAAATTACTGTAGTCAACAATTTCTTTGCTGATGCGTACCTTCAGTTCGGCTGGGGTGCTTGGCATTGGTTCAATGCCAAGTGCTTGCAATTGTTTGCGCATCTCTGGGTCACTTAGCACCGTCACAATTGCTCGATTGAGTTTATCGGTGATTGCTTGATCGGTGCCTGCGGGCGCCATTAATCCATTCCAAGTGCCCACGTCGATTGCTATTCCAGACTCAATTAAGGTGGGCACATTTGGTAGGGTGCTAGAACGTTTTGCAGTTGTCACGGCCAATGCTTTTGTTTTTCCATCCTTGATATGAGGCAGGGCGGATGGAATCGTATCAAACATGACCGATATTTGACCGCCAAGCAAATCAACTACAGCAGGAGCACTACCGCGATACGGTATATGAGTTAAGCTGGCGCCCGTTTTAATTTTGAACATCTCTCCAATAAGGTGATGTGCAGACCCCGGTCCAACTGAAGCGTAATCATATTTATCGGAATTTACTTTGCTTAGGGCAACTAATTCTTTGATGTTATTTGCTGGAATGGATGCATTTACCACTACAACATTGGGAATCATTCCTACCGTTCCAATCGGAATCAAATCCTTATCAATACGGTAATTGAGTTTTGGGAAAACGGATTGAGCAATCGTGAGATGTAAGGTTCCCATCAGTAGCGTGTATCCATCAGGTGCAGCTTTTGCAACAAAATCTGCGCCAACTGTACCGGAGGCGCCAGATTTATTCTCGATTACAATCAATTGCCCGAGTACTTTTCCGAGGGCTGGGCCGAGATTACGCGCCATTGCATCAGTGCTACCTCCCGCAGGGAAGGGGATAACCAGTTTTATCGAGCGATTTGGATAATCATTATCTGGGGCAGAGATAGCATGAAAACTGGGTAAGAGTGTGGCAGCAATTACCAGGGAAAGTACCTTACGACGATGCGAGTTTTTCATGACTTATCCCTGCTAATGATCATTTGAGCCACGGTAATTTAATTAACCTCTGCCAACAAAAGGCATGTTGGTAGCCATGATTGTCATTGAGAGAATATTGCTCTCTAGTGGAAGTTGGGCCATGTGTAGAACAGCTTCTCCAACATGGTCAACATCCATGCGCGGCTCAACTTTAATTGATTGATCGGCCTGCATGATTCCGGCAGCCATACGCTCAGTCATTTCGGTTGCTGCATTGCCAATATCAATTTGACCGCAAGCAATATTAAATGGGCGGCCATCAAGCGAAATTGTTTTTGTTAAGCCGCTAATCGCATGTTTAGTGGCTGTATAGGGCGCTGACATTGGTCTTGGTGCATGTGCGGAGATTGAGCCATTATTAATAATTCTGCCACCTTGAGGCGATTGCGCTTTCATCATCCGAATTGCTTCTTGAGAACACAAGAATGCGCCGCAGAGATTTGAATTCACCACATTCATCCACTGCTCATATGTCAAGTCTTCCATCGGAATTGCTGGGGCGCCAATACCTGCATTATTAAAAAGCACGTCAATGCGTCCAAAGCGTTTTTTTAGAGCGGCGAATAATTTCTTGACTTGGTCAGGCTGTCCAACATCGCAAGTGATCGCAAGGCAGTTTTCGTTTGTTCCGCCAATATCGATAATTGCCTTTTCTAGTTTCTCTAGATTGCGCCCAGTGAGAACGACCTGATAGCCTCCTTTAAGAAGCGCTTTAGCTGCTGCCCTTCCAATGCCTACTCCTGCTCCAGTGACGAGTGCTACTTTATTTTTTTGTGGCATTACTTTCTTTCTTAATAGTGTCTCAGATAAATTCTATATTGCCCTACTTTTACTTTGGTAATGGTAAGGCAGTTTTATAGCGTACTTGTTTTAAGGCAAAGCTAGAGCGAATTTTTTCAATCCCAGGGATAGGCGTTAATTGCTCCAGGATAAATTTTTCCAATGCACCCATATCAGCTACTGCCACCCGGATAAGATAGTCACTATCACCAGTCATCAGATAGCATTCCATAACCTCATCGTGTTCAGAAATGCGTTGTTCAAATGCAGCCAACGCTTCTTTAGACTGCTCTTTCAGGCTAATAGAAATAAAGACATTTAAGCCAAGCCCTAAAGCCTTGGGGTCTGCCAGCGCAACATAGTTTCTGATGACACCTTTATCTTTCAATGCTTTGACGCGCATGAGGCACGGTGATGGGGATAAGTGAACCCGCTTAGCTAGCTCCACATTGCTATGGGAGCTATCATTCTGGAGCTCGTTCAAGATTCTGATATCTATGGGGTCTAGCTTCATAAAATTCCTCAAAAATTACTAATATCAGCATATTATGCTGAAAATTAGGATTTATAGCTCATTATTGGCATCCTATTTTGCCTGTAATCCAACACAATTAAGTCATTGAAACACCCGTGAATGGTTGGAGGGGTTGTGGGTATTGAGATTGCGTTTCCTGGAGTTGAGAATTTGCTACAAATTGAAAGGGATCAAGCCGCTGCTGGGCCCGAGTTTTGGGCCGGCCCATCCACCAGAAAATTTGCACGTGAATTTGGTGTCGATATTGGGCAAGTTCGCGGTAGTGGCCAAAGAGGTCGAGTTACCAAAGAAGATGTTCAGCAATTTATCAAGCACTCCATGTTGGCAAGAGAGAGTGTTCCTTCTCAAGTGAGTCATGGCATTGCAGGTTTTAATCTTCTGCCTTGGCCAAAAGTAGACTTTACAAAGTTTGGAGAAATAGAACGCCAAGCTCGCAGTCGCATTCAGAAAGTTTCAGCTGCCAATCTAGCGCGTAATTGGGTCATGATTCCGGCAGTAACCTATCACGATGATGCTGACATTACTGATTTGGAAGAGTTTCGTGCCGCATTAAATAAAGAGAATCAAAAAGATGAAGTAAAAATTACTTTGTTGGCATTCTTAATCAAAGCCGTAGTTGCTGCTCTCAAGCAGTACCCCACATTGAATTCTTCGCTTGATGGCGAAGATCTTATTTTGAAAAAGTATTTCCATATCGGCTTTGCAGTAGATACCGCAGGCGGTCTCGTCGTACCCGTGATTCGTAATGCCGATCAGAAAGGCATTCGCGAGATCGCCAAAGAGACTGCTGGGTTAGCCCTGCTGGCTCGAGAAGGAAAGCTAAAGCCGGATCAGATGCAGGGCGCTTCTTTTACGATCTCTTCATTGGGCGGTATTGGTGGTACCTACTGCGCTCCCATTGTGAATGCACCCGAAGTAGCTATTTTAGCGGTGAATAAGTCCGCCATAAAGCCTGTGTGGGATGGTTCGCAATTTGTTCCACGTTTGATCTGCCCGCTGTCCATGACCGCTGATCATCGCGTCATTGACGGCGCCTTAGCAACGCACTTCACTACCCATCTCACCCAATTATTGGGTGATTTTCGTAAGGTGATGTTATGAATTTAGAACATAAAAAGTTACAGAGGAATTTTTCATGAACGCTCCCGATATCAAAAAATATTTAAATCTAGAGCACATCGACACTGATCCTGCAGAAACCGCGGAGTGGAATGAGGCCTTTATGGATTTGCTCGCTTCAGGCGATAGTGCGCGGGCTAAATTCATTCTGGATAATTTAGTAAAGCTGGCTAATAAAAATCAAATTAATTGGGTGCCTGATTTAGTCACACCTTATATCAACTCGATCCCTGTGGATCAGCAGCCTCCTTTTCCAGGAGATCTTGCGATTGAAGAAAAGCTGGCTTCACTCATGCGGTGGAATGCGCTGGCAATGGTCGCGAAAGCAAATGAAGCCTATGGTGAATTGGGTGGTCACATTGCAAGCTATGCTAGTGCAGCAGATTTGTTTGAGGTTGGGTTTAATCATTTTTTCCGCGCAAGGACTGAGGGCGGTGATGCTACTGAGCGTGGAGACTTGGTTTTCTTTCAGCCACATAGTGCTCCAGGAGTGTATGCCCGCGCCTATTTAGAGGGACGACTTACTGAAAATGATCTTGCCCATTACAGACGCGAGATTACTGCGCCTGAATCAGGAGCAAGAGGTTTATCAAGCTATCCACATCCTTGGTTAATGCCAGATTTTTGGCAGTTTCCAACAGGCTCAATGGGGATTGGTCCGATTAGCTCGATTTATCATGCGCGTTTTATGCGCTACCTCAGTGATCGTAAATTACTAGATTGCTCAACTAGAAAAGTCTGGGGTGTATTTGGTGATGGCGAGATGGATGAGCCAGAAAGTATGAGTGCTCTCACATTAGCCTCTAGAGAAAAGCTGGATAACTTAGTTTGGGTGGTCAATTGCAATCTACAACGTTTGGATGGCCCAGTACGTGGCAACGGCAGAATTATTGATGAGCTCGAAAAACTGTTTAGAGGTTCTGGTTGGAACGTTATCAAATTAGTTTGGGGTAGTGATTGGGATGGGCTTTTTGCAAGAGATACTACCGGAGCGCTAGTCAAGGCTTTTGCACAAACTGTCGATGGACAAATGCAAACATTTGCAGCAAAGGATGGCAGCTTTAACCGCAAAAATTTCTTTGGACAAAATGAAGAATTAGCACGCCTTGCTCAAGGAATGACGGATGAGCAAATCGATCGACTGAAAAGAGGCGGTCATGATTTAGTCAAAATCCATGCAGCCTATCAAGCCGCTGCCAACCATGTAGGTCAACCTACCGTGATCTTGGCCCATACTAAAAAAGGGTATGGTATGGGTAATGCTGGTCAAGGAAAAATGACTACCCATAGCCAGAAAAAGTTAGATGATGAGGCTTTGATCGAATATCGCAATCGCTTTAACTTACCATTGACCGATGAACAGGCTACTAACCTCACTTTCTTTAGGCCTGATGAGAATAGCGAGGAGCTCAAATATCTAAAAGATCAGCGCAATCAGCTTGGCGGACATCTACCTAAGCGCTATTCAGAATGCGACAAGCTCAATGTGCCTGATATCACTTCATATGCAGCTTTTGCCATCAAGGCTGAAGATAAAGAGATGTCCACAACGATGGCTTTTGTGCGCATGCTTGGAAATTTGCTAAAAGATAAACAGTTGGGACCTAGAGTGGTACCCATTGTTGCAGATGAAGCGCGCACATTTGGTATGGCCAATCTATTTAAGCAGGTTGGTATTTACTCCAGTGTTGGCCAACGCTATGAACCAGAAGATATTGGTTCCGTGCTTAGTTATCGCGAGGCATTGGATGGACAAATTTTGGAAGAGGGTATTAGTGAGGCGGGAGCCATTGCAAGCTGGACTGCTGCAGCAACTAGCTATAGCGTCCACGGAATTGCAATGTTGCCTTTTTATATTTATTACTCGATGTTTGGCTTTCAGAGAATTGGCGACGCCATTTGGGCAGCAGCAGATCAACGCGCTAGAGGATTTTTGTTGGGCGCAACCTCTGGTAGAACAACATTAGGTGGCGAAGGCCTACAGCACCAAGATGGTAGTAGCCAACTCGTTGCTGCAACCATTCCGAATTGCAAGGCATATGATCCTGCTTTTGCTGGCGAGTTGGCGGTGATTGTGGATCAAGGTATGCGGGACATGCTAGTTGATCAAAAAGATTTGTTTTATTACATCACCCTTATGAATGAGAACTACGCCCAACCTGATTTGCCTGAGAAAGTAACTGAGGGCGTTATTCGTGGGTGCTATAAGTTCAAGACAATGAAGGCCGCCAGGGGTGATGGTAATTCTTATGTGAGTTTGCTAGGTTCCGGTGCCATCATGACCGAGGTATTAAAAGCGGCAGAGATGCTTGTTCATTCTGGAATCCATGTTGATGTATTTAGCGTGACTAGTTGGAGTGAGTTAGCAAGGGATGGTAAGGCAAAAGAGCAAGCAAGACTTTCAGGTGAGGCTGATGTTGAGCAGGCATTTATTAGCCAGGTTCTAGCACAAGGTCACGGCCCAATTATTGCGGCAACTGACTATGTCCATGCTTTACCAGAAAGCATACGTGCCTATATTCCAGAAGATAGAAG
Source organism: Polynucleobacter sp. JS-JIR-5-A7 (assembly GCF_018687935.1). NCBI lineage: Bacteria > Pseudomonadati > Pseudomonadota > Betaproteobacteria > Burkholderiales > Burkholderiaceae > Polynucleobacter > Polynucleobacter sp. JS-JIR-5-A7. The sequence continues at coordinate 1,920,697 of NZ_CP061308.1, read as the reverse complement.
TTACATCACGCTCGGTACGGATGGTTTCGGTAGAAGTGATACAAGAGCTGCCTTACGTGAGTATTTCGGCGTCAATGCAAATAGCATTTATAAGGTAGCGCAAGCATCATTGAAAAAATAATATTTACTCTTGATGCCTTATGATGACTTCACTATTTTTGATTACTGAATTTACTGGAGATTTTTAGATGTCCCTGATTCAAAAGCTCAAAGCACGCGCTGCTAACAATAACCCCGTGCGTGTAGGCATCATTGGCGCTGGTAAATTTGGCTCCATGTATCTCTCGCAAGTACCGCGTACTCCAGGCATTCATTTGGTTGCGGTGGCTGACCTTTCTCCTGCGCGCGCCAAAGAATCGCTGGCTAGGGTAGGCTGGGATGCACCTCGCTATAGCGCTACATCATTGCAAGATGCTGCTAAGTCGGGCGCCACTTTTGTGACTGATGATGCAGAAAAAATGATCGCTAGTGAGCACATTGATATTGTGATCGACTCTACAGGCAGCCCTGCTGCTGGTATTCGACATGCCCTACTTTGTTTTGATCATTGTAAGCACATCATTATGGTCAATGTAGAAGCAGATGTTTTAGCGGGACCATTACTGGCACGCAAAGCAGCAGAGGCGGGCGTGATTTACTCGATGGCTTCTGGAGATCAGCCTGCTCTTATTGCGGAGCTGGTGGATTGGGCAAGAACGATTGGCTTAGAAGTGGTGTGTGCAGGTAAAGGCACTAAATATTTACCTGTCTATCATCAGTCCACACCCGATACCGTTTGGGGTCACTATGGATTTTCTGAGGAGCAAGTTGCTGGCGGTGACTTCAATGCGCAAATGTTCAATTCTTTTTTGGATGGCACAAAATCTGCGCTGGAAATGGCTGCAGTATCAAACGCTTGCGACTTAAATCCGCCAAGCAATGGATTAGAGTTTCCACCTTGCGGAGTAGACGACTTGCCACATATTTTCCGACCGATTTCCGAAGGTGGGATCCTGACTCAAAAAGGAACTGTTGAGGTGGTATCTTCAGTTGAGAGAGATGGGCGTCCGGTATTTAGGGATTTACGTTGGGGTGTTTTTGCAGTGTTTGAAGCGCCCAGTCAATATGTGATTGATTGCTTCTCACAATACGGCCTAAAAACAGATAACACCGGTAAATATGCAGCGATGTATAAGCCTTATCACTTGATCGGTCTGGAGTTGGGTATTTCAGTAGCCAGTATTGCGTTACGTGGAGAGGCTACTGGAGCGACTGGCGATTGGAAGGGTGATGTAGTGGCTACCGCTAAGCGTACGCTCAAAGCGGGCGAGAAGTTGGATGGAGAGGGTGGCTTCACTGTCTACGGAAAACTGATGACTGCCTCAGATTCATTAAAGCTCGGAGCTCTACCTATTGGTTTGGCTCACAACATGGTGTTGAATAAAGATATTCCAGTAGGAAAGCCAGTGTGCTGGAGTGATGTAGATTACGATGCCACTAAGCAAGCCATTCAATTTCGTCGTGAAATGGAAAAAGTGTTTAGCTAATAAATGAGCCATTACTTTAGCTTGTAGCAACACCAGCCTTAATGCATATCCAGTCTTTGAAGACTTTAATTTTTTGACTGTTTTTAGTATTTGACCGATAGGATAAAAAATGGGTTCTATCGGTAGTCGGTAAAAAGATACCTTTGCCCAGTTCCACAAGCTCTCCACGCGATAGTTCTCTTTCGGCAAAGCGCACACTCTCAAGCACGGCACCGATGCCATCTACTGCAGCCGATACAGAAAGGGCTGCACGATCAAATGACATCTTCCGTGTCGATGGGTTTTTGAGATGATTAATCTCAAACCATTGCTCCCAGGTATGGTGATTAAGTGAAGACTCAATCAAGGTTAATTTACTCATCAATTCTTCTACTGGAATTCTTGGGTCAATTAATTCAGGGGAACATAGTGGCGCAATGTTTTCTTCTCCTAAAGATAGGGAAGTAATTCCTGGGCCTTCATGAGTCGATTGATAAGAGATGGCAATATCAATTTCTTGATTGCGCAAAAGGTCAATGGGCTCAGCTCCGGAAGTGAGTCGAATAGTGATATCAGGATTGTCTTTAATGAACTCTGGCAGTCTTGGGCTGAGCCACTTGGCTGCAAAACTGGGTGAGCAGTGCAAGGCAAGAACTTGTGAATTTGGAGCAAGCGTTACTTCATTGCATGCTGCTTCAATGACATCAAATACTCTGGAGAGTGAATCTAATAAACGCCGCCCTTCAGCTGTCGGCTCAACTTTACGGTTCTTTCGCAAAAATAGCGGCTTACCAAAATAGTCTTCAAGCTCTTTAATTTGATGGCTAATGGCTGACTGAGTGAGATGTAGCTCATGAGCAGCCAAAGTAAAGCTTTCGAGGCGTGCAGCCGCTTCAAAAGCTCGCAAAAGTACATAATTTGGTATTTTTCTCATGTAAATAGAATATACATGATTTTCATTCATCTATTCATGAATGGTTATCGTTTGTCAAAACCCTCGGGAAAGCCGATGATTACGGCTTGGTTATAGTTTGAGTGTTCTCAAAACACCAAATTCGCTTCAATTACAGAAAAAGGAATTCACATGGCTGAGGTAATGGAGAAAGAACGTAAATTGGACTTGGGCGACAGAGAGTCTATTTATCAACCTGAAGACAAATCCCAGATTTTTCCCTACCAAGCAAAATTCAATAGTTTTGCTGAGGAACGTCAGCATCTCAAGGAGCGATTGGTTGCTGCTTGCCGAGCATTCGCCTTAGAAAAGTTTGATTATGGATTTGCAGGACATTTAACTGTGCGTGATCCGGAACATCCAAATCTGTACTGGACGAATCCAATGGCAGTGCATTTTGATCAAGTAAAAGTGTCTAACTTAATCTTGGCAGACCATGAAGGCAATATTTTGGAGGGTAAGCATGCATTGAATCGTGCTGGATTTGTATTGCACGCAGCAGTTCATGAAAAACATCCCGATATCGTGGCTATGTGTCATGCACATACAGTCTATGGCACAGCCTTTGCGGCACTAGGTAAACCATTGGATCCAATCTCTCAAGATGCCGCAGCATTCTTTGAAGACCATATGGTTTTAGCGGAACAGGCTGGTCAAGTAGCAGTTGAGGATAATTCTGGCTACAACGTAGCAGGTTCTTTGAAAAAAGTGAAAGCGATTATTCACCGTAATCATGGCTTGTTAACAGTAAGTCGTCATAGTATTGAAGCTGCAGCGTTCTGGTTTATCGCTTTAGAGCGTTGTTGTAAGCAGCAGATGATGGTTGAGGCTACAGGTGTTAAGCCTGTGTTGCTATCGCCAGAAACTGCACGCTACAGCCGTGAACACGTGGGCAGCGAATATATTGGTTGGTTACATTTCCAGCCAATCTGGGGTTATCTAAAAGAAAACCAGCCAGATATGTTTGATTAATTGAACAGTTTTAGATATAGCTAGTTACAACAGGAGTCTCAGTAATGACAAGTAAACAGGAACAAGCGGAGAAAAAGGTCGGCGCATCCGCAGGATCTGCAACGCCTAAGAAATTAGTTCCTTATGGTGGCTACTACACCAATAAAGTTCCAGGGCATGATCCCGAGCTTACAGAAGTTGGTCCCGGTACACCCATGGGTGAGTATATGCGTGGTTTTTGGCATCCGGTATGCATGTCAATTGAATTGACTGACACTCCAAAATTTTTAACCATCTTAGGTGAAGAGTTAGTGGCGTTTCGTGATGGTAGCGGAAGCGTGGGTGTATTGCATGCCCATTGCGTGCATCGTGGTGCTTCACTTGAATATGGGCAAATTCAAGAACACGGTATTAAGTGCTGCTATCACGGTATGGTGTTTGATGTGGACGGTACTTGTTTGAATGCACCCTTCCCTAAGGGCGAGGAAGCTGAAGCAGAAAAATATGCTTGCTCGATTCAGCAAGGTGCTTACAAAGCATTTGAAAGAAATGGTTTGGTATTTGCATATATGGGGCCTCCCGATAAAGAGCCACCATTTCCAGAGTGGGAGTCTGATTTCACGGTAGCCCCCGGGGATGAACTGGTGCCCTATAGCAACTTCCAGCACTGTAATTGGTTACAAGTGCAAGACAATGCTGCCGATAATTTCCATACAGCAGAATTGCATGCTGCTAAGAATGTAGTTGGTGGCCATTTTCAAGGTACAACATTTGACGAAGTGGGCTCCCCAACGATGGAAGTACACCCTGATATGCAGTTTGTGCCCATTCATGGTGGCAGAGGCTTAGCTTGTTCAGGTGCGCGTCGTGTTAATAACGACAAATTATTTATTCGCGTTCAGCACCAGGTATTACCAAATCTGAGCTTGCATGCCTATACCTCTGAAGATGGCTCCAATAAAAAATTATTTAGTCGTTTCCATATCATCCGTTGGACAGTTCCAGTCGACGACTTTAATAGCAAGATGATTGGCTGGCGCGTGATGGGCCCTGGTATTGATACTCGCGGTATCGGACAAAAAGAGCTGGTCGGATATGAATCAATCGACTTTTTGGATGGCCAAGTTGCCTTGAGAAGGGCTGAGCGTTTTGGCAATCACACGATTAACGATATTGTAGATATTCCAGCAGACCATAGGGCGCGATCTAATTACAAGATGGCTCAATATGCGCCTGGTGATTACGAGGCCATCATTAGTCAGAGACCAATCGCTATTCATGCGCTTGAGAATCCAACAAAGTTTGATGCAGGCCCTTATTTATTTAGGAAGATGTTGCGTGATGCCGTTCGCGGCTCTAATCCAGCGGCAAGCGCAGAAGCCTTTGCTGAGTGGTTAAAGGAGTTGAATGGTGCACCCAATAGTTATTGCTCAGGTAATGTATTTGAGTTGCCAATTGGCGCCACGACTGAAGAAGAAGTAGCGCAAAGACGCTTTGTTGCAAAGAGTGTGATTGCCATTCTCACCGAAAGCGAGCAGTACAAGGGTAAAGAGCGCTCTGACTTTGTGAAGCAAAAAATGGAAGAGCTTGAGCAAACTGCCAAAGCACAGTTTAAGCATTAATCTATAGATCAGAAGAGATGGGCTGCAATCGTAGCCCATTCTTGATGTGGAGTGAGACAAAAAAGTGAATAAAATTTCCAGCACGGACTCTGAAGGGCTAGTGATTGAGGTTCAGAGTACTGGCCAAAAAATAAATGTCACGCGAGACGAGTCTATTATCGATGCTTTGGCAAGATCAGGCATTGAGATACCGACTTCTTGCCAATCAGGTTTATGTGGTACATGTAAGACAAGATATATCAGTGGTGATGTAGAGCACGGAGATTGTATTTTGAGTGATGCCGAGCATCAGGAGTACTTAACTCCCTGTATCTCTCATATCAAAATCGGAACACTGGTCCTTGATTTATAAAACACAAAGTAATCAAAAAATATACGTCTTAGGTGCGGGTGCAGTAGGGTGTTACTTTGGTGGCATGTTAGCCCGTGCACATCATGATGTTACTTTTATAGCCAGGCCTGAGCGTGCCACGGCCCTCAATGAATCTGGCTTGCAGATGGATTGCAAAGCATTTCATGAAACGATTGCGGTCAAAGCAAGCTCTGATCTTGCTATTCTGAGTGATGCCGATTTAGTTTTACTCAGTGTGAAGTCGCTCGATACAGAACGCACGCTTGCAGAAATTAAATCAATTTTGCCAAGTAAGGCAGTAATCCTCAGTTTGCAAAATGGGGTGGCCAATATTGATATTGCCACCAATATCTTTGTGAATCCGGTTTATGCGGCGGTGGTCTATGTTGCTGCAGGGATGATTGATCAAAGAACTATGAAACATCATGGTAGAGGTGAGTTGCTGATTGGTGATCCATCAAACACCGTTCCTCAAGGCGATCAAGGGCTTCTAGAGATTTGTAAGTTATTTGAAGGGGCAAAGGTTCCGTGTTCGATTGCGCCGCAGATTAAAAGAGATATGTGGCTCAAGTTTTTGGTGAACTGTTCTTTCAATGCGATTTCTGGGGTTGGTCAGATTACTTATGGGGAGATGGTGAAGTCTCCTGGCATTGTGAAACTGATTGAAGAAATTACCAAAGAGTTTCTTGCGATTGCTGAGCTTGAAGATGTCAATATCACGATGTCAGAGGCACTTGCGGCAAATGCTTCTATTGCTAGCACTATGGCTACTCAGGTTTCCTCAACTGCCCAGGATCTGGCTAGAGGAAAAATGACAGAGATTGATTTCTTAAATGGCTATATTGTCGAGCTAGGTAAGCAGCATGGAATTACGACGCCGTATAACGAATCTGTTCATGCCTTAGTCAAGATGATGGAATCACCAATCAAATAGAGGGGTTTGGCCCTTCTGCATCAATTTGTTTCTCCCATGAAGCATCTATAAACGCAGGTAAATTCATGCACTCATGGAAGATTTTCATGAGAGTAGGGTATGGGCTCATATCTATCTTGGTGCTTAAGGCATTAAATATTTGCGGCACTAAACAAATATCAATCAGGCCAGGTTGATCACCAAAAGCAAAACGCCCAAGGCGTGGATCATTACATAATTGTTTTTCAACGCTGGCAAGCCCTAACTTGATCCAATGTTGATACCAGGCATCCTTTACTTCATTACTGGCGCCAACTTGTTTAATTAAGTAGCGTAGTACTCGTAAATTACTAATGGGGTGAATATCAATAGCGATATCCATCGCCAAGGAACGTACCCAAGCGCGATCGATCGGTGAACTTGGTAGCAAAGCCGGTTGAGGCGCAACTTCATCAAGGTACTCAATGATGGCAAGTGATTGATGGATGCTATTTTTTCCATCATCAAATAAGGGTACAAGGCGATTGGGGTTTTTACTTGCATATACCTCAGATAGTTGCTCGCCACCATTTTTATTTAGGTGTACTGGCAGCACTTCATAGTCCACACCTTTGATATTCAATGCGATACGAACACGGAAGGCAGCAGAGCTACGCCAATAGCTATAGAGCTGGGGTTTCATGGAGATGCTTTCGTTGTATTCATGGCTAACAGTATATTCATGAGGCAAATTGGCGAGAAGGGTCTTTCATTTGCTTTAGACTATTTCTTATGTACGAAATTCATTTTTGGATTGGCATCATTGCAACCATGGCCTTTGCGGTCACTGGCGTATTGGCTATAGCCGATCGTGGAGTTGATCTTTTTGGTGTTTTAGTACTTGGTTTGATCACTGCAATAGGCGGGGGGACTATTCGAGACATTATCTTGGAAGCCCCCATCTTTTGGTCTGAAGGACAGATTTATGTTTGGCTTGCATTGGGTGCGAGCGTATTGACATTTTTTGCTGAGTCTTTTTTTACCCAACCACAGATATATCGCTGGATGTTGTATATCGATGGTTTTGGTGCTGCCCTATTTGCGATTCAGGGGGCAGACAAGGCCTGGGGTATGGATTTTGGCTTGCCTGTTGCGCCTGTCATCTTGGGGGTGATTACGGCAATTGGCGGTGGCTTAATACGCGACGTATTGGCCGGTAGAAAAACACTGATCATGTCTCATGAGCTCTATGCGATTCCGGTAACACTGGGTTGTTGTGCCTATGTGCTGGTATTGAACTTCATACCTCAGTATGCGATTGAGGGTTCCGTACTTTGTATGTTGGGAATCTTTGGTTTACGCGCAGCCGCTATTTATTGGGATCTGCGCGTACCCAAAATATGGATTACTAAAACGCGCTAACGGCACCGTCGCTGCGAGGATCCCAGCCCCCGCGGAGAGTGCCAGATGGTTCGCGAATGATGCAACCTGCGTGACCTACGGTTTCATCAAAAGCATCAAGCATTTCAATTTCATGACCCATCGCATGTAATTCTTTTGCAACCCATGGGCTAAAGCGAGATTCTAATTTTAGGCTATCGCTAGTTTGGCCCCAAGTTCTACCTAGTAGCCAGCGTGGACGACTAATCGCATCTTGTGGATCCAGTCCATACGTTGCTGTGCGAGTAAATACGGCACATTGAGTTTGCGGTTGACCATCTCCACCCATCGTTCCATAGACCATCGAGCGGCCATCTTTAAATAGAGCCATCGCAGGATTGAGTGTGTGAAAAGGTTTGCGATAGGGTTCGAGATGATTGAGCGTCTTGGGATCTAAAGAGAAACTGCAACCTCGGTTTTGCCAATTCACTCCTGACTGAGGCAACACAATGCCAGCGCCAAACTCGTGATAAATGCTTTGAATGAAAGAGACGCAGTTACCGTCACCATCAATCACGCCCATCCAGATTGTGTCGGCTGGTCCCTTGCCTTGACCCCAGGGTAAAGCTTTGTTTGGATCTATATTTTTAGCTAACTTTTTCAGAAATGCTGGCGATAAAAAAGACTGCGCATTTTTTGTCATGTAAGCGGGGTCAGTGACAAACTGATCTCGAATCTTAAACGCTTGCTTAGTCGCTTCAACGCAATGATGAACATATTCAGTGCTATCGACCTTGAAGCGCTTGAGATTGAGTTGATCCAAGATGCCGATGATCATGAGTGACACAACACCTTGGGTAGGCGGTACCATATTGTAGACATTACCCAGGCTGTGTTTAAGTTCCAGCGGATCAATGAGTTTGGCGCGATGACGATGTAGATCGCTTAAACGTAGGGGGCTACCAATATCAGTGAGTTCTTTGCCTAACAAATCTGCAAGATCGCCACGGTAAAAATCATCTGTTCCTTTGGTGGCAATTTGCCGTAAGGTTTTAGCTAGGCGCGCTTGTTTAAAGATACTGCCCACAGCTGGCGCTTTGCCATTCACTAAAAATGTTTTAGCAAATCCTGGAATGGGATTGAGCTCTTCACGCTTTTTAGCAGTTAGGTTTGATTGGCTATAAGTTACTGGTACGCCTGCTTCAGCGTAATGAATCGCATCCGCTAGCAGACGCGATAAAGGGATCTTTCCGCCAAGACCTTGTTTTGAGAGTTTGTGCGCAGCACCCCAACCAGAGATGGTGCCGGCAACGGTGTTTGCTGCTACTGGCCCACGAAAAGGAATCGCTTTGGTAATGCCACGCTCCGCATACCACTGCTTGCTTGCTAAGCCAGCTGCCGCACCACAGGCATCAATACTGCCCATGGCTTTGCCTGGTGAATGGATCACCCAAAAAGAGTCGCCACCAATGGAATTCATATGTGGGTAGACAACAGCAATGGTTGCTGCTGCAGCTACCATTGCCTCTAATGCATTACCACCTTCACGAAGAACTGCTAAAGCTGATTCAGAAGCGAGGGAGTGCGGCGCTACCGCCATCCCCTGAATGCCCCACTTTGCTTGCATTGCAAAACCCCTCTATTTTTTCTACTGCTTTTATATTATTTATTTTCTCGCAATTGTCGCTCGATCTCTGAACTAGAGTCTACTGTGATCTCATTTTGTTCTACGCCAGCCAATGGATCAACGGAGGGACCATTGGCATCAAAGACGGCAGCTGGCTTATCAACAAAGTAGGTCACTGTTTCTGGGATGAAGATGATGATGGCTACCAGAATCAGTTGCAAACCAACCCAAGGCAGGGCCCCATAGTAAATATCAGAGCTCTTGAGTGATTTTGGTGCTACCCCTCGCAGGTAAAACAGCGCGAAGCCAAATGGAGGATGCATGAATGAGGTCTGCATATTGGCGCCGAGAAGTACGCCAAACCAAATTAGGTCAATGCCAAGCTTTTCTGCAACTGGAGCCAATAATGGAATGATGATGAAGGCGATTTCAAAATAGTCTAGGAAGAAGGCTAAGAAGAAGACAAACAAGTTCACCACAATCAAGAAGCCTACTTGACCGCCTGGTAGACCTGATAAGAGATTCTCAATCCAGAGGTCCCCATCAACGCCGCGGAATGCTAAGCCAAATACCGTAGAGCCAATCAGAATGAAGATCACCATGGCATTGATGCGCATCGTGGAAGTCATTGCCTCCCAGACTAGCGGTTTCTCTAGGCGCTTATTCATGGCAGCGAGAACTAAAGCTCCTACAGACCCCATGGCTCCGCCTTCAGTAGGCGTAGCCAGACCCATCAAGATGGTTCCCAATACTAAGAAGATGAGTGCGATTGAGGGAACAATGCCCCACAAGATTCGCTTGAATAATTTCCAGTCAATTTTTGGACGCGCTTCAGGTGGAAGTGCTGGCACATCTTGCGGTCTAAAAATAGATAAAAAGAAAATAAACAAACAGAACAGCACTACTTGAATGATGGAAGGTCCAATGGCGCCGGCATACATATCGCCAACCGACTTACCTAACTGGTCAGCCAACACAATCAATACGAGTGATGGTGGGATAAGTTGAGTAATGGTTCCAGAGGCTGCAATCACACCCGTTGCAACACGCGGGTTATAACCGTAGCGCAGCATGATTGGCAGAGAGATTAAGCCCATCGCAATTACTGATGCAGCAACAGTCCCAGTAATCGCACCCAGAATCGCACCAACAATGATGACGGCATACGCTAGACCACCACGGATTGGGCCAAACAATTGACCCAAACCTTCGAGCATGTCTTCTGCTAACCCGCACTTCTCCAGAATTGCACCCATGAAGGTGAAGAAGGGAATGGAGAGTAATAAGTCATTCGAGAGAATGCCAAAGACTCGGTCTGGTAGCGCTTGCAAGAAAGTGGGCTGAAACATGCCCATTTCGATGCCGATAAAAGAAAAGAATAAGCCAACAGCGCCAAGCGAAAAGGCGGCTGGATATCCAAGCAATAAAAATACAATCAAGCCCCCAAACATGATGGGGGCCATCAATTCATGGCTAATCATTGGAGCGGTCTTTCGTACTTAGGATCGATTTGAATCATGCCAATAATGGCAGCGTAGCGTTTGATAATTTCTGAGATACCTTGGAGTGTTAATAAGAAAAAGCCCAAAGTAATCACGCCACGCACTGGCCAACGAATCAAACCACCAGGATTGCTCGAGGTTTCATTTTGAATTACCGAGGTAATAAAAAATTCCCAAGAGTAGTAACCAATGATGATTGTTACCGGTAAGAAGAAAACAATGCCACCCCAAAAGTCTAACCAGAGTCGAAATTTGTTAGGGTACATTGCATAGAGCACGTCTACTCGCACGTGTTCATTGAGACGAAAAGTTGTTGCAGCACCAAACATCACCATACCGGCGAATAAATACCACTGCGCTTCAAGCCAGCCATTGGAGCTGACATTGAAGCCATACCGAATCAGCGCATTTCCTGTGCTGACCAGTACAGCTATCAATACCATCCAACTCGCTAATACACCAAAACGGTCATTTAAACGATCAACGAAACTTGCAAAAACTAAAAATTGTTTTGGCATATCAGATTCTCAATAAGTCCTTATTTGACTGGATTAGTCAACATGAAGCTCATGAGTGTTTGCTCAGCAACCTTATTCCACAGCATTTGATCGTTGCGGAATTTTTTCCAAGGTTCGTAAATCTTCTTGAATGATGGATTCTTGGCTGCTTCTTCTTCATACATTTCGAATGCCGCATTGGATGCCGCTTTCATAATGTCTGTTGAATAAGATTGCAGCTTCACACCATTCTTAATTAAGCTTTGCAAAGCGATTGGGTTTTTGTAGTCGTACTCGGCCATCATGTCAATGTTGCACTCCGCACATGCTGAGGCCAAAGCTTCTTGATATTGCTTAGGTAACTTTTCCCATTCTTTGATGTTGACATACATGGAGTACATCGAACAAGCTTCCCACCATCCTGGGTAGTAGTAGTAAGGAGCAATTTTGTAAAAGCCTAGTTTTTCATCGTCGTAAGGACCAACCCACTCAGCCGCATCAATCACACCCTTTTCAAGCGCTGGATAAATATCGCCACCGGCAATCTGTTGTGGAATTGCGCCTAAGCGGGACATCACTTCGCCACCGAGACCAGCAATACGCATCTTCAGACCTTTTAAGTCAGCAACAGTCTTCACTGGTTTTTTAAACCATCCACCCATTTGAGTACCGGTGTTACCTGCTGGAAAAGAAATAATGTTGTAGTCACGCAAGAACTCGCGTTGGAGTTTTAAGCCACCACCCCAATACATCCAAGCATTTTGTTGGCGCTGATTCATACCAAATGGAACGGTCGTATCAAAAGCGAACGTTTTGTTTTTGCCTACAAAGTAGTAGCCGGCAGTATGAGTACATTCCACGGTGCCCTGTTGTACGGCATCAACCGTACCGAAGGCTGGGACGATTTCACCTGCACCAAAAATACGAATTTGGAATTTGCCATCGGTCAGTGCGGCTACTCGCTTGGAGATAAATTCACCACCACCGTAAATGGTGTCTAGGCTTTTAGGAAAGCTAGAGGCGCAGCGCCACTTCACTTCTGGCATAGATTGTGCAATGGCGGGTGCAGCCAATACTCCAGCAGCAGCGCCGATTGCTGTTTTACCTAGAAAGTCACGTCTTTTCATTTGAAATGCTCCTTATGTAATATTTTTGGCGGCATATTGAGCTATGCCTTTTTAATAACTTCAGAGACTATTAAATCGAAGTGCAATTAGACAAATTCTGGGTGCTGCACTTGGTTTTTCGAATATGCACCTTGATTGGGCAACTTGCTATGAAATAGTGCAAATCCATGATGTCATCATGGATTAAGTGTATTGCATTAAATATGCAGTTTTCGGGAATACCCCGACTGAATTTCATGAGTAATTACCCTAAGTGTTGGATTTCTTTGAATTTTTTTAAGGATAATCGACGAGTTGTTTTTTTATTTCTATAAATAGTTAGGAGCTACTGATGTCAACATCAACTAAAGCAGCCCCAATGACCGCTGCAGAGCGCAAAGTTATTTTTGCTTCCTCCTTAGGTACGGTTTTTGAGTGGTATGACTTTTACCTTTACGGTTCTTTGGCTGCCGTTATTGCCAAGCAGTTCTTCTCAGGATTAGATGCTGGCTCTGCCTTCATTTTTGCCTTGTTAGCTTTTGCCGCTGGTTTCATCGTGCGTCCATTTGGCGCATTGGTGTTTGGCCGCTTAGGCGATTTGATTGGCCGTAAGTACACCTTCTTGGTCACTATTATGCTTATGGGTGGCGCAACCTTCATCGTGGGTATTCTGCCTAACTATGCATCTATCGGTGTTGCTGCCCCAGTCATCTTGATTGCATTGCGTATGCTGCAAGGTTTGGCCTTAGGTGGTGAGTACGGTGGTGCTGCTACTTATGTTGCAGAGCATGCCCCTCATGGTAAGCGCGGTGCATATACAGCTTGGATTCAGACAACCGCTACTCTGGGTTTGTTCCTCTCCTTGCTTGTGATTTTGTTTACACGTGAATTCACTGGTCCAGACTTTGAGGTTTGGGGCTGGCGCGTTCCTTTCATTGCTTCTATCGCTTTGTTGGCAATTTCTGTATGGATTCGTTTGTCCATGAATGAATCACCAGCTTTCAAGAAGATGAAAGATGAAGGTAAGTTGTCTAAAGCACCTTTGACAGAATCATTTGGTCAATGGAAGAACTTGAAGATTGTGATCTTGGCATTGTTTGGTCTAGTTGCAGGTCAAGCAGTGGTTTGGTACACAGGCCAGTTCTATGCTTTGTTCTACCTCACCCAAGTGATGAAGGTAGATGCTAAAACTGCGAACTTGTTGATTGCTGCTTCGTTGGTTATCGGCACACCATTCTTCGTAGTATTTGGCGCCTTGTCTGACAAGATTGGCCGTAAAGTGATCATCATGGGCGGCTTGTTATTGGCGATCATTACTTACATTCCAAATACGCCAGTTTCAGTATTTAATGCCTTGACTCACTTCTCCAACCCACAGTTAGAGAAGGCAATGGCAACTGCACCAGCTTCTATTACGGTTGATCCAACTGAATGTACCTTCCAGTTCAACCCAACCGGCACTGCGAAGTTCACAAGCTCTTGCGATATTGCAAAACAAGTGATGGCTTCAAACTCTGCTAGCTATACCACCTTTGCCGGTGCTGCTGGTAGTACAGCGATTGTGAAGATTGGTGATACTGAAATCACTGGCTACTCCTCCAAGGGCATGGCTCCAGCAGATGCAAAGGCCAAAGATGCAGAGTTCAAGAAAGAAATTCGTGATGCATTGAATGCTGCCGGCTACCCTGCTAAAGCTAACCCAGCTGAGGTTAACCATGTTGCGGTATTGGCCTTGTTAGTATTTTTGGTGATTTTGGTAACCATGGTTTATGGCCCAATCGCAGCGATGCTCGTTGAGATGTTCCCAACTCGTATTCGCTACACCTCGATGTCCTTGCCATACCACATTGGTAACGGTTGGTTCGGTGGCTTGTTGCCAACGATCTCCTTCGCCTTGGTTGCGCAGAACGGTAATATTTACTACGGTCTCTGGTATCCAATCATCATCGCTACGATGACATTGGTAATCGGTGTACTTTTTGTTAAAGAAACCAAAGATGTAGATATCTATGCACGTGACTAATTAGATGTAAAGCATCTTTAGTTTGTAGTATCTAAAAGCCCGATCACAAAATGATCGGGCTTTTTTATTCCCACAAATCTTTTTGATTGCGATTGTTTAGTAACTTTTGATTTTGTTGAGCAATTGAAATATCTCTTGCTCCAGGAACAAGAGTAATCTGTGCTCCGGCAGCCAAGATGCCAGTCTTGATGACTCTGAGATACCAGCCACTAAAGCCCGACTGGAGCATCGCTTTACTAGCACCTTTATAGCCCACTGCTGCATTGAACTTAAAGCAGGGTTCACGCAGTTTGACTACAGAAAATTCTAGATCGCCAATCAGTAATGTATCGCCAACGTAGACCTCGCTCTCGAGCAAACCTTCGATAGTGAAGTTTTCTCCGATAGCTCCATGCTGGAGAGCAACTTCTTTTTTAGTTTCACGACTGAGTAATTCGTTCCAAAAAGCATAATGCTCTGCAGGATAAACATAGATGGCTTTTTCAATGCCACCATGCACATTCAAGTCAGCCTGCTCATCACTCTGTACTCCAAGAGTAGTAATTTCAACTGAAATGGGATTTTGTAAATTACTAATACTCTTCTTATGAATTGCCGAAGCGACTGATTTGTAATCGGGGTGGTGATTGCCGAATAAAGGCAAAACTTTTCCTGCTGAAATTGAAATGAGTTTCATACTTTAAGTTTCTTTGTTAGTAACGGCAGCGTGCATCACTTGTGTATTTCGTAAAATACACAATAAGGTCGGCATCAGATTTGTATTGGGTGTAATAGATAGTGGCTCGCGCATCACTTTTATACTTTGTATAAAACCATACCCCTGGTTCCTTGTCGCTGGAGTATTGGGTTACGTAGACAATGCAGTTCGCTTCAGACGGGTACTTTGTAACAAAGACCTTAGCGTTGGCTTCTGATGGATAGTTAGCAATGAAGATTTGGGCTGCAGAAGCGCCAAGAGGCATCAAAACACTCAAGAACACTAAGACAAGCCGTTTTTGGAAATCTCTTTTCATGCATCTATATTACGATTTCTTAGAAGCGTAGCTGCAGATTAGAGTAACTGAGCTATTTCTTAGAAAAAGGGTGCCAAGATCGATTCTTTAGAGCAAACTCATTGCACTTTAAGCCTCATAATGCACTCTTATTTTTGAGGATCGAATATGACAGCTATTGACTAGATTCATAAACTTGTCATATGAACAGCGGAGCATCTAGGCACCCTCAATATCTAAGTCAAGAGAGAACATGTCAGGTCAAAATCCTGCCTTTACAATTTGGTATGACAATTAAATGATGAAATGGATTGTTTGCCTATTCTTATTTATCAGCGCACTGCATAGTCATGCACAAGAAAATGCGAATCCATATGATGTGCAAGTAAGTGTCATTTCAGAAGATGGCTACTTCAAAATTCAAGCTAGTTATGCAGTGCCAATCGATATCTGTGCTGCCTATGCTTTTATTACTGACTATGAGGGGGCCAAGAGTATTCCTGGGATTGTTGAATCGAAAGTGATATCGCGGACTCGTAATAAGGTACGTGTTCAAAGGTTAATTAGAGAGCAGATACTCTTTTTTCCGGTTGAAATGAAATCACTCATGGAATACACAGAGACCCCAAATAAACTGATTACTTTTGAGCAGCTAAGCGGTGATAACAAACAATATCGAGGGTCTTGGAGGCTTAGCGAGGGAAGAGATAAGACGCTTTTTAGGTATGAAGCGATTGTGGAGCCGCACTCCATCATTCCATCCCTGGTGATTGAGTATTTCGTGAGAAATAGTATTCGTAGCCGATTCGAATTGATGGCACAAAGAGCAGCGCAAGCGAAGTTTACTGAATACTTTGCTTGTAACTAAGCTACGTCATTCTTTTAATTCAGGATCGGCTTTTCGCATCTACCAATAAATTCTGCTCGAGCAATAGTGCGTTCGTTAGGGTTTATCTTTTCACCAATAGACCAAGTGGCATCAATTTCGGCAAATGAATGCGTACTTGTATTGTAAATAATACGTTTACGCTGCCTTGCCCCGTTGGACTCTTTGATCAAATTGCAGCTAATGATGTTGGATTGCTGGGTACACTCATAATTATCGATTTTGTAATCTTTAATCTTGTAGGTTCGCGTCACCTGAGGTGTAACAATTTCTTTTTTAGCTTCCGTCTTAATAACGGCGCCGTAACAGCTTAGCATGAGGTTGTCAGGTTTTTGCGAACAAGCAACTAGTGCGCTAACAAAGATTAGTGTTACCAATAGTTTCACAACAACCCCTTTATATTTTTTATAACTATAAGTGATTTCTTCCCCCCCCCCGCTACTTTTAGGTCCCGATCGCTTTTAAATAGAGGTTAGATGAGGTTTGCGTAAGGTAGCGGCGAAACTAATCAGCGTCATCAGCACAGTCAGCTTCATTTAGACAGCACCCCTTCTATTGTTTTATAATCACCAGTTCGGCGAATTAGCTCAGCTGGTTAGAGCGACGGAATCATAATCCGCAGGTCCGGGGTTCAAATCCCTGATTCGCCACCATTTTTCCTTTAGGATCAATGACTTACAGAGATATTTGATTTTAAAGAAATGTAAAAGTATCTAAGTAGTGAGTTAGATACTTTTTTCATGACTCAACAAGAAACCCGTAGATTCAATGTCTACGGGTTTTTTCTTTTTGTTCACACTAAGAACTGGTTGATTTTTCCTCCGTACCTCCTACCCTCCACCGTTCCAAAAACAGGTTCAGAAAGGGTTTAAATCATGTCAAAACGAGTTTGTATCTATGTTCGTGTATCTACCACCAAACAGACTGTAGAGAACCAAATACAGGTTCTCAGAGAGTATTCAGATAGATGTGGGTACCAAGTGACACAAATCTACTCAGATAACGGTATATCGGGTTCTAAGGGACGTCAGGATCGTCCTGGACTGGATCAGATGTTGAAAGACGGGGTTCAACGGAAGTTTGAGATGGTTCTAGTCTGGTCTGTGGATAGATTGGGACGTTCAGTCAGTCATTTAGTAGAAGTTATGAATGAACTTAATGAACTCAAAATTGACTTGTATTTCAATCAACAAAGTATTGATACATCTACTTCGTCAGGAAGGATGATTTTCGGGATATTTGGATGTATCTCAGAAATGGAACGTTCATTGATTTCTGAAAGAGTAACTGCGGGTCTACAACGTGCGGTCAGTCAAGGAAAGAAACTCGGACGTCCAACAAAGATGAACGAAGGAATGAAATCTGCGGTGAAGTTGTTAAGAGAGAAGGGTATGGGTATCAAACAAATCTCTAAACAACTTCAAATTGGAGTGGGTACTGTTTACTCGGTACTTTGAGGTTGTTCTACAAAACCTTTTCTAATCCACTTAAATACTCTGAATGAAATAAATCCAAAAATCCAAAAAAAAGAAAGTGGAAGTATAGAGAACACTAAGGTTTGTTCAAGTAATCCACCTGAAGATTTTTTTGATTCATCAGTTTTATCAACTGCGTAGTCCCAACATTCTTTAAATTGGTTTACAGACTTATTAGAAATTTCACATGAACTACGATAAAGATTAAAAATCTCATTATTTCTCTGGTTGTAATCCCTAACACCATAAAGATAAGATGAAATAAAAAAAACGAAAGATAGAACGATCCAAATTCTCATCCAACCAGATAATTTTTTCATAATTAAAATTTATTTTCTTTTACTTTTTCACATTTACCAACATATGACTTCTGTTCGACTAAATTTATAAGTGAGTGAGAGTTAAACTTTTTGTAATTCACAACACCTGATAATCTGTCAAAACTAAGAGATTCAGTCATTTTTTGGGTAGGTTTGTTTATATCAACGGAACAAACTATCTTTTCTTTATCCCAATGTAAACACTCAAAACCATCAAGTTTCTTATTTTTGAAAATAAAAGTAATAGTTTCATTCTTTTTTTCATTTCCCTTACGACCATCCATAGTCCCTTCCCACTCAGAATTGACATTACAGATAAGTGTGAATGTGTCTGAATCAAATTTTGAACAAGAAAATGTCAAAAAAGAGATTGAGAGTAATAGAAATAATCTATTCATTTCTTCGGTAATCTTCCACCAGACTTCAAACACTCATCTAGTGTCTTAAATGGAGTGAAGTTCTTAGTCTGTTGATAGTAGGTACTTCCTGGTTTATGACAAATACCTGATTTACTGAGTTTTACAGGTTCAGATTGACTAAAAACACTCGTAGAAATGAATATTGTTGAAAGTAACAAAATAGTGGTAGATTTCATAAACATTAATGTACAACAGAAAATAAAATAAATGGAGACAGATAAGTGAAAAATTTTCTTTTCATAATTACTTTAATAATTTCACAAACAGTGTTTTGTCAAACAAAGATAGATCCAGTGTCTGTTTCTATTAAAAGAATACAAAATTCAAAACAATTTGATGCGATTGAATATCAATATGTTGGTAGTAGATGTGGTGCTCTCAACAACACAATGGGTGCTGCTTTTGAAACGATGTCTGATAACAAAGAATTACCAAAAATATATTATCAAGACGGAAATTTGTTCTATTCTGTTGGTATGTATCTAGGGAAGAAGGAAAAACAGAGTCAATCATTTCAAGATAATCAATACATGATGTTTGTGAAGATGTATACACAAGATATAAAAGAAAACATTGAAAAAAATAATAAAATTTCAGACTTCATTTGGAGTGAAGTTAAATCATGTGAATCAATAAAAAATGAGTTCCAAATACTTGATAAAAAACTATCATCTAAATGAATAATTAGATTAATAACTTGACAAATCGTTATGAAAGTCAGTACAATTAATCAACATCAAGAGTTTGACTACAGTCACACCAACCTACGACTCAAGTAAGGTGGTAAAAAACGATGAGGTTCTTTATAGAACAAACATTGAGTGACTAGACCCACCTTCTTGGTGGGTTTTTTATTGGTGATTTATTCCACTTGTCTACCCAAAGTGACTAAAAGGATTTGTATGAATTTAAGTATTGTTGACATCACACCTCTACCGTCATATTTGTCTCCAATAACCAAGAGACCACCGAGTACTAAGGAATTTAACTATAAGTCGATTGTGATTGAGGATGATGGTAAATACTATTACTGGTCAAGAGGAGTAAGTATTAATCTCTCAAGAGAAGAATATGAACAAGTTCGACAGAATCCCAAACTGTACTATTCGTCAACTTCATTTAATTTACACGAACGAGTAAATCAAGTCTTAGAAGAGGGTAATCATGGTTAGTAGATACATAGAACCAGAACTTACAAATCATAAGATTCTGTACAAGGGAAAAAGATACTGGGTCTTTGAAATTTCTAAAGAGAATCCCTTTGAAAATATGGAAGATGTTTGTTCAATCATTGTTTTTGATAAGTTATGTGGTGGAATCGCTGGGTACTGTAACTACAAAGATGATGGAACTATTGTTGGTGACATACCTTATTCACAACAATCAATTGATATAGAAGGTAAGGACGGTAGAGAAATCGCTGGTCTAGTTGACTACTGGACAAAATGGATCGAAAGAACAGAAAAATGAATGACAAGTTAGATAACTTACATAATTTTCTGAGGGGTAATGTAGTGTCACCGTCTACATCAAAAGTCATCACACTTTTTGATTTTGAGTTTGATTGGGAGGAATTTAAGGGAAGTTTTAGTCTGAAATTGGACTCAGATGTGATGAAAGAAAGGTTCGATTTTCGAGTAGAAATTGATGGTAAATATGAAATTTCACCACCTTTTCATATCTCTCCGATGGGTGTTCCTGGGAGTTATCCAAAAATCGAATTAACTGAAGAAACTACATATAGAATTAATAAACTTATCAATGATTTCTTTCCTAATTTAAAACCCTTGGGATTAGATAAATCTACTGGATTGATGATTGATAGAAATACGTCAATGAACGATAGGGTCGTTGATGTAGGGGAAGTAATTTCGAAGATGAAAGAAGTATGGGTAGGTGGATTTCAACTCTGTAATTAGGTGAGTAATGTCAAATATAAATAACGAAAAATCAACAATTGATGAAATGTTAGAGGTTAATGAGAGAGTAATTAACTTATTAATATTTACTTTAGGAACGATACATATGTTGTCGTTCTTTTCCTTAATTTATCTTGTTTTTTGTAAACTTATATTTGTTCCATTCTCACCTAAGTGGGGTTTTATATACAAGATTGGTACTGAGGTTTCGGAATTACCTCTTGGACTTTTTCTTCTAATGATATTTTTAACTTTTATTGGATATTTGATTGTCTTTGGTTTTCTATCATTAATTATTGGGATTTATCAAAAAATAAAATTACTCAACGAAAATCTCTTATCAATTGCTTTTGACACAAATGTAAATTTACGTGCTTTACTGATTTCAGATTCTCAAACTAGAAAAGTCAGTCGTTTTAGAAAAAACTATTAAACACGATTAAAAATGACCTTCTCTACTCTAGAACACTATATGACGGAAGTTAAGTCAAATATTGAACTTTGTTTCGGTTTACCCTCAACTGAAAAGTGTGAAAAGAACGTTAACGACATATGTATTCGTTATGGTTATACATACGAAGAAGTAAGAATTATTGAGTTCAGAGCAATGTTTGAGACACTTATGAAATTTCGTAATGACGAAGGTTCCACGTTTACGGAACTATTTTTTATTAGTGTTCTTGGTGAAAGGGTTACAGGTCCAACGGTAACTTATGGAACCTACGATCTGAATGGTAATACCTATCCAAAATTGATATATCACGGTGAGTACTTAGAAAAAGTGAATACAAACGGACGAATCTTTATAAACGATGAAATCATCAATAAAGTGGGTCAACATATGGAGTCTTTATTTGAGTTTGAGTTTGTAGAATCACGAAGAGTAAAACAATGAAAAAATTACTTCTTTTAGTCTTAGTATTTTTTTATAGTTTTGTTCAAGGTTCTGAGATTCAGGACTACGATTTTCATCTTTCACCATCAAATATAAAATGGGTTAGAACTGATCCACCAAAGGATATTACTGATAGTAAGGTTTATAAGGACTGGGTAAAAGAATTACCTAGTGAAAATCCACCAATTAGATGGAGTCGAGTTCACATCACATCGAAAGATTCAGTTGAAATAATTCTTCAGGAAGGTGTTGGTGGTTCTGGGGGTTTGAACACTATAGTTCTTCAACAGAACGGTACTTCGTGGAAGAAGTTGGTAGATATTTTTGGTGGATTTATATTTTTTCCTGTACCAAGTAAGTCAAATACCTTAGTTGTGTATGAACGAATGGGATACAAGTATAGGAATGTTGAATATAAGTTATTTGGTAATTCGTATAAAGAAGTTTCTGTTAGAGAAATTCCAACTGAAGTTACGGATAGAAATGGACAAGATGTTATGTTTTATTATTTCTGGTACATGAATAACGGGTTGATACCAGAGAAAAAGAGCAGTAATAAATGAAAAACATAAATCTTTTGGTATTGCTATCAACTTTTTTGATTCTTGTTGGTTGTGGTGTTGAGTCAAAAATTACCGAAAAAGAATATATTTGCGGAACCAATGATTCCAATTATTCACCAGGGTTTAAACGGTCATTATTTTTTAAATTTGATTCATCTGATTCAAAACAAAAAAAGTTTCCAGTGAAATCAAATAGTCAATTAAAGTTCTCCACTTATGATCTACCAATACTTTGTAGTGTTTCAGGTAATAGTGTGACATTTGGTGAAACTTCTTGTGATCAAGGGTTGAAAATTCAGTTTGATCCTATCAGTGGTTCATTGGTTTATTGGAATCAAGGACCTATTATTTGGAACTGTCAATTAATTCAATAAACAACTGTTTATTGAAACTTAAAGTACTAGTTAAAAGTCCATCTCCCAGATACAAAAAAAGTATATTTCCCAAGCACCTTAATTGAACCTTCTTGATTGACTTAAATTATGGAATTTTTACTAAAAAATTATTTAAAACTACTCAGAATTATTTTTTTTATAATTCTTACTTTAAGTTTAACTGTTGGATCTTTTTACCTTTCATCTGTTGTTTGGGTTTGTATTAAGAGTATTTACTATCAAAACACAATTTTTCTTAATGATAACGATTTCAAGTTGGTGGGGTACGGATTCTTAATTTACACACTATTTTTTGGTCTATATGTTGTCCTACAAAAACTAAACCTGAACTTTTCAAAAATATTTACCTATTCCTTTTATATTGGTTCAATTGGTGGGGTTTGGTTTCTTCAGTTGATGGTGACTGAATTTATGTTTAGAGAACAAAAACTTCAACTTATTTTGGGTTATCTGTTTATTCCATTGCTATCACTAGCAACTTTCTTAGTTATGAAAATTAAAAAAGGTTGAGAAAGTGAGTCTTGTGAGTACGTTTAAACAACCTAAGAAGTCCTTAACAGACCTTCTTGAAGATAAGATTGTAATTACAGGTAAAGAAGTGATTCACAATCTCAAGGAATCAGAGAAACGTAAGAAAGAGTTTAAAGAGTCTGTCGAGGATGAGTTGAGGAATAGGAGGGGGTAATGTTTTTTAAAAGAGTTACAAATGCATTGTTATTATTTCTTTTGGTACTTTTTTTCATTGTTGGATATCAACCAGGAACCGAATTTGTCACAATTTTAGTCTACGTCATCCTTTTTTCAATAGTCGGTATATTTATTGTTAACTATATTGTGTTGGGTAAGATAGTTATTTTTCACTTAAATGCAAAAAATACAATTGAAAATGAATTAATTAAAGTTCCAAATTTTCTACGCAAGATTCTGTATTTGTACCTTGGATTAATTATTGTCTTTCTATTATATTTTCTTGTATCGCCGACTCAAACATGCATTAGAAGCGGAATGAGTGAAAAATTTTGCATCAATAAAAATAGTTGGTAATTACTCAGGGTTTATTGAGTAGTTATGGTGAGAAGTTTAATTTAACTTCAAACCCTTTGTGGGAATTTTGGTCTGATAAAACTGAAGTGGATCATAAGATAATGAATGACAAAGAAGTGAAGTCCACACTAGAAAAACTTGTAATAAAGTCATGTAAGGAGACCGGTTCGATAGTCTCCAAATACCCCTTGAAGGTAATGGGAAAAATTAGACGTTATAAGTCCATGAAGTCTGGTTACTACGTTCAATTTCAGAATTTCACTAATCTCACTCTGGTTAAGAACTCAGGTGATAACAAGTATTTTCGATATTACTTTCGTTGTATTCAATTTGAGAATAGAGAAGTTCCTTTACTAGAAATATGTAAATGGACTCCGTCACATGGATCTGTAGAGGATGGAAAGGTTATCTATAGGGATGATGACAAGAGATACAAAGGAACGTTTCTCGAGAGAATGATTACAGTAATGAATGTGGTGAAACTAAAACTATAGTGAGTACTCTATATAAAAAGTAATTAAATACGGTAGAACTTTTTATTAATCTCGAGGGTATTTGTAAAAAATTCTCTAATAGGTTTTAACTTAACTCTTCTTTTTTACAGAATATTTCTAATTATTTTTTAAAATTCTCTTTTGAAATACATCACACTCACATTCCTCTGCATTTGTTCGGTACTTATTTTTATCCTCTTTACAAATGAACAAATTGCTACACAAAGATATGACAATGGACTCATTACATATCAATTCTCGAATCCAAATAACTGCGTGATAAAAATATCTGGTCTAGTTGATGAAGACTTGGGTTATAAATTTAGTGATGTTCTGTCTCTCTTTGAAAAGAAAAATTGTAAAAAAATATCTCTATACCTGAATTCAAATGGCGGTAAGTTACTTTACAGTATAGAAATTGGTAAGACGGTACGAGAGAAAAATATTGAAACATTCATAACTGATTCTTGTGACTCAGCATGTGGTTACATATTTGTTGGTGGTGTTAAAAGAAATATACAAAAATATAGAACGATGGGGTTTCATCAAGCATCTGTTGACGATGGAAGGTGTATCTCAATGAAAACTGCAATTGACTCAATTGATAGGAAAATTATTGAACTTGGATATAACCATATCAAAATGATGTTAAATGACAAATCTTCAAAAAAATGGATTAGTTATGAAGAAATGACAAGTTGCAAGAATATGCTTCAGGTAGGTTCATCAGAACTATTGAAAGATGGAATTGTTGATACCGTATTTGATTGATAACCTGATCATTTAAGTCATCATTGATTCGTAGTGTGAAGATAGAAGATCACTCAACCTTTTCTATCTTTAACTTACCGAAGAAACAATATTCACCAACATAGAATTCGTAACCTAACTCTCTTAGACCTTCTTCATCTTCATCTTCGTAAATACTCTTAATTTCCTCCTGTTCTTCGATGGTGAAACCATCCCCAAATATAAATTCTGATGATCCATCTGTGAAATCTTGGTCATCGATATCTGTATCAAGTTTAAGAATATCGATTCCCACTTCAGGATCGTAGTCATCTGGTAGATAGGGTTCATCTACAACAATCACATAACCCGACCTCCAAAGTGTTTCAATGACAAAGTCTTTTCCATTCCCACCGTACGTTCTTCTCTCAACAATACTATTAGTGGTGGTAGTTTCGATTCTGAAACGATTATCTTCATCATCTTCATACTCATTTTCTTCCTCTTCTTTTTGAAGATGTTTTAAGTACTTTTCAATTTCTTCATCACGATTGTTAGTCATAAAGATCCACCGATTTGTTGATTTAAAAATGATATAAATTACATAATTAATATACTTTATCTTCCACTATAAAAACAACATAGTGTTTCTTTTTAGATAATTTCTTCACTATTTGTGTCAGTTCTTGTAAGTCAGACTGTATGGAGGAATCTTTCATCTTGGGATTAAAGAAGTAAGAATGTATTGATTCTTTTACGAGATGGTCTGTCAGTTGTTTATTCATTCTTCTTCACCATCAAGAACTGGTTCGACTGTAATAAGAACTTGACCGTTCTTTAACATCTTCATAGTGAGTGGTATGAGTTCATTAAAGAGATAGATAACATCATCTTTACTCATATCAGGATTCAGGTCACAGGTGTAATACTTCTCTTTCTCTTCTTTCATAAAACGACGAAATGATTTAATTTTGTTCATATGTTCTCCAGTTCTTTTAGTACAGTTGTTATTCCTTTTTTATCGATTTCATCTAGAAATCTTGTTATAGAAAGTCTTCCTAGTGTTGATTTAGGAATCTTGGTAGTGGTGGATATCTTGGTAAATCGTGTATGAAGTTCATGATTCATTCGTAATGGAAATTGAACTTGTGGTGTAGATTGAATTTGTAATGACATTGATTTCCTTTGGATAGTGAATAGAAACTAAGACTAGTGAGAACTAACATCTAACGACATGGTTAACGACAAGTAAGTTCTATATGGTTATTTATAAGGAATGGAATCTGGTGAAAGTTACTGGTCACCATACTTGTTCACAGGAGGAACAATCTAGTGGATGACTTCGTCATTTGATACTCGTTCCTCGTATCAAGATTCATATAATTAAATTAAATAGGATTGTTACGAAGTAACATTGATGAAATCAATTAACTAGAACTTATCTAGATCCAATGTATCTGAGGAGGAATTTGAAGATACAATTCACCTATCCGAAGATAGATGAATCATTACCTGAGTGTGGAACTCTCAGACACATTTGTGTAGATAACCTGATTCGTTGATTAATCAGGAAGGACGGTTAGTCTTTTTCCTTTACATCTGTTTCTTCCAACGGTAACAATCTGAAACCACACAAACGATATACAGACTGTTTTGGGAGTCTTTTCATCCCATCGTGACGATAATCTTTATTGAATAACACCCATCTTCGTCTTTGGTGTCCTCATTATGTAATTTGTCTTAGTCTCACAGTTTGATACGACACGGTCCTTAACTTCTGTCGTTCCGTAATCAGTGACTGTGTCACATGGGACTTGTCCAATATTTACTACTCATACTTATATTTATACAAGTTGTTGTCTGTAGGTATGGATAAAGTCATATTTACCATTTCACCTCCTGAAAAAAATTTCAAAATAACAAAAACCCCACCAGAAAAAAATTATTGGAAATAATCAGTTTCGTGGTGGGGAGAATTTTTATTACATTGTTACAACTTCTTCATCAACAACATTTTCATCATCTTCTTGATACTCTGTAATTTGTGGTATTTCAAATCTGACAAGTTGTTTTTCCTGAAGTTTATCTAGAAATTTAATTATTGAATCAAATTCTGTTTTTGGTATATCTCTTGAAACAGTTATCGTGAAACGATTTATAGACTTTATTAACTTCTTCATTTGAACTGGACTAACGGAAGAAGATGAGAATTTATTGGAACTGTTCATATTAGGAACTTTTCCTCCTAATCTCTTTACATCCCTCAATGTCACATATGAATGAATTTCATCATTACACATTAACTCTTCAAACTTATCAGGATCAAGAGTGGTGATTTCATAGAGAACAGTGTAAGAGTCAGGTAACTTATCTACATACTTCCAGAAAATTTCAGAGTGTTTACCAATCTGTTCAAACTTTCTAAATGTTGAACCATCTCTTTTGAGTCCGACTGAGAAACAGAAGTAGTTCATATCTGTTTTATCCAGTTCACCAGACTTTTCTTTTTCTTTCATCTCAACAATTAGTGAACTTAATTTGAGGATGTTCTCTACGGTGTTTCTTGTGTACTGTTGGAAAGAAGTGATGTATTCATTTACGACAGTCATGTTTTTACAGGTAGTTTGATAAGTTTGAAGTTGTAGTTGATTTGATAATTTCATAATTTAGTTACTTTCAATAAATTTTGAACAAAAGAATCCCACACCCTTTAAAAAGGTTCTTTTATTCACATCAAAAAAATTAAGGGTGTAGTGACTTAGTTATTTTTATTAGTTGTCACTATTCTGTCGTTTCAGGAATCTAGATGATTCTTTAGGAATGGACAGTTACATATAAATTATCTGAAATACTGATAATTAATTTTTTCTAGATAACACTCATGATGGTCGTCAGTTAAATATGATTTATCGTTCATCTCAAATGAAATAGTTTTATTGTTTATTAATTCTTCAATTTGTTTTGTCATTTCCTCTGGATCCGAGAATTCTTTTACCCAAACACCATGAGTCATCGTTAAGTTTATTTGTAACATTGGTTTACTCATTTAAATCTCCTATAAGTGATGTCATATAAATCGAATATTGGATTCGGAATTGAATCAATCAATCTCAATCTATACTTACCACTATACACTTTAAGTCATTGATTTAGAACGATAAAAGTCTATTTACGACAATTGTCGGATAGATAGTATTGTCTTTTTATGGTAGATTGTTCCTACTATGAACAACACCTCAAACTTACTCATTCGTAAAGAGAACTACAGACTCTGGTTTGAGTTCTATAAGTTATGTCATCAGTCATTGATAAATGATGTTCAATCAAATTTGAGGAAGTCGAAACACTTTTATGATTCATGGGGTGATATAACGAATATCAAGTTTGATGACTGGTGGAAGACTCATTCAAAACTCTTTGAACAACCTGTAGTCAAAGTCGTTAAGTCAGAAGATGAGATGGAATCACCTTATGGGATTTTGATAGAAGTACCACTCAATCAATCTGTCACAGAAACACTTTCTCAACTTAAAGATATCCTGACAAAAGAACAGAAGTCATCAAGTAAGAAGAAAAAGACTGTTTTGATTGGTAGATATCAGTTAACAGAAGGATCGGAACCTAAACTCAAGACAATTCGAAGTGTATTGAATATCTATCGTGATGTGTATCTCAAGAACAATAAACCTAAGATACCCAAACTCTTACCAATGGTTGTTCAATACTATGAAGGTAAAAAGAAGATGACTTTACCGACTACTCTGAATACTAATCAGAATGACTTAGACAATGTATTGAGAAACTTAGGAAGATGGATGAAGTGGGGTGAAACAATCATGTTGAATGTTTCGAATGGTGAGTTTCCAGGGAAGTATTAGTCTTTTTTCTTTTTCTCTAAGTTGTCTAAGAAATTATTCAGTAAGTCTTCTTTTGTTCTTGGGTTATGTTTTATATCATTTCTATTGATAAAGTATCCAACTAACACCCCAAATATTACTATTCCAATAACGTAAAAATCTAATATTAGATTAGTATTCATTTTAAATTTTTACATAAACCAACATACTGAGATGGAAATGGACCACTCATCAAATTAATATGACGACTGTGAACTACTGGA
Source organism: Polynucleobacter sp. JS-JIR-5-A7 (assembly GCF_018687935.1). Classification (NCBI taxonomy): domain Bacteria; kingdom Pseudomonadati; phylum Pseudomonadota; class Betaproteobacteria; order Burkholderiales; family Burkholderiaceae; genus Polynucleobacter; species Polynucleobacter sp. JS-JIR-5-A7. The sequence goes on along the minus strand of NZ_CP061308.1, from coordinate 1,892,037 downwards.
TACAAATCAGAATATTTTTGAGTGGGATTAAATATAGTTGTGATATTCATATTTCCAGATGGTGTTCTTTCGACAATATGAGTTGAACTATCACCTTTAAGAACTTGAACAGTTTCAGATCCTGAATTACCAATCATTCGACCGGTTCCTTTTTTAATATCAATTTGGTCAAATATTAATTCACTCATATCTGAAGTTCTCTTAGAAGATGGTTTCCCCGAATCCCAGTTTGTTGATAGACCATCTGAAAAATTACACCTGAATGATTGTGATTGACCAAATACATTCGTTGAGATGATGAGTCCTAGAGATACTGGAATCAGAAAGTTTCTCATTCTTGATAATTTCATGGTGGAGACCCCAATCAATTTATTGATGTTTTGACAGAGATATATTAACTCTGATTCCGAACTATTTTTGAACTTTTGTGGTGGTTTTTGAGGGGGTCTTAGATTTCAACTTTTCTTCGACTTTTCTCTTAATTTCTTTTTCTTTCTCTCGTTCTAGTCGTTTTTTGAGTTGTTCTTCTTTTTTCTTCTCAACACTTTCAAATCGTTGTAGATGAACACGAACTTGGTCGGTAGTTAAGTGTGAACTATAAAACTGGTCAATCATCTGTTGGGATGTTCTTGCGTTTCTTGAAAGATGTAATGTATTTACATTTCCCTTTACTAATCTCATCATGATTGACGTGTGACGTAATGAGTAGAGTGTGATGTTCTTATCTGTCGTTGTTTCGAGATTTGTTCTCTCTACAATCTTTCTGAATAATCTACCGACAACACTCATCATCGTGTCACGATTCTTGTATTGTGGATAGAACACATATTCGTCAGGAGAAATCGTCTTCTGATTTTTTAATCTGAGTTCACAAAGTTTCTTGTATATACCGACTGACGCAGTCATACATTGAACTTCATTTGCGTTTGTCTTGGTTGCGGGATGTGACAACACGATCCACTCATCTTTATTTTCTTTTTTAATCGTGATGTGTTTATGTTTAATCACTCGTAAGTCGGATGGTCGTATAAATGAATTAATCATGAACTGAATCAGATATTTCATCTCTAGTGTTATTTCTACACCTCTCACTACTAACTTCTCATCAGAACAAAGTTCACTCATTCTGACGATTGATTCATATTCTTCGTCTGTTAAGTAATCTCGTTTTTGTGTTGTTCTTGTTTTACTAGAAAGTTTCGGAAAAACAGGTAACTTATCTAATAAGTCATTTGAGATACCGTATTTCAAAATCTTTCGTAGAACTACCATGTAGTGTTTGAGAGTCGAGAGTGAACGTTCTTTTTCAGTGAGTTTTTGTAGTAAACGACTAATCTGTGAATTAGTGATGGTGGAGATATCTTGTTCATTAAAGAATGGGGAGAGTTCATTCTTAAATCGAGATTCATCATTTCGGTATACAGAAGGAATGGTGATGGGTTTAATTGAATCTAAGTAATTTCGACCCACCACCGTAAATGACTTGTTTGTGTCTGAAGTCTTGGTGATGACACTATTTAAAAGAACTTGTTCGTAAAACTTAATTCCGAATTTCTTTGATTCCACCAAATTTGTAGATTTAGTCGATTTTGTGAAATATTTCCCTTGAAAGAACACTCTGACCCAGTAATATTTACTAGAAGAAGTTAGATACACTACTAACTTCTTGGGGTATCCAGAAATCGTCTGAATACTCGATGGAATAGGGGTGGTTCTACTCATATTTGTTCAATAATTGGGTTCAATTATTGTATTACGAGTTAGATACACAGTTAGATACTTTTTGATGGTGATGCTCTGGCGCCCAATAGATATAAGGGTATAATGAGTGGTTCTGCGGACTAAATCGTAATCATAATCCGCAGGTCCGGGGTTCAAATCCCTGATTCGCCACCAAATCTACAGGCCATTGCCCACCGGCAGTGGCTTTTTTCTTAGGCTGGCTAGAATTCATATATGGCTAAATTTTGGAACTTTGTCTTTTTTCAAGCTGGTTGGTTTGCTTGTGTATTGGGTGCAGCTAATCAGCAGGTGCTATGGCCGGTAATTGGTACTTTGGCCTATATAGCGTTTCATGCATGGCGCTCTCCATCCCCTAGAGCCGAATTGAGCCTCCTATTAAAAGCCCTCTTCTTTGGAATTTGTACTGACTCCCTCATCATGTATTTAGGCTACTTGGATTTCCGAGATGATTGGCCTTCTCCCTTTCTATCCCCTTTATGGATGTGGACTCTTTGGGTGTTAGTGGCCACTACCGTAAACGGTTCCTTATCTTGGTTGCGGGGTAGACCCATCTGGGCAGCCGTATTGGGCGCTATTTCTGGCCCCCTTTCCTATGAGGCTGGCATTCGATTAGGGGCTGGAGGATGGGGCCCCGGAGGTCAAATCACGGGTTTTATCCTGGTTGGCGTCGTATGGGCGATTGCAATGCCTCTCTTTTTCTATTGGGACCGCACCCCAATCGAGCAGGGACTAGTAAAAAATCTGTAAATTCCCTTGAAAAGTCGCTTGCAAATACTACTGTTTTTATATACAGTAAATCCTAAGTTGTTAAACAGTAGATGAAACTTCGGGAAAAAGCCCAATACACAGTGAAAAAGGAATAAAAAATGGCCTTGGATGACAAAAGAAAATCAGCTTCCTCAGAATTTGAGGGGATGAGTGGAGATAAGCAAAAGGCGTTAACAGCAGCCTTAGCGCAAATTGAGAAACAATTTGGCAAGGGCTCGATCATGAGATTGGGCGATGCTGAAATTAGCCAAGATATTCAAGTGGTATCGAGTGGTTCACTTGGCTTGGATATCGCCTTGGGAGTTGGCGGTCTAGCACGTGGTCGTGTGATTGAAATCTACGGCCCAGAATCGTCCGGTAAAACAACCTTAACTTTGCATGCGATTGCAGAAATGCAAAAGCTTGGTGGTACTTGCGCATTTATCGACGCTGAACATGCTTTAGATGTTCAGTACGCATCCCGCTTAGGTGTGGATGTGAATAATTTATTGATTTCTCAACCAGATACTGGTGAGCAAGCTTTAGAAATCGCAGATGCTCTAGTGCGCTCCGGCTCAATCGATTTGATCGTCATTGACTCCGTTGCAGCTTTGGTTCCCAAAGCTGAGATTGAAGGCGATATGGGCGACTCATTGCCCGGCTTGCAAGCTCGCTTGATGAGTCAAGCATTGCGTAAATTGACTGGCGCTATCAAGCGCACTAACACCACCGTGATCTTTATTAACCAAATTCGCATGAAGATTGGTGTGATGTTTGGTTCCCCAGAGACTACTACTGGTGGTAATGCACTGAAGTTCTACGCTTCTATGCGCTTAGATATTCGCCGTATTGGTAGCATTAAGAAGGGTGACGAAGTCGTTGGTAATGAAACCCGTGTGAAGGTTGTGAAGAACAAAGTTTCTCCTCCATTCCGCGAAGCCATTTTTGACATCATGTACGGTGCCGGTATTTCAAGAGAAGGTGAAATCATTGATATGGGTGTTGAAGCTGATATCGTTGAAAAGTCTGGCTCTTGGTATAGCTATAACGGCGATCGTATTGGTCAGGGTAAAGACAATGTGCGCGATTTCTTGAAAGAGAATCCAGCGATTGCTAAAGATATTGAAGCAAAAATTCGCGAGAAACTAGGCGTCAAATCTGGTTCTGCAGTAGTGACCGATGTCTTAAGTGAGGAAGAGGAAGTCGAATAACTGCGTTGAATCATTCGATGTCAGAATTAGCTAGTAAAAAACCTAAACAAAGCCCGAGTCTCAAAGCTCGGGCTTTGCGTCTTTTATCGCTCCGAGAATATAGTCGCAAAACTTTAGCCGCCAAGTTGGCCGAATCAGAGGCTAGATGGGCAAGGTTGGGCGCTGAGCAACTGGAGCAAACCTCGCAAGCTACCACTCTTAGTATTGAGGCTGTTTTGGATGATTTTGAGACTCGTGGTTGGTTATCCGACGAGCGATTTGCGGAAGCCTTGGTGCGAAGGCGTAGTGAGCGATATGGGACTCGAAAAATTGCTGATGAGCTAGAGAGGGCGGGGGTGGATTCGCAGCAATCAGCCAAGCTCCTTGGGGCTTTAAAGGAAACTGAATTTCAGCGGGCATATGAACTTTGGGCAAGAAAATACGGGGAAAAAGCCCAGGATCAAAAAGAACGCGCAAGGCAATATCGGTTTTTGGCGTCTAAGGGTTTTAGTTCAGATGTGGTGGCCAGAATAATTGGCGGTCAAAGCCCTGATTAGGGCAATTACGGATCAAAAATTGCCATTTGCGGCATTGCAACATGATAGACTTATGAAGTCGGTCAAGCCGTTCGCATTTATTCAAATTTGGCTAATTTAGCTATTTCTCGAGTAAGTATGGGATCAAGGCAATATCGGTTTTACTAATCCTCATCGCTTGCTACAAAAGATACCGTTTCGGAGTAATTATGAAAATTCACGAGTACCAGGGCAAAGAACTTCTGCGCCAATTTAATGTGCCTGTTCCAAATGGCATTCCTGCATTTAGTGTAGATGAAGCTATGAAGGCTGCTGAAAAGCTCGGCGGTCCAGTATGGGTTGTGAAGGCTCAAATTCATGCTGGTGGTCGTGGCAAAGGCGGTGGTGTGAAGTTGGCGAGAAGCATGGATGACGTAAAGAAGTACGCATCCGAAATTTTGGGTATGCAACTCAAGACTCACCAGACAGGCCCAGAAGGTCAAAAAGTCAATCGTCTTTTAATTGAAGACGGTGCAGATATCAAAAAAGAGTATTACTTCAGTATCGTTACAGACCGCGCGACACAAAAAAATGTGATCATGGCTTCTAGCGAAGGCGGTATGGATATTGAGGAAGTCGCTGCATCTCATCCAGAAAAAATTATCAAAGTGTTTGTTGATCCATTGATTGGAATGACAGATGCTGACTGCGATATCGTCGCAAAAGGTATTGGTGTTCCTGAAGCCTCTATTCCGATGGCACGTGATGTATTCAAAAACTTGTACAAGACCTATTGGGATACCGATGCTTCATTGGTTGAAATTAACCCATTGATTCTTGAAGGTAATGGCAAGATCAAGGCTTTGGACGCTAAGTTCAACTTTGATCCAAACGCATTATTCCGTCATCCAGAAATCGTTGCTTACCGTGATATCGATGAAGAAGATGCTGCTGAGATTGAAGCTTCTAAATTTGATCTGGCTTACATCTCATTAGATGGCAATATTGGCTGTCTCGTAAACGGCGCTGGTTTAGCAATGGCAACCATGGATACGATTAAGTTATTCGGTGGCGAGCCTGCAAACTTCTTAGACGTTGGCGGGGGTGCTACTGCAGAAAAAGTGACCGAAGCATTCAAGATCATGCTCAAGAATAAGAGTGTTGAAGCCATTTTGGTCAACATCTTCGGCGGGATTATGCGTTGCGATGTGATCGCTGACGGTGTTGTTACTGCTTGTAAGGCAGTAAACCTCACAGTTCCTTTGGTAGTGCGCATGAAGGGCACTAATGAAGAGTTAGGCAAGAAAATTCTTGTGGACTCTGGTTTGCCAATCATTAGCGCCGACTCAATGGCTGAAGCCGCTACTAAGGTAGTTGCGGCTGTTGCCAAAAACAAATAATCCAGGAATTTCAATATGTCTATTTTGATCAATAAAAACACCAAAGTCATTACACAGGGTATTACTGGTAAGACCGGTCAGTTCCATACTGAAAAATGTCAGGAATACGCAAACGGTAAAAACTGTTTCGTTGCTGGCGTAAATCCTAAAAAGGCTGGCGAGTCTATTTTTAATATTCCAATTTATGCGACTGTTAAAGAGGCTGCGGCCCAAACTGGTGCAACTACTTCTGTCATTTATGTTCCACCTCCAGGCGCAGCCGCTGCAATCTGGGAAGCAGTTGAAGCTGACCTCGATTTCGTGATCTGTATTACAGAAGGTATTCCAGTACGCGATATGCTGGAAGTACGTAACAAGATGAAAGCTAAAGAAGCTAAGGGCGGCAAGAAAACTCTGTTACTTGGCCCTAACTGCCCAGGAATTATTACTCCTGATGAAATCAAGATCGGTATCATGCCTGGCCATATTCACAAGAAAGGTCGTATTGGTGTTGTGAGCCGCTCTGGAACTTTGACATACGAAGCGGTTGGTCAATTGACTGCAATTGGCTTGGGCCAATCTACTGCAGTAGGTATTGGTGGCGACCCGATTAATGGTTTGAAGCACATCGATGTGATGCGCATGTTTAATGAAGATCCAGAAACAGACGCTGTCATTATGATCGGTGAAATCGGTGGGCCTGATGAGGCTGAGGCAGCTCGCTGGTGTAAAGACAATATGAAGAAACCAATAGTTGGCTTTATTGCAGGCGTTACTGCCCCTCCAGGTAAGCGGATGGGTCATGCAGGCGCGTTGATTTCTGGGGGCGCAGATACAGCTGACGCAAAGCTTGCCGTGATGGAAGAGTGTGGTTTCAAAGTGACAAAGAACCCATCGGAAATGGCTGCATTATTAAAAGCTATGTTGTAATGAGCGGTCAAAAAAGGATGCTGAATATTCAGTATCCTTTTTCGTAGTAATCAGTAATTAAAAAGAAGTTAAAACATAAAAACGTAGGAGACATCATGGATTTTTCGGCATTTTCTGACGCTACTTTTTGGGCGGCACTCTTATCAATTATTGTTGCGAATATTTTGTTATCGGGTGATAACGCAGTAGTGATTGCTTTAGCATCACGTAACCTGCCGCCAGCCCAGCAAAAGAAAGCCATTTTTTGGGGTAGTGCAGCAGCGATTATTTTGCGTGTAGTACTAACCATTACTGCAGTGGCCTTACTAACCTTGCCTTATCTAAAAATCGTCGGCGGTTTATTGCTGTTGTATATCGGCATTCAGTTATTGTCTGATAGCGGCGGGGAAGAGCATATGGAGGCTAAGACAAGTATTTGGGCGGCCATACGTACAATCTTGATTGCAGACTTAGTCATGAGTTTGGATAACGTTTTAGCTGTAGCCGCGGCCGCACAAAAGGGTCCAGAAGAAACTCGTTTATTGCTTCTGATTATTGGACTTGGAATGTCTATCCCATTAATCATTTTTGGCAGCGCTATGTTGTTAAAGGTGATGGAGCGTTTCCCAATCATTATTACTTTGGGTGCTGGTTTATTAGGCCTTCTAGCTGGTGGTATGTTGGTTGATGATCCAGCTATTAAAGATAGTATCCAAGAGGCATTAGGCGATGCAAAGCTCGCCTTTGAGGTGATTGGTATCGCAGTTGTTATTTTGGTTGGAACCTATTTAAAGAAAAAGAATGCTCACAAAGAAGCGTAAATTTCTTTCTAGGTAATCAGAAAAGCCGGCTTTTTTACTTCTTAGCCTCATTGAGTTCAAGAGGTATAGACTGGATGATGAGGTATTTCACCTCAGGAGCTAGAAGATATGCAAAGTAAAAATCAGGACAAGCAGGGACAACAAGAGACTCATCAAGAGTCTGGCTTTACGCTGATAGAAGTCATGGTGGTAGTGGCGATCATTGGAATTTTGGTTGCAGTGGCAGTGCCTCAGTATCAGGACTACATTGCTCGTAGCCGAGTTATTGAAGGCATGAATCTTTCCTCCAGCGCCAAGCTTGCCGTCACAGAAGCATTTGCTAGTCGTGGAACTGTGCCTATGGATGAAGCTACAAGTGGGTCTTTCACCTTTACGCCAACACGAAGCGTTAAATTGATTGAAGTTACCCCATCAGGGGCAATTGCGATTGATTATCAAATTAGTGTGGCGCCTGAAGGTAAAAATACATTGCACCTTGTTCCCACCAATGAGCCAGATGCAAACTCACCTAAGCCAATTGATTTGTCAAAACCTGAGGGCTCAGCTTGGGCAGGAGGTTGGTCATGCAGATCGACTGAGACCAATCTGATTTCTCAGTTACTACCTTCTGAGTGCAGAATTAGTAAATAAAAATTTCTTCTTTTGTAACTATCAATGGGTAGCCACCTTCGGGTGGCTTTTTGATGAGCTGTTATTGTTCAGCCTTCCATTCCCCAGATTTACCACCACTTTTTTCTAACAGCTTGACATCACTCATCACCATGCCACGGTCTACTGCTTTGCACATATCGTAGATTGTGAGGAGGGCGACTTGGACTGCGGTGAGGGCTTCCATTTCAACGCCTGTTGGCCCCGTAGTTTCAGCCCTAACTTGGCAAGCGATGCTGCTGGTTTTTTGATCTAGTTGGAATTCGAGGCTTACGTGGGTGAGTGCCAGTGGATGACACAGAGGAATCAGATCCGAAGTTCTTTTGGAAGCTTGAATACCTGCAATACGAGCAATTCCTAAAACATCACCCTTTTTATGGGTGCCAGCCTCAACCATTTTAAAGGTCTCCGGAAGCATCGTAATAGTCCCGGTAGCAATTGCTATGCGATGAGTATTGGGCTTATTGCCAACATTTACCATGTGGGCTTGGCCACTGGCATCAAAATGAGTTAGTTTGTTCATGGGATAAGTTTTACCATATAGGGATGCAAGATATAAAGTCTGTTAAAAATATTTCGGTTTGGCAGCGTCTTTTAGCGATGCACCTCGTTCTGGGGCTGGCTTGTACTGGGACTACTCCTCTGTATGCCGCACCTGCTACTGGAGATGTTTCTGTAGAGGGAAATTCTGCCGCCATCCAAAATATTGGTCGGGCGATGCAGTCTCCAGATGCCCGTCCTGCTAATGCTCCAACACGCAATACTCTTCAAAGTCAGCCAACGATTATTTTGCCTGACATGGGTGATCCAGGCGGTGATGCTTTAAGTCGGGTAGACGAGCGAAGATACGGTGAGTTGATCATGCGCCAAATTAGGCCTGACGCAGATTATTCAAATGATTTGCCTATATATGACTATCTCAATCAAATGGAGCGCCGCTTAATACAGGCCGCTAAAAAATTACAACTTGGTGGTGCGAACGAACAAGGTAGCGGCGCCTATAACTTTGAAGTATTTGCGGTCAAAGATAGCAGCATTAATGCGTTTGCCTTACCGGGCGGCTTTATTGGTTTTCATACTGGTTTGATAGTCAGTGCAGAGTCGGACTCTGAAGTTGCTTCAGTCATGGGTCATGAAACAGGTCACGTCTTGCAGCGCCACCTAGCCAGACAAATGGATAAGCAGACAACAAATACTATGATTGCGATTGCTGGCATGGTATTAGGTGCATTGGCGATGTCACGCAATCCTCAGGCCGCTGCTGGCTTAATGCAGGGTGGTCAAGCCGCAGCAATCAATAATCAACTGTCTTATTCAAGAGATGCAGAGCGTGAGGCGGATCGTATTGGCTTTCAGATCTTGGATGCTAGTGGATATGATGTGAATGGTGCCCCCGGTTTTTTTCAGCGTTTGCAAAAAGCGACTGGCATTATGGATAAGGGCGTACCAGCATATGTGCGTACTCACCCTTTAACTACTGATCGTATCGCTGATATGCAGGATCGCGCACGTACTGTTCCTTCTCGCAATGTACCAACTGCTGTTGAGTTTTATTTTATTAAGGCGCGCGCTCGAATGGAGCAGGCTGGTAGCTCGAGTGGGCTCTACGACTTAAAAAATACTTTTGATAGTCTCAGTAAGCAGCAACCAATTGGTAAACAGATAGAAGGCTTTTATGGGCTTTCACTCATCGCTCAGCGTCAGGGTAAATGGGATCAGGCAGAAGTCGATTTACAACAGGCCCGCAATTTAACGCAAAAGGCTAGTGCACCGGGCTCGCCGATTCAGCGTCAAAGCTTATCTCTTGAGATTACCGCCTCAGAGCTTGCTTTGGCTAAGGGTAAAAAAGAAGAAGCTTTACAGATTGCACAGGCTGCATTGCGTGCTTATCCTCAGTCTTACGCTGCTGGAGCAGCTATGGTGAATGCCGAGCTCAAGACAGGTCGCACTAATGATGCGATTGCTTGGCTCAAGGCTCGCACCAGATCCCAGCCAAATGAAATTGTTTGGTGGAGTATGCTATCAAATGCGTATGATCAGGCAAATAATGTGCCTATGCGTCACTATGCTTTGGGTGAGAAATATGCGCTTGAGGGTGCTTGGCCATCTGCAATTGAGCAACTCAAAATTGCTCGCAGTGCCGGCGGCTCAGATTTTTACCAAGGTTCGAGCATTGATGCGCGTCTTCGTGAAATGCAAAGGCAATACCAAGACGAGCTCAAAGAGCAGGGCAAACAACTTCCTGGGTAGGTTTAGGTTTTTGGAGTTAAGGCTTTGGTTGTTTAACGAAACCAAATCGCTTAGCTAGCTCTTCAGAATGTATTGGATCTAGAGGTAATTGTTCGCCATGCCAATTCCAAGAACCACCGAAACTACAGGCCTCTTCGCGAAGCTGGGCTAGCTCGGAAAATTGATCTAAATCGTGATCATGTAAGAGACCGATGCTATCGTGTTCTTCGACTTCAAACTGTTGGGTCTTAAGGTCTTGATAAATTGCTTGCTTAATCGATCCAAGAATATAGATACTGCCATTTTCATCACTAAGCGCAGCGCTTGGTTTCATTTGCGTTTGACATTGGGTCATGAGTTGCTGACCTTGTTCGCTTGGGATGATGCGAACGATCCAAGGCGTTGCTGCTAGACTAATGAAAACCCGTTGCGGACCATTCTGGAAAAAGAATCTTCCTAATTGGTCGCTCGCGTAATTGCGGGAGATGAATTCATTTAAAGCAATATGCTGAATGACTTGACCTGGTAATTTATTTTGTTGTGCAAATTCGTCAACCATCCGCCATTGACCACGGCGGTCTAAGGCTAACCAGCCAAAGCAATCTGGCACATTGGGCCATTTAATGAGCGAGCGCAGTACTTGCTCGTCCATATTAATTAATGCAAGCCGTGTGGAGTAGAGGGTGCATCAAATGTATCATCCGTTGAACGACTAGCATGCAGGTGAGCAATACGCCAACCTTGACTATCTTGTAACAGTACTAAAGTGATGTTGAGAAAAAATTCAGCTTCGACTTGATCTGCTCTTAGGTGAACGGCTTCTGTAGTGTCATACACCGCCGCTCCAAGAATAGAGTGGCTAATGCAAGCAATCGGCTCTAAAAATAAGGCTTGTTTAGATAACAGTCTTTCTAAACCTTCACGAATTTCTGCGTGACCACTGAGACGATGTCCCTCAGGAAGTACGCAAGTGATGGAGTCATCATCTAACCAAATGTCTAACGCACCTTTAACGTCTCGATGACGCAGAGCATCACGCCAAGCCTCAACCACCTCATCTGCATTGTGAAAGAGTCTGGCTAGTTTGGTCATGGCTCAAGTTTCCTGAGAATTTATTGCAAGGTATTCAGTGTAGCCAAAACTTGCTGCGGGAGGATGTCATTGAGGCACCGTAAGTGACCTAATGGACAGATCTTTTGGTGACAAGGGCTACAGGGAAGATTAAGCCAAAGCACTTTAGCTTTATCAGACAAGGGTGGAGTATGAGCGGGGTCGCTAGACCCAAAAATGGCTACCTGAGGAGTTTTCAGTGCCGCTGCAATATGCATTAATCCAGAGTCATTGCTCACTACGGCCTTAGCTATGCCAATCAGAGCAATCGCTTCATCCAAAGAAGTACTGCCACACCAGTTATGTATGTTAGCGTGAAGGCCAGTTTCTGCTTGAATATTTTGTGCAATTTCTTGATCACCTTTACCACCCAAAAGAATGATTTGGGCGTTTGCATCTCCTTCAAGAATATTTTTTGCAAGCTGTGCAAAATGCTTGGTGGGCCAGCGCTTTGTGGGACCGTATTCAGCGCCTGGGCAGAATATAAAAAGAGACTTGGGGTTGATGTTGGCCCCCGCCAATTTTTGCTCTACGGACCGCTTTGCAAGAGATGAAACATTAAGTGTTGGTCTTAATGCGGATGATGAACTTTCTTCGTCATCTTGTAAGAGCTGACTAAGGGCGAGGTAGTGCTCTACCATCGGTGGGCGATTGATTTTGCTTGGGTTATCAAGTGATAAATTAATTAAGCCATAACGAAGTTCACCGCGATACCCAATGCGGAATGGAATGTTCGCCAACCAGGGAATGAGTGCGGATTTAAAGCTATTCGGCAAAATAAAGCAGGCTTGATAGTTTTTGGATTGAAGATCTTTTGCTAGCTGCTTGCGCAATCTCCACTGTAATTGCTGATGCTCAAACTTTGCTTCAATGACTTCGTTCACTGCATGACAGGCGCGATAAATAGGCGCAACCCAGGTGCTAGCAAGTACATCTATTTTTGATTCTGGATATTGCGCCTTAAGCCTTGTCAATAAAGGCTGTGTCATGACAGCATCCCCAATCCAGTTGGGAGCGATGATCAGAATACCTTGCATGTGATGTATCCCGACTCAGCACCCCGAGTTAGCCGGAGGTGCTGATAAGGCTTAGTGTCCGTGTGGCTCTGTGCCAGGAATGAGTTTGTACTCAGCGCCGCAATACGGACACTTTGCTTCCCCGGTTTTAGTGATGTCCAAAAATACTCGTGGATGAGAGTTCCATGCCGGCGTTTTATTGGTAGGGCAATGTAATGGTAGATCTTTACCATCCACCATCATTGCTTGAGCTTGAGTCATGTTCTACTTCCTATTAGCTAAATTTGATTTAACTTATTTAACGTAAGTAAGCCAGGATTTGTAATTGTCGCTTCTGCCATAGACCGCATCGAAATAGATCTTCTGAATTTTTTCAGTGATAGGGCCGCGCTTACCGTCACCAATCGTCCGGTCATCAAGTTCACGAATTGGTGTCACTTCTGCGGCGGTGCCAGTAAAGAAGGCTTCATCAGCAGAGTAGATCTCATCGCGAGTGATACGTTTTTCACGCAACTCAAGTCCCATGTCTTTCACAATTTGAATGATCGAGCCACGGGTGATGCCGTCAAGACAGGAGGCTAAGTCAGGCGTGTAAACAATGCCATTACTGATCATAAAAATATTCTCGCCGGAGCCTTCAGAAACATAACCCTCGGTATCAAGCAATAACGCTTCGTCGTATCCATTGGCGGTGACTTCTTGATTAGCCAGAATGGAGTTGATGTAATAGCCAGATGCTTTGGCGCGCACGAGTGAAGAATTCACGAAGTGGCGGGTAAAGGAGGAGGTCTTAACGCGAATGCCTTTATTGAGGCCATCTTCGCCTAAATAAGCACCCCATTCCCATGCGGCGATGGCAGTATGAATACTATTGCCTTTAGGGGAGATGCCCAGTTTTTGGGAGCCAATAAAGATGATGGGGCGGATATAGCAGGATTCCAGCTTATTGCTGTTCACTACATCAATAATGCCGTTAGTGATCTCTTCCTGGCTATAAGGCATGTTCATTTGGAAGATCTTGGTGCCATTAAAGAGACGTTTAACGTGCTCTGGGAGGCGGAAAATCGCGGTACCTTGGGGGGTTTTATAGGCACGAATACCTTCAAATACGCCCATGCCGTAATGTAGGCTATGGGTTAGAACGTGAATATTGGCCTCACGCCAAGGAATTAGCTTCCCATCGGACCAAATAAAGCCATCGCGGTCGGACATCGACATTTTCTCTACCTTTTATGTCTATAGGCTATATGTAATAGCGGATTAATCGGGATGCCAGGTCAGGGGGTTTTAGGCCTTTTGACTCAAAGTGCGTCCAAACCTCTATTGTAGAGCAGGCTGCCGAGTCAGATGCTTGTGTCCTTCGGTGTGGCAGGGCTAGAGGATTTAGAATGGAGTTTTCCCATAAATCACCATATTTAGCCATCTTCATGCCGGAATCCTTATTTAAAGTTAAGCGCTTAAGCGAATTGGCCCAATCAGGCCAATTAAAGGGAAAACGGGTCTTCATTCGCGCTGACCTCAATGTGCCGCAAGACGAGGCTGGAAATATTACCGAAGACACTCGTATTCGGGCATCCATGCCAGCGGTACAAATGTGTTTGGATGCTGGCGCAGCGGTGATGGTCACTTCACATTTAGGTCGACCCACTGAAGGTGAATTTAAGCCTGAAGATAGTTTGGCTCCGGTAGCGGATCGCATTGCCACTTTACTCAATCGTAAAGTACCTCTAATTAGTAATTGGGTAGACGGCGGCTTTGAAGTCAATCCAGGTGAAATAGTTCTCCTCGAAAATTGCCGTTTAAATGTTGGCGAAAAAAAGAATAATGATGGGTTAGCAAAAAAAATTGCTGCTCTGTGTGATGTATATGTAAATGATGCCTTTGGCACAGCACATCGTGCTGAGGCAACCACGAATGGGGTGGCGAAGTTTGCACCGATTGCTTGTGCTGGGCCACTAATGGCGGCTGAGTTAGATGCTTTGAGTCGTGCGTTAGCAAGTCCGAAGCGCCCGCTCGTAGCGATTGTGGCAGGCTCTAAAGTATCTTCTAAGTTGACCATTCTCAAAGCACTCTCTGAAAAAGTAGATGAATTGATTGTTGGTGGTGGTATTGCGAATACATTTATGTTGGCGAAGGGCTTGTCAATTGGGAAGTCTCTTGCTGAGCCAGACTTGGTTAATGAGGCCCGAGAAATCATGGATCTCATGGAAAAGCGTGGCGCACATGTGCCCATTCCCGAAGATGTCGTGGTCGCGAATGAACTCTCGCCACTAGCTCGCGCAAACCGTGTACCTGCAGATCAAGTTGCAGAAGATGACATGATTTTGGATATTGGCCCCAAGACGGCGGCACGTTTATCGATCATGCTTGCGCATGCTGGCACGATCGTTTGGAATGGTCCTCTCGGTGTATTTGAGATTGACCAGTTTGGTGGCGGTACGAAAATGTTGGCTGCAGCAATTGCTCATTCACCTGCATTTTCGATTGCAGGTGGTGGCGATACTTTGGCAGCGATTGCCAAGTATGGTATTGAAAATCAAGTGGATTACATCTCAACTGGCGGGGGCGCTTTCTTGGAATTTCTCGAAGGCAAAACCCTCCCAGCCTTTGCAGTGCTTGCCGAAAGGGCGAAAGACTAATTATGCTTAGAGCGACCAAAATTATTGCAACCTTAGGGCCAGCATCAGAAAAGCCTGAAGTTTTACGCGACATGATTCGTGCGGGTGTTGATGTGGTCCGCATGAATTTTTCACACGGCACCGTGGCAGATCATAAGGCACGTCACGATTTAGTCCGCAGCATTTCTGCTGAGGTCGGCAGAGAAGTTGGCATCATGGCCGATCTGCAAGGACCAAAGATTCGTGTTGGCAAATTTGTGGACAGCAAAATTTTGCTGAAAGAGGGCGAGAAATTTATTCTCGATGTGGCTTGTGAGCTTGGCAATCAAGAACGTGTTGGCCTCGACTATAAAGAGCTGCCTAGCGATGTGAAGTCGGGCGATCGTCTTTTATTAAATGACGGCCTAGTTGTACTCCGTGTTGAAAGCGTTAAGGGCGGAGAAATTTTCACGCTCGTGGAGCAAGGTGGCCCGCTCTCAAATAATAAAGGCATTAACCGTGCTGGCGGTGGCTTAACCGCACCCGCTTTGACTGAAAAAGATATTGCTGACTTGGATGCAGCCATTGCAATGGGCGTTGATTTTTTAGCGATCAGCTTCCCTAAAGATGGTGCTGATATGGCTTACGCGCGCAAGTTAGCAGATGCTGCTAGCGCTAAGTATGGCGTTGGTAAGGTAAGAACAATTGCTAAAGTAGAGCGTGCAGAAGCGATTGAGCCTGAAGCATTAAAAAGTATTATTGCTGAAAGCGATGGCATCATGGTTGCCCGTGGTGACCTAGCGATTGAAGTTGGCAATGCCGCAGTACCTGCTTTGCAAAAACGAATGATTGCATGGGCTCTTGAGGCTGATAAATTCACAATCACTGCCACCCAAATGATGGAGTCCATGATTAATGCTCCAGTGCCAACGCGTGCAGAAGTCAGCGACGTGGCAAACGCAGTGCTTGATGGTACTGATGCCGTTATGCTTTCCGCTGAATCTGCCGCTGGCATGTATCCAGTTCAAACCATCAAAGCGATGGCAGAGATCTGTGTGGAGGCAGAGAAGTCAGATCGCGTGAAAATAGATACCGATTTCTTGGATCAAACCTTTACGCGGATTGATCAAACGATTGCCTTAGGCGCTTTATTTACCGCTCATCACCTCAATGCAAACGCGATTGCTGCTTTGACTGATTCAGGTTCAACGGCAATTTGGATGAGTCGTCACAATATTCATGTGCCCATCTTTGCATTGACCTCTAAGATTGCCACTCAACGTGCCTTAAGTACTTACCGTAATGTCACGCCAATTGGCTTGGATTACACCAAGGATCGTGACACTGCCTTGCAAGAAGTAGAGGCATGCTTAAAGAAATTAGGGGCAGTCAAAAAAGGCGATACGGTGGTATTAACTTCTGGTGAGCCAATGGGTGAGCCCGGTGGTACCAATACTCTCAAGATCATTCATGTGAAGTAATTCACCACTCATCAAATTTAACTATTTACTCAATACACATTAAGAGAACATCATGGCTTTAGTATCTTTACGACAACTCTTGGATCATGCTGCCGAAAATGGCTATGGCTTACCAGCTTTCAACGTCAATAACTTAGAGCAAGTGACTGCGATTATGGAAGCTGCAAATGAGGCTGATTCTCCAGTGATCATGCAAGCATCCGCTGGCGCTCGTAAATATGCTGGTGAAGCCTTCCTGCGTCATCTGATATCTGCAGCAGTTGAAGCTTATCCCCACATCCCAGTAGTGATGCATCAGGATCACGGTCAAAGCCCAGCAGTCTGTATGGCTGCTATCAAGAGCGGTTTTACGAGTGTCATGATGGATGGCTCTCTAGAGGCTGATGGCAAATCCGTTGCAAGTTATGAATACAACGTAGATGTTTCTAGAGAAGTCGTGAAGTTCTCTCACTCTATTGGCGTTACCGTTGAAGCTGAGCTTGGCGTATTAGGTTCTTTAGAAACTATGCAGGGCGACAAAGAAGATGGCCATGGTGCTGATGGCAAGATGACTCGCGAGCAATTATTAACGGATGTGGAGCAGGCCGCGGACTTTGTGAAGGCAACTCAGTGTGATGCCTTGGCTATTGCGATTGGTACCAGTCATGGGGCCTATAAATTCACCAAAAAACCTACGGGCGATATTTTGGCAATTGATCGTATTAAAGAAATTCATGCGCGTATTCCGAATACCCACCTGGTAATGCATGGCTCCTCTAGCGTGCCACAAGAGTTGCTCGCTGAGATTCGTGAGTTTGGTGGTGATATGAAAGAAACCTACGGTGTGCCAGTTGAAGAGATTCAAGAGGGCATCAAGAATGGTGTTCGTAAGATCAACATTGACACCGATATTCGTTTGGCGATGACTGGTGCTATCCGCCGTTATCTGTTTGAGAACCCAAGCAAATTTGATCCACGTGATTATCTGAAGCCAGCCCGCGAAGCGGCTAAGAAAGTTTGTATTGCACGTTTCCAAGCATTTGGTTCTGCTGGCCAAGCTTCTAAAATTAAACCGATTCCTTTGGAAAAAATGGCTGAGCTGTATAAGAGCGGTAAGTTAGCTCAGATCGTCAAGTGATTTAAATATGCCCGCTCTATACGCAACTTCGATTAAGTCATTGCCTTTGCTGTCCAAAGGCAAGGTGCGTGATGTCTATGCACTGGGCGATGACAAGCTTCTCATGATTACAACGGATCGCTTATCTGCGTTTGATGTAGTGATGGGCGAGCCTATTCCAGAAAAAGGTATTGTCCTCAATCAAATGGCTAACTTTTGGTTTGATAAGTTAAGCAAGGTAATCCCAAACCATTTGACTGGTATCGATCCTGTAACTGTCGTCGCAGCTGATGAAGTTGAGCAAGTTAAGGGGCGCGCAGTAGTTGCGAAGTGCTTAAAGCCTATATTAGTTGAGGCAGTGGTGCGCGGCTATCTTGCTGGTAGCGGTTGGAAGGATTACAAAGACACCGGTAAAGTTTGTGGCATTGCATTGCCCGCTGGTTTAGAGAACGCCCAAAAATTACCCGAACCTATTTTTACTCCTGCCGCTAAAGCTGAAGTTGGTGAGCATGATGAAAATATTTCCTTTGAAAAAGTTATTGAGTTGATTGGCGAAAAATTGGCCAATCAAATTCGTGAAGTCAGCATTCGTCTTTATCAAGAAGCTTCTGAATATGCTGCTACTCGCGGAATCATCATTGCCGATACTAAGTTTGAGTTTGGTCTGGATGATGCCGGTCAATTGGTTTTAATGGATGAGATTCTCACGGCAGATTCTTCACGTTTTTGGCCAGCTGAGACCTATTACGTGGGCTCAAACCCACCGTCCTATGACAAGCAGTTTGTGCGTGATTGGCTGGAAACTGCTCAGGTAAATGGCCAGCTATGGCCTAAGACAGCGCCTGCCCCGCAATTACCCGCTGAAGTAATTGAAAAGACGGCTCAAAAGTATCGTGAAGCCCTGAGTCGCTTAACTGAGTAGACCTAACTCAGGGATAATAGAGTCCTTAATAGATATTGACTCGATAGTTAGGGTATTTGGAGAGGTAAATGAGCAAGATGCCAATAGTCGGAATAGTGATGGGTTCCAATTCAGATTGGGATACCATGCAGCACGCCGCTCAGATGCTTGAGCAATTTGGTATTGCTCACGAAGCAAAAGTACTCTCCGCACACCGCATGCCCGATGATATGTTTCAGTATGCTGAAAACGCTCAAGCTAATGGCTTGCAAGCCATCATTGCTGGTGCAGGTGGAGCAGCTCACTTACCAGGTATGCTGGCCTCTAAAACAATTATTCCGATTTATGGTGTTCCAGTCGCCAGCAAATATTTGCGTGGTGAAGATTCTTTATATTCGATTGTACAAATGCCAAAGGGTGTTCCTGTAGCAACCTTTGCGATTGGCGAAGCTGGTGCAGCAAACGCGGCTTTGCATGTTATTGCAGGCTTAGCCTTGCATGATGCTGATTTGGCTAAGCGTCTTGAAGAGTTCCGCGTGAAGCAATCAGATACCGCGCGTTCTATGAACTTGCCGGGATATTAATTACATGGCAGATCGCATGGAGCCCATTTTGCCGGGTTCGTATTTAGGAATATTAGGTGGCGGTCAATTGGGGCGGATGTTTACTCAGGCTGCTCAAGCGATGGGCTACAAAGTTTGCGTTCTAGATCCGGGCTCTGATAGTCCCGCAGGTTCGATTGCTGAAAAATTTATCCAAGCTGATTACACCAACTCTGCAGCTTTAAAGGAAATGGCATCTCTTTGCTCATCTGTGAGTACTGAGTTTGAAAATGTTCCTGCACAAGCATTGGATGAGTTGGAATCTTTAGGCGTTTTTGTTGCTCCTCGTAGTAGCTGTGTTTCTTTGGCGCAGAACCGGATTGCTGAAAAAAATTTCTTGGCTACCTGGAAGTCTGAAACCAATATTGGGCCAGCTCCAAACTTTGTCATTGAGCACGATGCTGATATTGCGCATACGCCAGGAGAACTGTTCCCTGGGATTTTGAAAACAGCTCGCATGGGTTATGACGGTAAGGGTCAAATCACCGTCCTTGCTGCTGCTGACTTGCCCGCTGCTTGGGCGGAGCTAGGTAAAGTGCCTTGCGTATTAGAAAAGCGTATGGAATTGGATTTTGAGGTCTCTGCTTTGGTGGTGCGGGGCTATGACGATACGGTAGTTGCTTATCCCGTCTCTCAAAATATTCATCGCGATGGTATTTTGCATACCTCTACGGTGCCAGCACCATCCTTAAAGCCTGCTCAAGAAAAGAAAATTATTGAAGCGGCCAAAGCGCTGATTCGGAAGATTGATTATGTAGGCGTACTGTGTATTGAATTTTTCATTCTGAAGAATGGCGACATCGTTGCTAATGAGATCGCACCACGCCCCCATAACTCCGGTCACTACACCATGGATGCTTGTGTGAGTAGTCAATTTGAGCAGCAAGTCAGAGCTATGGCTCGCCTGCCATTAGGTGACACTCGTCAATTGGCGCCTGTTTCGATGTTAAATCTTCTAGGCGATCTTTGGTTCGAGGGTAGCGAAGATCAGGCAAAAGAACCTGCTTGGGATAAAGTGCTTGCTCATCCCGATGTGAAGTTACACCTCTATGGAAAATCAGCCCCCCGTATTGGCAGAAAAATGGGGCACATTAATTGCTTAGGTGAAGTTTTAAATGAAGCACGCCAAAATTGTGCAGCTGTTGCTACTGAATTAGGTATCGAGCCCTAGAAATGTCTAGGGACACATCGGACAGTGCGCCACTGCAATCTTCTGCAGTGATTCATGAAGCGGTTCAAACCTTGCGTAATGGCGGATTAGTCGCATTCCCTACTGAGACGGTATATGGCTTAGGGGCAGATGCCAGAAATCCTGAGGCCATCAAAAAGATCTTCACAATGAAAGGTAGGCCTTCAAACCATCCCTTAATTGTGCATTTAGCAGCACCAGATAAATTTGACCAAACTCAAGTGGATTGGGTCCCAGTCTTAGCACCATGGGTAAGAGATTTATCTGAGAATGCACTCAAACTCATGAATACATTTTGGCCTGGACCATTAACGCTGGTATTCAAAAAAGATAAGAGTGTTCTGAGCGATCTTACTGGAGGTCAAGACACTGTTGCGATTCGCGCACCAGCCCATCCAGTGGCTCAAGAGTTATTGCGAAAATTTAAGGGCGGTGTTGTAGCGCCGTCAGCAAATCGTTTTGGTAAGGTATCTCCCACCAGTGCGGCTGATGTTCGCAGTGAGTTTGAAGGTGAATTAGGATTGATGGTGCTTGATGGTGGCGATTGTGAAGTGGGGATCGAGTCGACCATTATTGATTTATCAAGTGGCGATCATGCAGTCTTGCTTCGACCAGGATTGATTACTCCGAAAGCAATTTTTGCCAAGACGGGAATCAAGATCTATCAAGTCGGTGAAGTATTGAAAGACCTTGATAGTCTACCCAGAGTATCAGGTAACCTCAAGGCGCACTACGCGCCAACAACTCCATTGCGCTTATATGCTCCAGGGCGAGTGCTAGATACGCTCAGTGAGTTCCCAGATACTAAGTCACGAGTGGCAGTAGCAGTGTGGGACTCAGAGTCTTCCTTGGTTTTGGAAGACCATCCCTCAATTGATGTTGAAGAAATAGTTGTATCTAGTGATGCCGCTACTTTTGCAAGTCATCTCTATCGTACGCTCAGGGATCTGGACCAGCAGGGCTGGGATCTCATTTTATTCCCTGAGCCTCCTACTGGTGAGGAATGGGATGGCGTTAGAGATCGACTTCAGCGCGCTTGTTTTGGTTCAGGGCCACCTTCTAATAACCACGACAGCAATTGATCGTGGGCATCTAAGCCACGCCATGCATTAGGATGGTTAATAAAAGAGCTTACTGCATACATCTTTCCAGATTTACTCACTACGTAGCCAGCAATTGCGCGTACATCAGCAAGTGATCCCGTTTTAATTCTGGCCTCAGGCTTTTTCTTAAGATGTAAAAATTTGCGGAGTTGCGTCATTAAGCGATTTCGCATAGTGCCATCTGCCCCAGCAATTGGCAGACTGTTATAAAACACCTCTTTAATTGGTAGGTTGTGGGCAGTTAGTAATAGTTGATTCATTTGCCCTGCAGAAATAGCTTCATTGCGAGATAGACCAGAGCCATTCTCGATCACTAAGCCAGGGAACTCCAAACTATTTTGTTTGAGCCAACCTTGTATGACAAGCTCCCCATTACTAGTGGTTGCTGGTTTACCCATTTTTTCTAGTGCTAGTGTGAGTAAAAGTTGGCGCGCCATCACATTGTTGGAGTATTTATTAATATCCTGTACATCTTCAGCCAAATTGATGCCTTCGAACTGCAGCAAAAGTCTGGCAGCTATTGGGACTACGGCATCTTTGCCGGTAGGGGGCTTTGCCCAAGTGCCGCCAGCTAATTCCCAGGCTGCAGTAAATCCTTGTGTTAGAAAGGTATTGGCATCAAGAGCGACCACGTTGTAATCAACCCCCTTACACCCACTAGGAAAGGGGCCTGAGAACTGAGCAGTCAGTAATCGATCTGTATTGATCCCTGTTTCTGGTTCTAGGCTAAAGCGAATATTACTTTTCCAGCTATCACAGGAACGGTCAACCAATTGCATTTGGTTTACAACCTTGAGTTGGGATAATGCAGGTGTATAGCTAAGATCGATGAAGTCAGCCGTGCGTGATTTGCCTATTTGAAAGGACAGCGTTCTAAACGCGTATAGCAAGGGGTCAGGCGGCACGTTATACGCACGCAGTGATTCGCCATCAATCGTATTGTGTTCCATGACGTTGGGAGCAAAGGCGCTTCGATCAAACAATAAATTACCATCAATTTTTTGGATACCCAGTGCTTGCAAGTTCTTCATGAGCTTGGCAAGCTCTTCGGGGATCATTTTAGGATCGCCACTACCTTGCAAATAGAGATTGCCTTTAAGTGTACCCTTACGAATAAACCCATCAGTAAATACTTTGGTACGCCAGCGATACTGTGGCCCAAGAATATCCAGGCCAGCCAGCGTTGTAAGCACCTTCATGGTTGAGGCGGGATTCATGGCCTCAGTAGCGCGCCAGTCTAGGATAGTTTTGGCTTCGTACTTGCCAGACTTACTCTGCTCAATTTCGGTTACTGAAATGCTAATAGCATCTAGTGGGATCTGATTGCGCTCTAAGCTGCCTGCAATAACAGGAGGGATTACAGGATTTCCCGATTTCGCAGCATGAGCGATGAGGGGGTTACCAATCCAAAGGATTGCTAAAAATAGGTAAGCTAATCGGTGAATGGCTTGTTTCATTCACCATAGAATAAACCTAGAGAGCCAGAATATAAATCTCCCCAGGTTTAGGGGGCAGCATACTTTGTTTGGTAACGCTTGATTACTTGGTTTTGTTCCTCAAGAAGCTTTTGGAAAGAAGAGATCTTATTTTGAAGATCCTGCTCTTTTTCTAAAGATTCACAGGATTGAATAAATTTCTTTGCATTAAGCAATTGTGCGCCACCCTTCACCTTATGAATGAGACTTGATACGGTCGCTTCATCGAGGGCCTCAGAGTCAATCGCTAGTAGAGCTTCGTCATGCACTTTTTTAATCTCATCCAGTATGACGAGTATATGTGCAGGATTATTTTTCAGAAGATTGGAGAAGGCATCAAACCGGTAATCTCCCTCAGAAGGCGATCCATATTGAACTACCTCTTTGGAGTCAAAATAACGTGCGAGCTCATTTTCAAGACTCATGAGGCTGAGGGGTTTAATGAGTACACCATTCATGCCCGCTGCTAGAAACTGGTAGCGAGATTCAAGGGCGTAGATATCTGCCGTTACCCCAATGATGACAAGATTCTTAAGGCCCAGTGCTCGAATTTTTTGCGCTAATTCAGAGCCCTGCATACCCGGGATTGATTGATCTGTGATTAAAAGATCAAAGTCATCTTCAGTAATCATCTTAAGTGCTATGTTGGCGTTATCACAGACGGATACTTGGATGCCAAGCGCTTGAAGCTGCAAGGAGATAATCTGCCTACTTGCAGGATGATCCTCAACCACTAAGGCAAATAGTTCCCGATCTTTCTCCTGAGGATTTTTTGAGACGAGTTTTCTAGAGGTTAAACCTGTAGGGCATTGATTTTTTGATGGTGCAATGCTCGTACGTGGGAAGGCTACGCAGAAATGGATATTACTTCCAAAACCAGGAGCACTCTCAAAGTAAAGTTGACTGTTCATGGAAGTGACAAGATGATTGGTAATCGTTAGACCAAGACCAGTGCCATTCTCTTGATCACCTTTGCCTGGGATCTGTTCAAAGGCTTGTAGAGCAAGATGAATTTCTTCTGCACCCATGCCTACGCCAGTATCAATTACACGAAATTCAATGAGTTGACCCGCATGATCATCTGCTAAAACACTTATGGAGAAGTAAATTTCACCATGATTGGTAAATTTAATGGCATTGCTAATGAGGTTTTGTAAGGTTTGACGTAGGCGCAATGAATCAATCATGAGCACTTCAGCAATCCGAGGATCCTTGGAGGTATGGAGTCTGAGATTTTGTTTTTGAGCGACCGCCGAGAACGCATGATCAATATTGTCGATCAAACTATTGAGGCAGCAGGGTTCTGGGTTCAAGATCAGCTTACCTGCTTCAATTTTAGAAAGATCTAATACTTGATTGAGGATTCCCAAAAGGGATTCGGCAGAAGTATGAGCGCTCTTTAGTAGAGACTTTTCATGCGGTGGAAATTGGTGACTATTTAAGAGCAGCTCTTGCACTCCAAGAATGGCGTTCATCGGCGTACGAATTTCATGGCTCATGGTTGCTAAGAAGGAGGACTTGGCGGCGTTTGCTTTTTCAGCCAGTTCTTTTGAAGAGAGTAGAGTGGCAGCCTCTTGCTCTTGAAGTAACTGTCTTTTACGCATCTGCCACAGCAGCAAGCTTCCACCTAAAAATATTGCTAAGGTCGATAGCCAGGGTAGCGTCTTCCAGTAATTGCTTCTGACTTCTGGCTTGTTGATCTCTAGCGCAAAGAGTTGACGTGACTCTATGGGGTCAAGGTTATCTAGAAATCGATCGAGCACTACATGAAGCGCAGCATCTTCATGGGAAACCAACCATCGATAGGCAAAAGGCTTGCGCTGATACAAGCCATCAATCTGTAGTTGGGGTTTATCCAGCCTCTCAATGAGTTGTTGTGCCAAACGAATGGGAAGTACTAATGCCTCGATATCATTTTTTAAGAGATCGACCATGAGTTTTTCTGCATGATTTGAAACGCGGGCTTGTGGGTCAGATCTTATTGGTGAGTTTTCATAGCCGCGATCAAAGTAAGCAATGTTTGCTGGAGAAATCATGCTACTTGCTCTATCTGTTCTAGTAACAACTGCATCCTGCCCCCAAAAGATAGCTTCTGATAAGGAGCCAAAGCGAAGGTAGTCATCATTCATGGTGGGTGGATCAATCATGAAGTCAACTTCACCGCTAGAGAGTTGCTTTAATCCTTCCTGCTCTGATCGTCTCCACTTTGGACGAAATTCTTGCTGGGTAAAGTTCCCAAGCTTTTGGAGTAATCCATTGAAAACTCCAGCTGTTCCCCGGCCTGGTTGATTTTCAATATATGGGGCATATTTTTCATGAATACTAAAGTGCACTACTGGATGGGCATCGATCCACCGTTGCTCTGCAGGGCTCAAGTTCATGGAGTGTAATGCACCACTAGAAATTAAGCCAGACATAACAATAGAGCGAATGATGAATCGATGCATACTGTTTAGCTTTCGATAATATTGTTCATTCGGCAGAACAAAATCAAATCCGCAATATTATTAATACCAAGCTTGTCAAAGACTCGTGTCTTGTAAGTAGCCACCGTTTTATTGCTGATGTGAAGCATGTCAGAAATTTGTTGGTTGGTATTACCTTTACCAAGGTATTTCATGACTTGTAATTCTCGGTCTGAAATCAGGGCAAGTTTGTCGTTATCAGTTAAAGAGCTATTACCATTTTTCCCGTGGGTGAAAAAGTTATAACCCTGAGAGATTGCAACACAAGCTGCCAAGATGACATCAGCACCAGCCGTTTTATTGACAAAGCCATGACCGCCTAAAGATCGCACTCTACCGCCATAAACTGCTTCATCCATGCTGGATAAAATCAACATGCGCACATCCGGGTAAATAAGACCAATGCGTCGAATAACATCAAACCCATCTGTTTTGGGCATATCCAAATCTAGAATGACCATATTTGGATTGACCTCTTTAATGGATCGAAGGCATTCCTCGCCATTCTGGGCTTGGCCCACTACCTCGAATAGCAACTGGTCTTGCAACATACTTTTAAGAGCCATCAGCATTGCTGGATGGTCATCTACCAACATCACGCGTTTTCTCATTACTTGTCTCCGTTTAGGTTTAGGTGTTGATGAGGGTGCAGCGAAAAAATGGCTTTTGCTATGCGGCTATCGTTGATCTGGAGCATTTGATGTCGGCTTATTGGCGCCATCATAAGGCCGCCATAGCAGTGATCCATTTGCCAATCTGAGGCATTCTCTAAATCTTTAACGAGTCCTATATTGCTTGCATAAATTTGTGTTGGTGAATATGGTGAGCGTCTGATTTTTGCGAGCGCATCATGTGAGAGTGTTTGCTCGCGAAGAACGCTCATATCTAAATGGACTCCCTCCATCTGCATCTCTTCAACCCAATGCAGCTGATCTCCACTTCCTGTGAATTGAAGGTAGTGCAGTAAGACGCCAAGTCGACGCATGCGCAGCAAGCCTTCTTTACAGTCATCCACAAGTTCTGGTGTTGGAAGTGTTTGCATACCCAGAGTCACTAGACCTACTGGCAGTCGTGAATTGAGAATGAGGTCGCTCAAAGCATCCACATAAGCACTCGAGGCAATGACGTGCGTTGGGATGGGCAAAATGCCAGGAATAAAACGGCCACTTCGATACCAGTAAGAAATCGTATCTAAGCCCTCCATAAATAAACGCAGTAATTGCATATCGGAGGCTGCGAGCAATGGTCTAAATAAAGAGCTGGTCAGTTTTGTTCCCTTGCAGTTAAAAATGGGTTCATGACTAATCGCTTGTCGCTTGGACCAGGATTGGTGTTCTTCAAGAGCTTGGCCACTTAGGCCAAGCCAGGGTGCGCCACAGGCGTCGCGTACTTCTTGGAAGGGTTTGTTCTTCCATGCCTTTACAAGCGTGTACAGCCGGGATTTCGGGCTCATCAGCATTCTCCAATCGGTGACTGTCCAGTCTAGGCAGGACGGATTGGAGCGGTAAGGGCTTTGGGCTGATTTATCTGTAGGAATAGTCCTACCAGCCTGTCCAAAGTATAGGGAAGAGTTAAATCCTTAAAGAATTTATGGAGATATGCCCTTGAAATCCTGGCAATCAGACCTATATAATCAGCACTCCCTACACGCGAGTGCTAAAAAGTTGGTTTTCCAGTAAATTAGCTTTAGTTTGTTTGTGGGAGATTATAAAGCATTGATTTATATAGATTTTTAATGAGTTAACACTTACTAACATAGGAGAAGAGATGAATTTGCGTCCCTTACATGATCGCGTAATCATCAAGCGTTTAGATCAAGAATCAAAAACTGCATCTGGAATCATCATTCCTGACGCGGCTGCAGAAAAGCCTGATCAAGGTGAAGTATTGGCAGTTGGCCCAGGAAAGCGCGATGAAACTGGCAAGTTAAATGCACTCGACGTCAAAGTTGGCGAGCGCGTGTTGTTTGGCAAATATGCTGGTCAAACCGTTAAGGTCGATGGCGACGAACTCATCGTGATGCGTGAAGACGACATCATGGCTGTTGTACAGAAGTAATTTCGGTATTTAAGAGAGGAATTTAATCATGGCAGCAAAAGACGTTGTATTTGGAGATAACGCTCGCACCAAGATGGTCGAAGGCGTCAATATTCTGGCGAACGCAGTAAAAACTACTTTGGGGCCAAAAGGTCGTAACGTAGTTATTGAACGTTCATTCGGTGGTCCAACCATCACTAAAGATGGTGTAACTGTCGCAAAAGAAATCGAACTCAAAGACAAGCTTCAAAACATGGGCGCGCAGATGGTGAAGGAAGTTGCTTCTAAAACTGCAGATATCGCTGGTGACGGAACAACGACAGCGACTGTTTTAGCGCAATCTATCGTTCGCGAAGGTATGAAGTATGTAGTTTCAGGTCATAACCCAATGGACTTGAAGCGTGGTATCGACAAGGCAGTGACAGCCGCAATCGGTGAGCTCGCAAAAATTAGCAAGCCTTGCACTACTACTAAAGAAATTGCTCAGGTAGGTTCTATTTCTGCAAACAGCGACCATAGCATTGGTCAGCGCATTGCAGAAGCAATGGAAAAGGTAGGTAAAGAGGGTGTTATCACCGTTGAAGATGGCAAGTCTTTAGAAGATGAGCTTGAAGTAGTTGAAGGTATGCAGTTTGACCGTGGCTACCTCTCTCCATACTTCATTAATCAACCAGAAAAACAAGTAGCGGTATTGGAATCTCCATACGTTCTCTTGTTTGACAAGAAAATTGCCAACATCCGTGATTTGCTCCCAGTGCTCGAGCAAGTGGCTAAGTCTGGTCGCCCATTGTTGATTATCGCTGAAGATGTTGAAGGTGAAGCCTTGGCAACTTTGGTTGTAAACAATATTCGCGGCATTATCAAAACTTGTGCTGTTAAGGCTCCTGGTTTCGGTGATCGTCGTAAGGCAATGTTAGAAGACATCGCTATATTGACTGGCGGTACTGTTATTGCTGAAGAAATTGGCCTGACGCTTGAGAAGACAACTCTTGAGCACTTAGGTCAAGCAAAGCGTATCGAAGTAGGCAAAGAAAACACCATCATTATTGACGGTGCTGGCGATGCTAAAGCGATTGAAGCTCGTGTGAAAAATATTCGTGTTCAGATCGACGAAGCGACTAGCGACTACGACAAGGAAAAATTGCAAGAGCGCGTTGCGAAGTTGGCAGGCGGTGTTGCAGTGATTCGTGTTGGCGCAGCTACTGAAGTAGAGATGAAAGAGAAGAAGGCTCGCGTTGATGACGCATTACATGCTACTCGTGCCGCAGTTGAAGAAGGTATTGTTCCTGGCGGTGGTGTGGCTTTGATTCGTGCGATGCAAGGCATCAAGGGCTTGAAAGGCGATAACGCCGATCAAGACGCTGGTATCAGCATCGTATTGCGCGCTATGCAAGAGCCACTTCGTACTATTGTCAGCAATGCCGGTGAAGATGCTGGTGTAGTTGTGAATGCCGTACAAGAAAGTAAAGGTAATAATGGCTACAACGCAGCTACCGGTGAATACGGTGACCTCGTTGCACAAGGTGTGATCGACCCAACTAAGGTGACGAAGACAGCATTGGTAAATGCAGCTTCTGTTGCTGGTTTGTTGTTGACTACTGACTGCGCAATCTCCGAAGCACCAAAAGATGAGTCTGCTGGTGGCGGTATGCCTGATATGGGTGGCATGGGCGGTATGGGTGGAATGGGCGGCATGATGTAATAGCTGTTCATTTCTGCGGTCATCTGATCGTTGAAGTAAAAACGCCTGGTTCAAAAGACCAGGCGTTTTTTATTGCTTACTCTTCTTTATCAATCAGGCTGAATGCCGCCATCCTTGATGACCTTTTTCATCCTCACCAATCCCTGTGCAATCATTTCTTTTAGATGATCTGGGCCAAGTGGGACAAATTCAAAGCCTTGCTGAATGAGTTGTTCCCGTATTTTTGGGTCCTTTAGAGCGGTAGCTAAAGACTCATTTAGTTTTTCAATCATGACTGGTGAAGTACCTTTGGGTGCTAGCAGAGCGCCCCAGGTTGAGAACTCATACCCTTTCACACTTTCGTTGATTGTTGGTGTGTTGGGTAGCAATGGAGACCGTGCTTTACTGGCAACTCCTAATACCTTTAGCTTCCCGGCGCGAATATGGGGAAGCACTACAGACAGGGCGCTAATCATTACGGGCACTTGGCCAGCCATGACGTCAGTGACTGCAGCAGCCGCACCACGATAAGGAATATGCACAATGGGAGCGCCCGTATATTGACGGAAGATTTCCATGCCGATATGTTGTGGCGAGCCATTGCCTCCAGAGGCATAGTCAATCTTGCCGGGTTTCTCTTTGGCAATGCGCACTAAGTCTGCTGCAGTGTTTCCAGGAAAGGACGGATTGGCAACCATCACAAAGGTAATTGCAGCAACTTCAGATATTGGTGCAAAACTTTGTACGGGATCGTAATCAATTTTTTTATAAAGATTCGGCAACATGGTTAGGATGCTGTCATTAAATGCACCTAAAACATAACCATCAGCTGGACTTTGTGCGACCTTGGCTGTCCCAATTAACCCTGCACCTCCAGGAATATTCTCGATCGTGATTGCTTGACCCAAGCTCTCACTCATTTTCTGTGCAATCGGGCGCATCAAGATATCAACACCGCTACCAGCTTGAAGTGGCATGATGGTTTGGATAGTACGAGTGGGATAGTTGGTTTGTGCGTGTGCCAACCCAATCCAAAATAGATTACATGTGGAAAAGAGTAAAGCTCGTAATACTGACTTGATTTGCATATTGTCTCAACTTATGAAGTGATGAAGCATTCTGTTGACACTTCTTTGGCATATCTTAGCGCATTAAAAAACCGCCCGTAGGCGGTTTATGAAGTTACTCATTGTTTACTCTTACTCAACAGCCTTGACCATGTCCTCAACCACCTTCTTCGCATCACCGAAGACCATCATGGTTTTATCCATATAAAAGAGTTCATTATCCAAACCAGCGTAGCCAGCAGCCATAGAGCGTTTGTTCACAATAATTGTTTTAGCTTTAAAGGCTTCCAAAATCGGCATGCCAAAAATGGGGCTACCGGGCGTGCGAGCGGCAGGGTTCACCACGTCGTTTGCACCTAGCACTAAGACAACGTCAGCCTGTCCAAAGTCGCTGTTGATATCTTCCATTTCAAATACTTGATCGTATGGCACTTCAGCTTCTGCTAAAAGAACGTTCATATGACCAGGCATACGACCTGCCACTGGGTGAATCGCGTATTTCACTGTCACACCATGGTGAGTTAATTTCTCAGTTAATTCTTTTAAGGCGTGTTGAGCGCGCGCAACTGCCAGACCATAACCAGGAACGATGATGACAGTATCAGCATTCTCCATTAGGAAAGCCGCATCTTCTGGGGAGCCAGTTTTGTAGTTCTTAGGACCACCATCATCGCCGCCACCAGCGGCTGCTTCAGCGCCAAAGCCACCAAGCAATACCGCAACAATAGAGCGGTTCATTGCTTTACACATAATGTAGGACAGAATTGCGCCTGAAGAACCTACGCAAGCGCCTGCAATGATCAATACTGGGTTATTCAAGGTAAAGCCGATGCCTGCCGCTGCCCAACCAGAGTAGCTGTTTAGCATGGAGACCACTACTGGCATATCAGCGCCACCGATAGGAATAATTAAGGTCACCCCTAATACCAAGGCAATCGCGCACATTGCCAAGAAAGCGGCATGGCTATCGCCCATGTAATAAGCGATGCCAGCGCCAACCATCGCAATAGCTAAGACTAAGTTGAGTAAGTGCTGACCAGAGAAGGTCACCGGCTTACCGCTGACCTTGCCTGATAATTTACCGAAAGCAATCACTGATGCAGTAAAGGTGATGGCACCAATAAATGCGCCAATAAAGAGTTCAATCTTTTGCGCGCCAGTATGGTCTTGTGCTGGATTAAAGACTGCTGCAATCGCGATCAATACTGCTGATAAACCAACAAAGGAGTGCATCAATGCTACGAGCTCAGGCATCTTGGTCATTTGCACACGTTTAGCTGCGATCGTACCAATAATGGCACCACCGACAACGGCACCAATGATGAGCGAAAAGACTGGCTTAAAGTCCGGAATGAAGAAAGTAGTAATGACGGCGAGCAACATACCAACCATACCGAAGGTATTGCCTTGGCGTGAGGTAGTTGGTGATGACAAGCCACGCAATGCGAGGATGAATAACACCGACGAAATGAGATAAGAAATAGCGGTTATGTTTGACATTATTTTGGTCTCTATAGATCTTGTTCTATTTATTTGGCTGCATCAGCCGCATTTGCTTTAGGTGCTTTTTTCTTAAACATCTCTAGCATGCGACGGGTAACCATAAAGCCACCGAAAATATTAATAGAGGCTAAGAAAACCGCAACGGCACCAATCACGCTAGTGAGAGTAATTTCATCGCCGCCGATGACTTCCGTCTGCAAGAGTGCGCCAACAATAATGATTCCAGAAATAGCATTGGTAACAGCCATCAAAGGTGTGTGTAGCGCAGGAGTGACGTTCCAAACCACGTGGTAGCCAACAAAAATGGCCAATACAAACACAGTGATGTTTTGAACAGTGAGGATGCTTTGAAAAGCAGCGAGATCCATGATGTTTCCTTAGTATGAATGTTCTATTAGTTTTTGCGGATGGCTTGGCCATCACGACACATTAAGCAGGCAGTCACGATGTCGTCATCACTTGGGATCACTAACTTCGCTTCTTTGTCGACGATGAGTTTCATAAAGTCAAGCAAGTTGCGTGCATAGAGCGCAGAAGCATCAGCAGCTACCATGCTTGCTAAATTGGTATAGCCGACAATTTTCACGCCATTAACGTCAACTACTTTGTCTGCTTGAGTGAGAGGGCAGTTACCTGAACCGTTATCTCCTTTACCAGCAGCCAAGTCGATCACAATTGAGCCTGGTTTCATATTGGCAACCGTATCACTATGCAAGAGAACAGGCGGTTTACGACCTGGGATCAAGGCAGTGGCAATAACAATATCAGCTTGTTGTGCACGCTCTGCAACCAATGCTGCTTGACGCTTCATCCAAGCTTCTGGCATTGGGCGAGCATAGCCACCAACACCTTTAGCAATTTCACGTTCTTCATCGGTCTCATACGGAACATCAACAAACTTGGCGCCTAAAGATTCAATTTGTTCTTTCGCCGCAGGACGAACATCAGATGCTTCAATCACAGCACCCAGACGTTTTGCTGTTGCAATTGCTTGTAAACCAGCAACGCCAGCACCCAAGATCAATACACGCGCTGCCTTAACAGTGCCAGCAGCTGTCATTAGCATTGGCATGAAACGTTGATATTCATTGGCAGCAACCATCACGGCTTTGTAGCCAGCAATATTTGCTTGAGATGACAAGACGTCCATGCTTTGTGCGCGAGTTGTACGTGGCGCAGCTTCTAATGAGAAGCTAGTAATGCCTTGCGCAGCCATTGCAGCAATGTTGTCGTTATCAAATGGATCGAGCATGCCAATGAGCACGCTACCAGACTTCATTTGCTTCAGCTCTGCAGCTTCGGGAGCGCGCACCTTGAGAACAATTTCCGCGCCAAAGGCATCTGCTGCGCTACCGATAGATGCACCAACGGCTGCATAAGCAGAGTCAGGTTGGCTTGCTTGGACACCAGCATCTTTTTGGATGACAACAGTATGGCCTTGAGCAATTAATTTTTTAACAGTTTCTGGTGTGGCAGCAACCCGCGTTTCCCCAGATTTAGTTTCCAGCGGCACTCCTATGCGCATGGCATGTCTCCAAAAGCAAAATTTATAAAGAATCTATTTTATAGATAAACAGGGAAGGTTTTACCTATCTATTGGGACCCCAGGTCTGCCGGCTATGGTTTTGCCTAAAATCATGCTAAGTCTGGTTGAGACTTCTACAATGGGGTTTATCTGTCTATAAAGCATTTTCGCATTTTTTTGATGAGCCAGCCTAATTCTTCTGAAACCCCCCTTAAAACACCCAAGAAAGTCGTCATAGGCATGTCTGGAGGGGTAGATTCGTCAGTTGCTGCTTGGATGCTGAAGGAGCAGGGCTATGAGGTTATTGGCCTTTTTATGAAGAATTGGGAGGATGACGATAACGATGAATATTGTTCAGCCCGCCAGGATTGGTTGGATGTCGTTTCTGTAGCGGATTTGATCGGCATTGATGTTGAGGCAGTCAATTTTGCTGCCGAGTATCGTGAGCGGGTATTTGCCGAGTTTTTGCGCGAATATGCTGCAGGGCGAACCCCTAATCCCGATGTACTTTGTAATGCTGAAATTAAGTTCAAGGCCTTCTTAGATCACGCCATGAGCTTGGGCGCAGATGCGATTGCTACAGGTCACTATGCAAGAGTACGTCATGAGGGCGGCAGGGTGCAATTATTGAAGGCCTTGGACGCCACCAAAGATCAAAGCTATTTTTTGCATCGCTTAACTCAGCAGCAGTTAGCCAATGTTTTATTCCCTTTGGGGGAAATTCCAAAAACTGAAGTGCGCACGATTGCAGAAAAAATTGGTTTACATAACGCCCGCAAAAAAGATTCGACTGGAATATGTTTTATTGGCGAGAGACCATTCAGAGAATTCTTAAATCGCTACTTACCGCGCGTGCCGGGTCCCATTAAAACCCCCGAAGAAAAAATAGTGGGTGAACATATGGGTTTAGCGTTTTTTACGCTCGGCCAGCGTAAGGGTATTGGACTAGGCGGGAGCCAAGATGGCAACGGAGATGCTTGGTATGTCGCGCGCAAAGATATAGTCAATAACACCTTGTATGTCGTTCAGGGTCATGAGCACCCGTGGCTATTGGCCAATCGGCTTGAGGCCATCGATGCTAGTTGGATTGCGGGCACTGCACCCTCTCCTGGAAATTACTCTGCAAAGACACGCTATCGTCAAGCGGATTCAGCTTGCACTTTGAATCCAGGCGCTGAGTCCTTGAATTTCAGCTTGAATTTTTCAGAGGCTCAATGGGCAGTAACGCCTGGACAATCTGCTGTCTTATACGACGGCGATATCTGTTTAGGCGGCGGTATTATTTCCGCCTAATTGTAAAAATAGAATTTACGCAGCGGGTGGTTCAGTTTCAATAAACGAAGGGCGTTGTAATAATTTTTGATATAAGCGGTCTAAGTTTGGGTATTGTGCTTGCCATTTGATATCTGGAAAACGCAGCAACAAATAGCCAACCGCGCATCCAACAGCAACATCAGCCAAGGTCATTTGATTGCCATGGCACCATGCATTCCCACCGAGTTTCTCGGACATTTGGCGTAGCGAGTTTTGAATTTTGCCCATTTGACGATCAACCCAAGCAGAGCTTTGTTGGTCCGCTGGGCGCCAAGTGCGCTCTAGGCGAGCCAAAATACCAGCATCCATCACGCCGTCAGCAAGGGCTTCCCAAGTTTTAACCGCCGCACATTCACGATTATTCGAAGGAATGAGCTTGCTGACGGGGCTTAAGGCGTCGGCATATTCTGCAATCACGCGGGAGTCATAGATTGGCTCGCCATCATCTGGAATCAGGCACGGAACCTTCCCCAAAGGGTTGGAATTGGTAATTTTGGTGTCTGCAGCCCAAACATTCTCTAATTCAAGGTCTACATCAAGCTTTTTTTCCAAGAAAACGATACGTACTTTACGTACATAGGGGCTGGTAAGGGATCCGATCAGTTTCATAGGGCACAGTATAGCCAAGCAAACTCAGGTTTACCCAGGCGCAGAACGCATTAAAATTAAGTTTTATTGAAATATCCAATGCAAAGGCAATATTCGTGAGTCAGCCGCTTTCTACCCTCAATGCCCTTTCCCCTCTAGATGGCCGCTATGCTGGAAAACTAGACGCTTTACGTCCATGGCTATCTGAAGCTGCTTTCATGCGCCAGCGCGTTTTTGTGGAGATTCATTGGTTGCTGGCTTTGGCGGGGGCGGGCCTCCCAGATGTACCTAAAATCAATGCCGCTGATGAAGCCTTTTTGCTTTCCTTGCCGGAAAACTTTTCTGATGCCGATGCGCAGCGTATTAAAGATATTGAAGCAGTAACCAATCATGACGTTAAGGCAGTTGAATATTTCTTAAAAGAAAAAGTAGCTGGTCGCCCTGATTTATTAAAAGCGAGCGAGTTCATTCATTTCGCCTGCACATCTGAAGATATCAACAATACCTCGCATGGTTTGATGTTGCGTGGTGCGCGTGACGAAGTACTTTTGCCACAGCTTCGCAAAGTACTTTCAGTATTGACTGATTTGGCTATTGAGCATGCCAAGGTGCCATTACTCTCGCGCACACATGGGCAACCAGCTTCACCAAGTACTCTGGGCAAAGAGATTGCCAATATTGCCAAGCGTCTAGAGCGCGCAATTGAATCCATTGTCGCAGCCCCATTACTTGGCAAAATGAATGGCGCCGTTGGTAACTACAACGCACATTTGTCTGCTTACCCTGATTTTGATTGGGAGAATTTCTCCAAGAGCGTTGTTGAGAAGCGCCTCGGTTTAACTTTCAATCCCTACACGATTCAAATTGAGCCGCATGATGGTATGGCGCAATTGTTTGATGCGATTGCGCGTGCGAATACGATTCTCTTGGACATGGATCGTGATTTCTGGGCATATATTTCTGTCGGTTACTTTAAGCAGCGCACTAAAGCGGGTGAGATTGGTTCATCTACCATGCCACATAAAGTCAACCCTATCGACTTTGAAAATTCTGAAGGTAACTTAGGTGTTGCTAATGCGTTGTTGCGTCACTTGGCGGGGAAGTTACCGATTTCTCGTTGGCAGCGCGACCTCACTGACTCAACGGTTTTGCGTAATCTAGGCCCTGCATTTGGCCATAGCGTATTGGCTTATGACAGCGCACTGCGCGGTCTTGGCAAATTGGAAGTTAATCATGCTGCAATTGCAGCTGATTTAGACGGATGTTGGGAAGTATTGGCTGAGCCAGTACAAACTGTGATGCGTCGCTATGGCATTGAGAATCCCTATGAACAATTAAAAGAATTGACTCGAGGTAAAGGGATTAATCAAGCAGATCTGCAAAACTTCATTCGTGGTTTGAAGATTCCAGATGATGCAAAAGCGCGCTTACTAGAGATGACACCATCTTCTTATCTTGGCAAGGCGGTTGAATTGACCGAACGTCTCAAAAAGTGAGTGTGACTTCCCATTCAGAATATGGGGCGCGTCCTCTATTCTGGTTTGCTGTTTATCAACTGCTCTGGCATCTCTTGCTGCCATTGGCTTTTGTCCGTTTAGCTTGGCGCGCACGCCATTCATTTGCCTATCTGCATCACATCCCAGAGCGTCTTGGTTTTGGTTATGACAAACCAATTACCAAAGACTCGATTTGGATTCATGCAGTTTCTGTTGGTGAGACTCGCGCAGCTCAACCATTGATTGATGCCTACCTTGCGAGGGGCGAATCTATTTTGCTCACGCACATGACTTTAAATGGTCGTCGTACTGGTAAGCAACTCTTTGCTAAAGCGATTGCCGCAGGACAAATTCGTCAGGTGTATTTGCCTTATGACCTCTGTTGGTGTGTAGAACATTTCTTAAAAACATTCAAGCCCAAGTTTGGTCTCTTTATGGAAACCGAGGCTTGGCCAACCGTAGTATTTCGTTGTGCCGAAATTGACTTGCCTTTATTTTTAGTTAATGCCCGTTTATCAGAAAGAAGTGTTC
Organism: Polynucleobacter sp. JS-JIR-5-A7; assembly: GCF_018687935.1. Lineage (NCBI taxonomy): Bacteria > Pseudomonadati > Pseudomonadota > Betaproteobacteria > Burkholderiales > Burkholderiaceae > Polynucleobacter > Polynucleobacter sp. JS-JIR-5-A7. The sequence goes on along the minus strand of NZ_CP061308.1, from coordinate 1,855,079 downwards.
GTCGAATCAAGCGCTTTGGTAAGGCCGGACGTGCTTTATTCCAGGCATTTGCAGGCGTTCTGGCACAAACCGAATTTGATGCGCAGCGTTATCGCAGCCTTGGCGTAAAGAATGTTCTCATCACCGGTAATCTGAAATTTGATGTGCCCCTTGATCCTCAGCTAGTTGCTAAAGGAAAAGAGTGGCAACATGATTTGCGTGCTACTAAGCGCCTCATGGTATGTGCTGCTAGTACGCGTGATGGCGAAGAAGGGCTTATTCTCAAGGCCTGGAAAGATTTGCTCCTGAGCAATGCTTTTGAAGCACAGCCTTTACTTCTGTTAGTGCCCCGTCACCCAGAACGCTTTGCCGAAGTGGCTAATCAAATTCATGCTGCTGATCTCAAGTTTCGCCGCCGTTCTGAGTGGTCTGGCTTACCAAAAGATAGTGCAGGATTAGATGTGATCCTAGGCGATTCTATGGGTGAGATGCCCCTGTACTACAGCGCATCTGATTTAGTGGTGATGGGTGGAAGCCTATTGCCCTTCGGCGGCCAGAACCTCATTGAAGCTTGTGCAGCTGGTTGCCCAGTATTGCTTGGTGAGCATACTTATAACTTTCAGCAAGCTGCTTTAGATGCAATTACGGTTGGCGCCGCAAAGCGAATCAAGGGTGATTTGCTCTTGGGTGACACGACTGCTTTAGTGGAGTCTTTAAAGAGCTTACTCTTAAACTCCTCAGAACTTACCAAGATGAGTGAGGCTGCGAAGACGTACTCAATTGAGCATCAAGGGGCAAGCAAAAGAATCTTAGCTGCTCTTGATCAATAAAAAATGGCTTAAAGCTAGTTTCGCTTAAACCCGTGCTCCGAAGTTCGGGTCATCATTGCGAGCATTGTCATCTGGCTTTTTATCGCCCTTCACCAAATCTTCCCGAGTGACACCAAGCCACATTGCTAATGCAGCAGCAACGAAGACTGAAGAGTAAATACCAAACAAAATACCGATAGTCAGCGCCAAGGCAAAGTAGAACAGTGTTGGTCCGCCAAAGATGAGCATAGCAAGTACCATCATCTCGGTGCTGCCGTGAGTAATGACGGTCCGACTGATGGTGCTGGTAATAGCGTTATCAATAATTTCACGGGTATTCATCTTGCGATATTTGCGGAAGTTCTCACGAATTCGGTCAAAGATCACCACAGACTCATTTACGGAGTAGCCTAGAACTGCGAGGACGGCCGCCAATACGGAGAGCGAGAACTCCCAGTGGAAGAAGGCAAAGAAGCCCAAAATGATCACCACATCATGTAAGTTTGCAATAATGCCGGCAAGAGCAAACTTCCACTCAAAGCGGAAGGAGAGATACAGCACGATGCCAATAATCACAAATATCAAGGCTTTTAAGCCATCAATCGCTAACTCTTGACCGACTTGCGGACCAACGAATTCAACACGTTGCAGCTTCACTCCAGAAGTCGCTGGGTCAAGCGCTTGCATCACAGCATTGCTTTGGTCTGCAGAGGAAATCAGTTTGCCCTCAGCATCTTTTTGCAAAGGCAAGCGAATCATCACATCGCGTGAACTACCAAAGTTCTGAATTTGGCTATCTGCATATCCCAGTTTTTCGACTTTAGAGCGAATGGACTCTAGCGGAGCAGTTTGAGGATAGGCAACTTCCATTACCGTACCGCCGGTAAATTCAATCGAAAGATGAAGGCCGTTTTGCCAAAGGAAAAAAACTGCTGCTAAGAAGGTAATCAAAGATATTGCATTGAGCACCAATGCATGGCGCATGAATGGAATATCTTTTTTGATTCGAAAAAATTCCATGGCTTATTTCCCCTGTGGACGCCAAACTTGGCCGATCGCGAGTTTTTGAGTTTTCTTGTTTCTGCCGTACCAAAGATTGACAAGACCGCGTGAGAAGAAGACAGCCGAGAACATTGAAGTCAGAATGCCCAAGCAGTGAACTACTGCAAAGCCTTTGATGGGGCCAGAACCAAAGGCAAGGAGCGCTAAGCCAGCGATCAAGGTGGTCACGTTAGAGTCCAAGATGGTTGCCCAAGCCTTATCAAAGCCAACGGCAATCGCAGTTTGTGGAGGTGCGCCGTTACGCAACTCCTCGCGAATACGTTCGTTAATTAACACGTTGGAGTCAATAGCCATACCGAGTGCCAATGCCATCGCTGCAATACCCGGTAAGGTGAGAGTGGCTTGCAGCATCGACAGTACAGAAATCAACAATAGCAAGTTCACAGCCAAAGCAAGGACTGAGAAAGTGCCAAATAATAAGTAGTAAGCCATCATGAAAATCGCGATTGCAGCAAATCCAATTAAGAGAGACTTGAAGCCCTTCTCAATATTCTCAGCGCCTAAGCTTGGTCCAATAGTGCGCTCCTCAATAATTTCCATTGGAGCCGCTAAAGAGCCAGCGCGAAGCAGCAGGGCCAAATCATTAGCGCTCTCAGTAGTCGGTTGACCGGTAATTTGGAATTTAGAGCCGAATTCACCTTGAATAGTTGCAATCGTGAGAACTTCACCCTTACCCTTCTCAAACAAAATCATGCCCATGGGTTTACCGATGTTTTCACGAGTGACTTCTTGCATCACGCGACCACCAGCAGCATCCAAGGAGATATTGACCGCAGGGCGTTGGTTTTGATCAAAGCCAGCGCTAGCGTCAGTAATACGATCACCGCTAAAAATCACGGATTTTTTAAATACACCTAAGCGGTTCTCACCAAAGCGGAAGGTATCCATACCTGGAGGAGGCGTTTCGCCAAGACCAATCGAAGAAACGATTGGATCGGCAAGGCGAGATTCTAAGGTTGCTGTACGACCAATAATATCTTTGGCACGTGCGGTATCTTGAACGCCCGGGAGCTGTACCACGATACGCTCAGCACCTTGCTGTTGAATGACCGGCTCTTTTACTGCTAACTCATTGACACGCTTGTTCAAGGTAATAATATTTTGCTTAACCGCGCTATCTTGAATTTCTTTTAAGGCTGTTGGTTTAAATTCACCAACTAATTTTGGTGAAAGCCCAGTTGGTTTCACTTGCCAAATGAGCTCTGGTTGAGAAGTCATCAAGATCGAACGCGCAGCATCGGCATCTGCAGTGCTGCCAAAATTAATGGAGATAGAATCTGGGCCGCGATCAATGCCTTGGTGACGGATATTTTTATCTCGCAATTGACTGCGAATATCGGTCGCTAAAGAAGTCACTTTCTTCTGCACTGCACCCTTCATATCCACTTGAAGAAGGAAATAGACGCCACCGCGTAAGTCCAGGCCTAGCGGCATTGGAAGGGCGTTAATTGCATTTAACCAGCCAGGTGTATTGGATAAAAGGTTTAATGCAACTGTGTAATTAGGATCATTTTGATCAAGATTCAATTTTTGCTGCAAGAGATCTCGTGCACGTAATTGAATATCGGTATTGTTAAAGCGAATTTTGATGGAGCCTACATTACCAGTGCTCTCAAAAAATATCCCAGTGCTCTTGATATCAGCATCAGTCAGGATCTTTTCAACTCGAGACTGTGTCGCCAAATCAACCTTGATGGTTGGTTTGGCGGACGAGACCTGAACCGCTGGCGCCTCACCATAGAAATTAGGTAATGAGTACAGTCCGCCAATCAGTAATGCAACAGCGATAACTATATATTTCCAGAGAGGGTAGCGATTCATATCGAGATACTTTTAAACAAACGTATTAAGCAGACTTCAGAGTGCCTTTAGGCAAGACTGTGGTGATAGCGCCTTTTTGCATTTGCACTTGTGTGCCAGTAGCAATCTCAACAGTGACTGCATCATCCTTTAGCACTGTTACTTTGCCAAAAATGCCGCCAACAGTGAGCACTTCATCGCCAACTGCTAGAGCCTCAAGCATTGCCTTGGTTTCTTTTTGACGCTTCATTTGTGGGCGAATCATGATGAAGTACAACACTGCAAACATCAACACCAAAGGAAGGAAGCTCATTAAGCCACCCGCATCTGCGCCCGCGGCTGGAGCCTGAGCAAAAGCATTACTAATCCACATACAAAACCTCCGTTAATTACCAATTGGAAACTGCTTTATTTTTAGGCCTTAAAAAGAAGCCGTAAACCCACAATTCTAAACGGTATGGGGCTTTAGAGGTGATTTGAAGGGGTCAATACCCCTCTTAGGGTGATTAATCCTGCCCAGGCTCGACGCCCCGCTGGCGATTGGCATGGAATTCCTCGCGATAGGCGCTAAAACGATCCTTGCTGAGGGCTTCCCTAACCTCGGTCATCAGTTGAAGGTAATAAGTGAGGTTATGGATGGTATTAAGCTGTGAGCCTAAAATTTCATTCGCTTTTTGTAGATGATTTAAGTAGGAGCGAGTGAAGTTTTGGCAGGTATAGCAAGCGCATGTGGGGTCAAGCGGGCGATCATCGTCCTTATAGCCAGAGTTGCGTAATTTAAGGTCGCCAAAACGCGTGAATAGCCAGCCATTGCGAGCATTGCGAGTAGGCATGACGCAATCGAACATATCAATTCCTAGGCTTACTCCCAAGATGAGATCTTCAGGAGTTCCTACCCCCATGAGGTAGTGAGGCATGTGTTCCGGCAATTTGGGTGCTGTGAAATTGAGAATTCTTTCAAACTCAGGCTTTGGCTCTCCAACAGATAAACCACCAATGGCAATGCCATCAAAACCTTGCTGACTCACAGCGTCTAAAGAAAATTCCCGCAAATTTTCAAACATGCCACCTTGCACGATCCCAAAGAGCCCATTACCTGTATTAAGTTCTCTAAAACGTTTGAGTGAGCGATCGCCCCAACGCAGTGACATTTCGAGTGAGGCACGCGCTGTTTTCTCAGAGGTAGGCTGACCCTTGATCTCATAAGGTGTGCATTCATCAAATTGCATCGCAATATCACTATTTAAAACCGCCTGAATCTCCATTGAAACTTCTGGAGACATAAACAGCTTGTCACCATTAATTGGGGAGGCAAAGGTCACGCCTTCTTCAGAGATCTTGCGCAATGCGCCTAAGCTAAATACTTGAAAGCCACCTGAGTCAGTCAGGATGGGCTTATCCCAGGCCATGAAGCGATGTAAGCCGCCATGTTTTTTGATGACATCTAAACCTGGTCTCAACCAAAGATGAAAAGTATTTCCTAAAATGATTTGTGCTTTGGCTTCATTGAGGTCACGCGGAGTCATCGCCTTTACAGTGCCATAGGTTCCGACCGGCATAAAGATGGGGGTTTGCACACTGCCATGGGGCAGGTCAAGCTGACCAAGACGCGCAGGACTTTGGGAGTCGCGCGCCAAAATATTAAAGTGAACAGGTTTGGTCATGGCTTTGTATTCTCAAGTCGACACAGAAACATGGCATCTCCATAACTGAAGAAGCGATATTTCTGATGAATAGCGTGTTGGTATGCAGTATGAATATGATTCATGCCGGCAAAAGCACTCACCAACATCAATAAGGTAGATTTTGGCAGATGAAAGTTAGTTAGCAAACAATCTATGGTCCTAAATTGAAAACCCGGGGTAATAAATAAATTGGTTTCACCACTGCTTTGACCATTCAAAGCTTGGCTCTCTAGGGCGCGTAGGCTGGTAGTGCCAACTGCAATGACTCGTCCACCATGACGCTTGGTTTTTGCAATGGCTTGTAATGTCGTCTCTGGAATGGAGAACCACTCATAGTGCATCTTATGTTTAGAGAGGTCTTCTTCACGAACTGGGGTAAAGGTACCAGCACCAACATGCAAGGTAACTGTAGCCTGCTCAACTCCCAGATCATTTAATCGCCTCAGAATATCTTCATCAAAATGCAGCCCTGCTGTGGGCGCTGCAACTGCGCCCGGATTTTTAGCAAGGACAGTTTGATAGCGCTGAACATCCTCACCGTCGGGTTGATGCTCAATATAAGGCGGTAAGGGGAGTTCACCAAAACGCTGAAGCAATCCAAATACATTCTCTGGAAAGCGAACTTCATAAAAGCGTCCGTCGTAGCCAATCATTTCAACAGGAAAGCTCTCTCCAGCCTGGTTATGGATATGAACAATAGATCTAGTCTTGGGAACTTTGGATGCCCTGATCTGGACCCAGGCTTGTTTATCGCCGCTAATGCGCTCGATCAGGAGCTCGACATTACCCCCCGTCTCTTTTTTGCCGTGTAGTCGAGCTGGAATGACCTTGGTATCGTTAAATACCAATAAGTCCCCTGGCTTAAGTAGGCTCAGAATTTCCTTAAACTGACGATCTATTAAATGGACATGATTTCCCCCATCAAGCTTGAGCTCAAGCAGGCGGCTGTCGGTTCTATTCGCCAAGGGATGTTGGGCGATTAGTTCGGCTGGGAGTTCGTAATTAAAGTCGGAGAGTTGCATAGCATTACCATCAGGTATTGGATTTTAACGATGACCACTAAGCCAGCGCCAAACACACTCCAAAAAATGGGTTTAGACAGCCCAATGGCCCTTGCTTTGCATCTTCCATCCCGTTATGAGGATGAGACAGAGTTATGCACTATCGAAGAAGGCTTGATTCAAGGGCGCTTTCACTCGGTACAAACTCAGGGCGTAGTGATTCGAAATCAAGTCCTTTTTCGACCTAGACGGCAGATGCTTGTCACTATTGAAGACGACTCTGCAACTTTGCAGCTACGGTTTTTGAATTTTTATCCAAGTCAGCAAAAGCAGATGGCAGTAGGCGCTCATCTTCGTGTACGAGGAGAGGTGCGTGAGGGCTTTCAAGGTCCCGAGATAGTTCATCCAACTGTGCGGGCGGTCACTGCAGATGCACCGCTGCCGACCAGTTTGACGCCAGTCTATCCAGCAAGCGCTGGCGTATCGCAACTAGCAATTCGTAAGGCGGTCACTCAGGCATTACGTGATCCAAGTTTGCATGAGAGTTTGGCCGAGTTTTTACCTCAAAAACTGATGGCTGAATTACTGCCTAGTAACGATTGGCCTAACTTGCAGTCTGCAATCACCTATTTGCATCAACCACCAGCAGATGCTGATACACAGGCTTTACTAGAGCGGACTCATTCTGCATGGCGCCGCGTACAGTTTGAAGAACTCCTTGCCCAACAAATTTCTTTAAAGCGTGCACATGCCATTCGTCAAGAGCGTCATGCACCGAGCTTTAAACAAGCTGAAAAGGCTCAGAGTCTTGAAGTAGGATTGCTGAAGGCTTTGCCATTTGAATTAACCACTGCCCAAACACGTGTGTGGGATGAAATTGGTCATGACTTATCCAAATCATTCCCAATGAATCGCCTTCTTCAGGGCGACGTTGGTAGTGGTAAGACAGTCGTGGCCGCCTTAGCAGCAGCGCGTGTCATAGATCATGGCTATCAAGCAGCAGTGATGGCGCCTACTGAGATATTAGCTGAGCAACATTATCTGAAGATGAAAGAGTGGTTTGAGCCTTTGGGAGTTCAAGTTGCCTGGTTATCAGGTAGCTTAAAAGCAAAAGAAAAAAGATTAGCGCAAGAAATGATTGAGAGTGGTAGCGCTCAACTCATTATTGGTACGCATGCACTGATTCAGGAGAATGTGAGTTTTGCTAAATTAGGTTTAGCGGTGATAGATGAGCAACATCGTTTTGGAGTACGTCAGCGTTTAGAAATTCAGCAACGGGTAGGCTCTCAATTATTTTACTGCCATCAGTTGATGATGTCTGCCACACCCATTCCTCGTACTTTAGCAATGACCTATTACGCTGATTTAGATGTATCCGTAATTGATGAGTTGCCGCCAGGGCGTAAGCCAATTACTACCAAAGTTGTGAAGGCTACCCGTCGTGATGAAGTGATTGGTGGTCTACAAAGCTGGCTCTCTAAAGGTTTGCAAGCTTATTGGGTTTGCCCCTTAATTGAAGAATCAGAAGCTTTGCAATTACAAACAGCTGTGGAAAGTTTTGAGCAGCTCACTCAGGCCTTGCCAGAATTTAAAGTCGGCCTAGTACACGGACGTTTAAAGGCAGAAGAAAAAGCAGCAGTGATGGCAGCATTTAAAGCCAATGAAATCCAATTACTAGTAGCTACCACCGTTATTGAAGTGGGTGTTGATGTTCCTAATGCGGCCTTAATGGTAATTGAGCACGCTGAACGATTTGGTTATGCCCAGATTCATCAGTTGCGCGGGCGCGTAGGCCGAGGTTCTGCGGATTCAGTATGTATTTTGATGTATGCAGAACCTTTGTCTTTAGCAGCTAAAGAGCGCCTACAAACTCTACGCGAGATCTCTGATGGTTTTGTGATTGCCGAGCGCGACTTATCCCTTCGGGGTCCTGGTGAGCTATTGGGTGCAAAGCAATCTGGTGATGCCATGTTGCGCTTTGTAGACTTGCAACGGGATGCTTGGCTGATTGAGTTGGCTCAGCAGGCAGCAGAACGTTTGCTGGCGGACCATGCTGATATCGTTGAGCGTCATTTAGAGCGTTGGCTAGGCTCTCGAGCAGAGTTTCTGAAGGCATAATTCTAGTTATGCCACTCACTGAACGTCTGAAAGCTTACGCCTACTTAATCCGCCTAGATAAGCCGATTGGTACGCTCTTGCTCTTATGGCCCACTTTATGGGCGCTGTGGTTGGCAAGCTCGGGCATTCCGGATTTGACTATTTTGTTTATTTTTATAGTCGGTACGTTTCTGATGCGTAGTGCGGGGTGCGCCATCAACGATTATGCAGATCGTGGCTTTGACCGTTATGTAGAGAGAACGAAAGGGCGCCCTGTCACTAGTGGAAAAATTTCTGGGAAAGAAGCAGTTGCTGTAGCGGCTAGCTTGGCCCTAATTGCTTTTTTGCTGATTCAACCCCTCAATACTTTTACTAAGCAACTTTCAGTACTCGCCTTATTGGTAGCCTTTGTTTATCCATTCACCAAACGCTTCTTTGCCATGCCGCAGGCTGTGCTAGGGATTGCATTTGGTTTTGGGATTCCCATGGCTTATGCAGCGATTTTGGATTTCATTCCTTTGGAAGCGTGGGTCTTGTTTGTGGGGAATATTTTTTGGGCCATTGCCTATGACACGGCATACGCAATGGTCGATCGAGATGATGACCTGCGTTTAGGTCTGAGAACTTCGGCGATTACTTTCGGAAAGTATGACGTGCTAGCAATCGCTGTAAGTTATGGCATCTTGTTTGTAAGTCAACTTTGGGTGGCGCAACTAGCGGACTTAAGCAATTATTTTTTAGTCGGCTGGTTCATAGCTTTAGGTTGCTCGATATATCACCTTAAACTCATCTCTACTAGAGGGCGAGAACAATGTTTTTTGGCTTTCCGTCACAATAATTGGTTGGGCGGATTTTTATTCTTGGGAATTGTGTTGGGACTCAGTATTCACTAAGCTAGTTTTTACCTAATTCATCGCCCATCGTTTTGCCACGCTGACTTGCTGCATCAATCGCTTTTTCCAAGATCTCATGCCAGCCATGCTGCTGCATGACCTCAAGTGCAGCTGCGGTTGTGCCGCCTTTGGAGGTGACGCGTTCACGTAAGATGCCAGCATGCTCATCAGAGTTGTGCGCTAGCTGGGTAGCGCCTTCGAGGGTCGCATATGCTAATTGACGAGCAGTTTGTGCGTCAAGCCCCAGCTTTTCACCAGCGGATTGCATGGCTTCTAAAAATGCAAACACATAAGCAGGGCCGCTACCAGAGACTGCTGTTACGGCATCCATCAATTTTTCTTCAGAAACCCAAACCGCTTGACCAACAGCATTACAAATCGTTTCTGCTAGGTCGCGATCAGATTCATTGACTGCAGCATCTGCAAATAACCCTGTGATGCCTTTACCAATCAGAGCAGGCGTGTTGGGCATAGCGCGCACGCAACGCGTATGGTCGAGCCAGCGACTCATATCTTTGAGTCGAATGCCTGCAGCAATACTCAGAATCAGTGGGCCAGGTGCGCTGGCATGTTTGAGTTTGGAGGCTAAGTTTTTGGCAACGACATTAAAGTCTTGTGGCTTGATGGCCATAACCACTACATTATTTTTTGAAAAATCGAATGCAATTTGTTCCAGGGCGCCGATACCTTGAACACCAAAATCTTCATATAGCTTTAAGGCAGTGCTTGCATTTGTTTCAACCACTGAAATTTGCTTAGATTCAAACCCATTTGCCAATAGACCGCTAATTAAGGCGCGACCCATATTGCCACCACCAATAAAGGTGATGTGTGCATTACTATTCTTTTGCAGGTTCTTTTGTTGGCTCATTTGCTAATCTTATCGCGCTTCCCAAAAATAGCAGTTCCAATACGAACCATGGTGCTGCCTTCGGCTATGGCTGCCTCTAAATCATCGGACATCCCCATGGATAAGGTGTCGAAGAATTGATAGCCTGGATCAACCAAATGACTCGCTTGAATACTTTGAAAACAAGCGCGGACGGCAGCAAATGCCTCCCGCTGAATCTTGGGATCTGGGTTGGGTGCTGGGATGGCCATTAAGCCTCTCAGGATCACGTTTGGTAATTTGCTGATGGCGTCGCAAAGAGCCTGTGCATCTGCAAGCGGAACACCACTTTTACTATCTTCTTCGCTGACATTGACCTGTACGCAAACTTGTAATTCTGCCAAGTGCGGAAACTCTCCTCGCTGCGCTGATAGGCGCTCTGCAATTTTGAGTCGATCCACGCTATGCACCCAGTCAAAATGCTCAGCGACCTCCCTGGTTTTATTGCTTTGGAGTGGCCCAATAAAATGCCACACCAGCCAAGGACGTAGCTTTTCAAGCTGGATAATTTTTTCAACGCCCTCTTGGACATAATTTTCACCAAAAGCCGATTGACCTGCATGCATCGCTTCTTCAATGGCAGATGCTGGAAAGGTTTTGCTAACCGCCAAGAGTTCAATCTCTTCAGGCTCACGTTTTGCAGCTAGGGCTGCAAGTTCAATGCGCTGCCGAACCTGCATGAGATTAACAACAATTGAATTCATCGGGCCTTAGATGATTTACTAATTAGTTGATCTACGATCTCAATCCAGTGAAGTACTGGTGTGTCGTCTTGTTGGAGATGGGCAATGCACCCAATATTTCCGGAGACAATCACATTAGCTCCTGACTCCTCACAGGCTGCATTTAGGTGGGTCAGTTTATTCTTGCGTAATTGTTCTGAGAGCTCTGGCTGAGTGACTGAGTAGGTTCCAGCCGAGCCACAGCAAAGGTGACTGTCACTACACAAGCGCACACCAATTCCCAAGCCAGAAAGCAAGCCTTCAACTTTGCCGCGTATTTGTTGGCCATGCTGTAAAGTACAAGGCGGGTGATAGACCACGCCTGGTTTTTGATCCGCGCCAATGAGTTGAACTAGCTCATTTTGTAATGAAGGCAAAATCTCCGCAATATCTTTAGCTAACTCAGAAATCTTTTTTGCCTTGCTAGCATATAAAGAATCGTTCACCAAGAGATGGCCATAATCTTTGACCATCACACCACATCCAGATGCAGTCATTACGATTGCTTCAACGCCTTGCTCAACGAGGGGCCACCAAGCATCAATATTTTGCTTGGCATTCTCTAGACCACCTGATTGATCATTTAGGTGATAGCGTAGCGCACCACAACAAGTTGCATTGGGAGCGCTGATGAGTTGAATCTTGAGTGCATCTAATACTCTTGCTGTTGCTGAATTGATGTTGGGCAGCATGCCAGGTTGAACGCATCCCTCCAGAATCAGCATCTTACGCGTATGTTGTGTGCTGGGTCTTGCATAAGGATCGGTTGTTTGATCTAAGGCTTTATTTTTAGCAAGTGGAATCTTGCGTTTGACGCTACTTGGCATGAGGGGGCGCACTAAACGACCTAATGCCATCGCGGAATTAAACAAGGCTGGCTTGGTTAAGCCTTCCTTGAGAGCCCAACGAGTAAGGCGCTCACCTAAAGGGCGCTCGGGAGTATTTTCTTCTGCCCATTTACGACCAATATCTACCAAGTTGCCATATTGCACGCCACTAGGACAAGTGCTTTCGCAGTTACGGCATGTTAAGCAGCGATCTAAATGTAAGCGAGTCTTTTCGGTCGGCGCTTGCCCTTCAGCCATTTGCTTGATGAGGTAGATGCGACCGCGAGGACCATCGAGTTCGTCACCCAGTATTTGATAGGTTGGGCAAGTGGCAGTACAAAAACCACAGTGAACACAATTACCAAGAATGCGCGCTGCCTCTATACCTTCTAGTGTATTAGCAAATTGAGGAGCAAGTTGAGTGTACATAGCAATACTTATGGAAGACGGTTAGTGGCAAATACACCAGCTGGATCAAATGCAGATCTCAGGCGTGCTTGTACTGCTTCAAGAGCTTTAGAGTACGCTTGCTCGCTTAGCAAGGTGAAGCGCTCAAAAGAGGGATTAACCTTGCTACCCTGCCTGAAGCGCGTTGCATGACCACCATGACTATTAGCCAATTGCTTAATAGCGGTAAATGTAGCTTCATCACCAGCAGCTTTCATCCAGCGTTGCTGCCCATGCCACTCCAGCACGAAATCATCGCTGGAGTTGGGTACTGCAAGTGGGCCACAGGCTGCTGGAAGCGCTAAGCGATAGAGAGTTTGGTCTACGCCAAGATTGGCAAATGATGTAAGTTTTTGCTCACGCAAATCTTTCCAAAAAAGCTCAGCTGTTTCAGGATCTATTTCCTTGGCAAGCACTAGAGAGCTCATTAAAGGAATGGCAGCTTTCACTGCTGCTGCAGCGCCTGCTAGGCGAATCGTCAGTTCGCCATCTCCATCTTTGCTATTCCCAATCCAGCAGCTAGCTGAAAGAGGAAAAGGTTGTCCTGCCCACTCATTTAAAACTTTCAACGCTTTCTCTTGAGGGATTTGGCAACGTAGTGTTGCTGTTGCAGCAGGTTTTGGCAATACCTTAACTGACGCTTCTAGTAATAAAGAAAATGTACCCATAGATCCAGGTAGCAAACGAGAAATGTCATACCCGGCAACATTCTTCATGACTTTGCCGCCGAAGGATAGATCTTGTCCCTTACCATCTAGAATGCGGGCGCCTAAAACAAAGTCGCGGAAATTACCGGCGCTGATACGACCAGGCCCAGCGAGCCCTGCAGCAATCGCACCGCCAAAAGTAGCATGCTCACCAAAGTGAGGTGGCTCAAAGGCGAGTACCTGATTTTTTTCCTCGAGAGCTGCTTCAATTTCTTGCAGAGGGGTACCAGCGCAAGCGGTAATGACCAACTCTTCAGGCTGATATTCCAAAATACCGGAATAGCTGCGCGTATTTAATTTTGTAAATTGATTTGGGTTGCCGTACCAAGCTTTCGAACCGCCGCCCTCAATGGAGAGTTGCGCTTTATTTTTTGCTGCGTTCAGGACTTGTTCGCGGAATTCATCAATCTGGCTGTTGGAGCTGGTCATTAGAAGCGCTCCAGTTCCGGATGCGGTAGTTTGCCTCCACTAATGCGCATGCGGCCATATTCAGCGCAGCGACTCAGTGTTGGGATGCCCTTATCAGGATTCAGAAGTTTTTCAGGATCAAATGCTGCTTTGACACCCCAGAAAGATTCGCGCTCACCTTCGCCAAACTGCACGCACATTGAATTAATTTTTTCAATACCCACACCATGTTCGCCTGTAATTGTGCCACCGAGCTCAACACAAGCTTCTAATATTTCGGTGCCGAATTCTTCTGCGCGATGCCACTCTTCTTCATCTGCACCATTAAACAAAATGAGAGGGTGCATATTGCCGTCACCCGCATGAAATACGTTTAAGCAGCCAAGACCGTATTTGGCTTCCATGCCTTGAATACGCTTTAGCAAGGTTGCAATGTGACGACGCGGAATCGTGCCATCCATACAGTAGTAGTCAGCAGCAATGCGACCAGCAGCGGGAAAGGCGTTCTTGCGACCACTCCAAAACTTCAAGCGTTCAGTCTCATCTTTGGAGATCCTAATACCACTAGCACCAGATTGCTCAAGCACTTTAGTCATGCGTTCAATTTCTTCGGCGACTTCTTCAGGCGTACCATCAGATTCGCAAAGCAAAATGGCTGCAGCCTCTAGGTCATAGCCTGCATGCACAAATTCTTCTACTGCACGAGTGGTGGCTTTGTCCATCATCTCAAGACCGGCAGGAATAATGCCGGCAGCGATGATTGCCGCAACAGCATTGCCACCTTTTTCAATATCGTCAAAGCTAGCCATGATCACGCGGGCTAGTTTTGGTTTAGCAACTAACTTCACAGTGACTTCCGTGACAACCGCTAGCATGCCTTCACTGCCCAGAACAATCGCGAGTAAATCTAAGCCAGGAGAATCTGGAGCCAAGCTACCGAACTCTACGATCTCGCCATTCATGAGTGCGCCACGAACACGCAAGACGTTATGAAGAGTCAAGCCATATTTAAGGCAGTGCACTCCCCCAGAGTTCTCATTGACATTGCCTCCAATTGAACAAGCAATTTGAGATGACGGATCTGGAGCGTAATACAAACCTAAATGACTTACTGCTTCTGAGATTGCCAAATTACGAACGCCCGGCTGAACCACTGCAGTTCGAGTAAATGGATCGATGCTGATGATCTTTTTGAGCTTCGCTAGCGAAAGTACAAGACCTTGAGAAAGCGGCATTGCTCCTCCAGACAGACCGGTACCAGATCCCCGAGGTACTACTGGGATTTGCATCTCAGAGCAAATCTTCAGAATTTGGGCTACTTGTGCTTCTGTTTCTGGAAGGGCAACAGCTAAGGGCATACGCCGATAGGCTGCTAAACCATCACATTCATAGGGAATGGTGTCTTCAGGCTCCCAAAGGAGGGCATGTTCTGGGAGGATTGGGCGTAGAGCCGAAACCAGTTTGGACTGAAGGGCGCTAATCGCAGCAAGATCGGGGGGCGGGGTCACCATATTCATGACAACCATTTTAGCCATTTACCTATAATTAAGCTCATGGGAAATCGACTATCAAAAATCGCCACTAGAACGGGCGATGCTGGCATGACTGGCCTTGGAGACGGCAGTCGCGTTGAAAAGGATCATTTACGCATTTGCGCTATGGGTGATGTCGATGAGCTCAACTCCGAAATCGGTGTTTTGATTACCGAAGAGATCCCAGAAAGCATTGCCAATGAGTTAAAACCCCTCTTTTTACAAATACAGCATGATTTGTTTGATTTAGGCGGCGAACTCTGTATTCCGAACTACAAGTTACTCAATCCAGAACACGTAGCTCAATTGGATATCTGGCTAGAGAAATACAACCAGCAATTACCTCCGCTAACAGAATTTATTCTGCCGGGTGGTACTCGTGCTGCTGCACAAGCTCATGTATGCCGCACGGTATGCAGAAGAGCAGAGCGCTCGATTGTACGTTTAGGTTGGGAAGAACCTTTGTATGACGCGCCACGACAGTACGTTAATCGTTTATCAGATCTTTTGTTTGTCATCGCACGCATTCTCAATAGAGCTGCGGGCGGTACCGATGTATTGTGGAAGCACGAAAAAAAAGAGACTAAGTAAATTAGTCTCTTCTACTTGCTCTAATTATTTTTTAAAGCATTACTTTTTCTTACTTCTGCGTTTTTTTACGGCCGCAGCAAGACGCTCCAGTACTTGAACTGAATCATCCCAATTAATACAGGCATCCGTAATACTCTTGCCGTATTCCAGCTTGCTAGGATCATCTTTTCCTGGGGTAAATTTCTGAGCACCATCGTTGAGATGACTTTCAATCATCACACCAAAAACTTGTTGAGAACCAGCTTCAATTTGCTTGGCAACGTCATCTGCCACTAGGATTTGACGCTCATGCTGTTTACTAGAATTGGCATGAGACAGATCAACCATCAAACTACCGCGAAGCTTGCCAGCTGCTAGCTCAGAGCAGGCTGCCTGAACATATTTTTCTTCATAATTAGGCTCTTTACCGCCGCGCAAAATAACGTGGCAATCTTTATTGCCCTTAGTTTCCACAACAGAGACTTGACCGTTCTTATGAACTGACAAGAAGTGGTGTGGACGACCTGCCGCTTGAATCGCATCTGTTGCAATTTTGATGTTGCCATCGGTGCCATTTTTAAACCCAATGGGTGCAGATAAACCGGAAGCGAGCTCACGATGTACTTGGCTCTCGGTTGTACGCGCACCAATAGCGCCCCAAGAAATCAGGTCAGCAATGTATTGCGGAGAAATCACATCCAAGAATTCGCTGCCAGCAGGCATGCCAAGACGATTGATTTCCATGAGTACTTGGCGAGCAAGGCGGAGACCTTCTTCAATGCGATAGGACTCATCGAGGTAAGGATCATTAATTAAACCCTTCCAGCCAACAGTAGTGCGAGGTTTTTCAAAATAGACCCGCATCACGATTTCTAATTCACCAGCAAAGCGTTCACGCTCGGCTAAGAGTCGTTGGCAATATTCCAATGCTGCTCTTGGATCATGAATCGAGCAAGGCCCAATGATGACGAGTAAGCGATCATCTTTACCGTGAATAATGTCGCGAATCTTTTTCCGAGTTTTACTGATTAATGCTTCAGTCGGCGTTCCGGAGATCGGAAAAAAACGAATCAGATGTTCTGGAGGTGGCAGAACAGAGATGTTATCAATGCGTTGATCGTCGGTATCCGACGTTTTATCAACGGCGGAGTACCAATTAGCGGGATTAGTATTTTGTTGGCTCATCCGGCTATTTTAAGCCGTAATTTGCCAATATCAGGCAGTGCCACCAACAGTCAGGCTGTCGATTCTTAAAGTGGGCTGTCCAACCCCAACTGGCACACTTTGACCTTCTTTGCCACAAACCCCAACGCCGCCATCTAATTTGAGGTCATTACCGATCATGGAGACCTGTTTTAAGGACTCTGGCCCGCTACCGATGATAGTGGCGCCTTTCACGGGATATTGAATTTTTCCATTCTCTACCCAGTAGGCTTCTGAAGCTGAAAATACAAATTTACCGCTGGTGATATCTACTTGGCCACCGCCAAAATTGACTGCATATAGGCCTCGCTTAATGCTGGCCACAATTTCTTGGGGATCATCTTTGCCGGCCAACATATAGGTATTCGTCATGCGCGGCATGGGCAAGGAAGCAAAACTTTCGCGGCGCCCATTACCTGTTAAAGGCATATTCATGAGTCGTGCATTGAGGCTATCCTGAATGTAAGCCTTCAAAATACCGTCTTCAATCAATGTAGTGCACTGCGTCGGAGTACCTTCATCATCAATATTGAGAGAACCTCTACGCCCAGATAATGTTCCATCATCCACTACAGTGACACCCTTGGCTGCAACGCGTTGACCAATGCGTCCTGCAAATGCAGAGGAGCCCTTGCGATTAAAGTCACCCTCAAGACCGTGACCTACTGCTTCATGTAAGAGTACGCCTGGCCAGCCTGGACCCATAACGACTGTCATTGGACCAGCTGGTGCAGGGCGCGATTCTAAATTGACTAGCGCCCCATCGACCGCCTCATCAACATAACTATTGATCAACTCAGTATTAAAGTAGAGGTAGTCATGGCGAGCGCCACCACCCGAAGAGCCAGATTCACGTCGGCCATTTTGTTCCGCAATGACATGAACAGAGACACGCACTAGCGGGCGAATATCGGCTGCAAGTAATCCATCCGCTCTTGCAACTAAGACGACATCAAATTCACCAGCAAGGCTAGCCATGACTTGAATGATGCGAGGGTCGCGAGCTTTGGCACGACGCTCAATGCTTTCGAGCAAAGCAATTTTTTCTTTAGGTTGTAATGAATCAAGGGGATTTAGATCCGAATACAGCTTATTTGATAGGGGGTTGAATAACTTACTTGCCACCGCTTGTTTGCCACCCTCTGGGCCAATCACACGGGTCGCTTTTGCAGCTTTGCTTAAAGCCTCTAAATTGATTTCATCAGAATAGGCAAAAGCAGTTTTATCACCATAGATAGCGCGTACCCCAACACCTTGGTCAATGTTGAAGCTGCCAGATTTCACAATTCCTTCTTCAAGGCTCCAGCTTTCACTGCGAGTATGTTGAAAATAGAGGTCAGCATCGTCTAGCCGATGAGAAAACATATTGCCAAAGGTGCGATGAAGGTCTTGCTCTGATAAACCGGTTGGCTCAAGCAAGATGGATTTCGCTACTTTGATGAGGTCTGCCTGCTTTTTGGTTTTTGTCCAATTGGCTGGAAATAGTGCTTCTGGTGCATTCATGTGATTCGGCAGGTCTTTCTTTAAAGCTTGCGGTGCGCAAGAGCTGGTAACTGAGAGCGTACCTCGTTTAATTTTTCTTTGCTTAAAACCCCTGAGATAAAGCCTTCTCCTTCGGGCAGATCGGCTAATACGGTGCCCCAAGGGTCAATCAGCATGCTGTGACCCCATGTGCGTCGTTGATTGAGGTGAATACCGCCTTGTGCCGAAGCTAAAACATAGCATTGATTTTCAATGGCGCGAGCGCGCAAGAGAATCTCCCAGTGATCTTTGCCGGTAGTGTAAGTAAAGGCTGCAGGAATGATATGGCAATCGACAGCACCCATTGCTCGATATAGTTCGGGAAATCGCAAGTCATAACAAATGCTCAGCCCAAAAGACCAATCTTGCCGATTGTGAGTGATGTTGAGAATCCCTGGCGCAATACCAGCTTCAATCGTTTCGGATTCTTGATAGCGCTCGGTTTTGGTTTGAAAACCAAATAAATGAATTTTGTCGTAGCGTCCGATATGTTGGCCTGCCGTATCAAATGCGAGCATCGTATTGAGTACCTTGCCTGGGTCTTTGGACTCCAGTGGGATTGTGCCTGCAACAAGATAAATTTGATTGTCTTTGGCAAAGCTAGCAAGCTGCTCTTGAATTGGACCGCTGCCAAAAGTCTCTCGAACACGTACTTTGTCAGTGTCTTTCAGGCCCATCATGCAAAAGTATTCCGGAAGTACGATGAGTTGTGCGCCATCTTGGGTAGCTGCGCTAATGAGCCTGCCCGCAGTATTGAGATTTTCTTGAAGATCTGGAGAGGAGACCATCTGAATAGATGCGATCTTCAGTGTCGTTGAGGTGCTCATAAGAATCTAATTGGAGGATTTAGTAGGATTGCCCAAATTATTTTGGGGTGGGGAGTTTGGGGTGGCATTGGAGTTCGGTTTGCTCTGCTCTTTCAGCAATTCTTTGCTGCGAATGGAATTGAGTGTTTTGGTGTCAATGGGTTGACCCTTTTGATCTAAGGGGATGACTTCAGGGTCATCCCAAGATCCTTGGACTAAGTAATCTGATTGCAGGCTACGGTTGATCTGGCTCGTGAGGAGATATTGCCCAACGAGAGCGCCTAAGCCAACAATGGGGTTGATTGCAAAAGCAGCCAGTGAGCCAGCTGTGGCATCAATCGTTGGAAAGATTGTGATCCGCAGATCTTGCGTTTGTTTTGGAATATTAATTTGACCGCTCATCGCCACACGAGCTTGGTCTAAATTCATATTGAATTGCTGAGTTTGTGCAACACCATTGCTGATATCGAAGTTACTGTTAATCGAGTTAAAGGGTGTCCCCTTGGTCACAATGTTGCCAAGACTGCCTTGCAGGTCGAGCGTAGCAAAGCGGAATAAACTTTGCAGACTAAGTACGTCTAATATTTTGGCGCCACTAGTATTTACCTCTAACAATCGACCCTTTTCAAGATTAATGCCTACCTTGCCAGAAAGTGTTTCGAATTTCGGGCTGAAGGGTGAGCCATCCCATTCCATACTCGCAGTAACTTTTCCTTGTCCACCTTCAATCGATTTTTGAGGGGTCCAATGCGCAATAATTTGGCCAGCATCTTTTACGTTCATATCGATACTGAGAACGCTGTGATTCATGGTATTTTTCGTGCTACCACTCCATTGGCCGTTGATGGTGCTTGAGCCCTGGGGATTGTTGGACTGGATGGAATCAATTTTTAGAGTGTTGTCACTTGTTTTGGTTTTGATTTTGACTTGACCAAGCTGGGCTTTCATCCAAGATAAGTCATCGATACTGATATCTAAGCTGGGAATGGATTCAGGACTCAGTGCCTTTTTGACAGGAGCATTTGCTTTTGCAGGGGGCTGGGGAATTGACTCGGCGATTTTGAGCTTTGCAAAACGCCCACTAACAAGGCCGCTAGTATGAGTCTTGTCGGATTCATAGTACTGAATTTGTCCAGTAGCCTGTTGTGATCCAAGACGTATATCCCAAACATTCTTCTTATTGTTTGCAAGGATATTCACATCCTGCCAGAGACGTTCAAATAAGGTCAGTTTTTTAACTTGCGCTGTGACTTGAAAGCTTGAACTCATTTCTGCTTCTTGACTACGCGACCCCTTCTTACTCCCCAAGAAATCTTGCCAGGCATCAAGATTGAGTTCATTGCTAACGAGATTTAAGTTAAACCCTTGTTGAGGTAGATTCGGCGCTGCGCCAATTCCCAGGCTGTAACGCAATTCGTCATCACGACCTAGTGCTCCTTGAATGGAATAGAGATCG
The DNA here is from genome assembly GCF_018687935.1 of Polynucleobacter sp. JS-JIR-5-A7. Lineage (NCBI taxonomy): Bacteria > Pseudomonadati > Pseudomonadota > Betaproteobacteria > Burkholderiales > Burkholderiaceae > Polynucleobacter > Polynucleobacter sp. JS-JIR-5-A7. Next base: position 1,834,665 of record NZ_CP061308.1, on the reverse strand, counting down.
CCAATCTTTCCAGACCAGCTTAGTCGATTAGGATTTGTTTTGTCATTGGAGAAAGTTTTAACGTTGATATCACCAGCCATGGAAGTGCCCGCTAATTTCCTAGTTGGCGCTGGTAAATTCATGGACCAGTTCCGAAGATCAAAGTGGATATTAGAGTCACTACCTTGTTTATTAAAGCTGAGAGTGCCGTCATATTTAACTGAGCCATTCATGGCATTCAGTATTGAGCTAAGCTCTGAACGAGCAGATTTTGCAAAATATTCTTTTATAAAATTTGCTTGAATGTCGCCAGCAATTTTGAAGTTTTGCTTATTGCTATTTTGATCGGCGCTGCTAATTTTGATGGATCCACCCAAGAAATTAGCTGATACATCTTCAAATTCAGGATTGATTTCGGTGATACGAATACTGCCCTTGAGGTTTTCAAAAGGTGGAATGCCAGCCCATTCCGCTTTATTGCCTGGCAGTGTTAATTTCAGATCAACATTGGTATCGGCAGAATTAGAGAGTGGAACCTTGAGATCAAGACCTATATCTACTGGACCACTGACGCGGAGATTTTGTTCCATTTTGGCCTGTCTTTTGCCAACAGGAGAAGCGTAAAAATACTCTAGCATCTGTTGCGCTTCACCGGTTGCTTTACCAGTGACTGAGAGTGTTAGTTGTTTTGCACTGACATTGGGAATTTCTGCATGAAATGTATTCAGGGCAATTTGTTTGTAATTGGCTTTTGCAATGTCTACAGTCAGGTTTGAGTTTGTCATCGCGACACTACCATTCACATTCGTGAAGGTAGACCAAGTTCCTTGATTGTTTGGTAAAAGCGGAACTGGGCTAAATGCTGCGCCTGCAATCGGAAGCGTCAAGCTGAACTCACCCTGTTGCTTATCGGGAAAGGGCACTTGATTAGGATCCCCCTTGATATGCACTTGCCCATTTTGAATGACACCTGCATCAAATGCTTTGCTGAGATATACCCTAGCGTCCTTACCCATGCCAAGCGGTAAATAGCGATAGGCAGTTTTTGCATTGGCTTTGACAAGCTCCATGTCCATGGTCATGAAGTCAGCCTCTTTGGGATTGCCGAGGATATAGTTCAGGCTCAGATTAGTTGTGAGTTCTGAATTGCTCAAAGTAAGCTTTTTAGTATTAACAACCCAATGCCCTTTTTGCTTTGACCAATTGATTTGTCCGCTGGCACGCTCCAAATGGATTTTGGGGTCTTCCAGAAAGTCATAAATCTCTAGACCAAGATCACTTGAATCTAAGGAAAAACTCCCCTCTTTTTGGTTGCCAGTAACAAAGCCGGATAAATTGGAAACAGAAGGTATCGATTTATTGATACCAGTAAAACTGAGGTTGATGAGTTTGGCGCTCACGGTGAAGTCTAATTTATTAGATTTAAACCAGCCACCAGGAATATTGAGAGCGGATAAAGGGGATTTGCTTTCTGACCAACGAATATTTAGGTCTTCCAAATCTCCTTCAGCCTGAGAAGTCTTAATCCATTGATGAACTTTTTTAGAGAGCGGTAAATTGAGTGCAAATAATGCGACATCTTCGACTGAAATCTTTGGCGATGAAAATTCAAATTCTTTGATTTCTCTATCCGCACCTGGAGGCCGCCAGCGAAAAGTCATCGGACTCAGGTTTTCCAAGGGCGCAGATTTTGGGCTATCCATATCGCGCCAAGTGAATGTTTTGGTCGAGATGGCGATTAAGCCATCATTGGTTTCTTGTAGAAGATTGGCTTCGAGTCTTCCTAGTGCAATAGCATCTTCGCTTTTTGAAGATTGCACCACTAGGTCATCAACCGCGACAAAAAATTCACCACCATCAGGTTGGGCGTTATCAATCTTGAGACTTCCTTTTGAGCTCAGCACCCCTTCTAAGGTATGGAGGCCGATTTTGAACTCTTGAGATATCTGCTTCAGATTTAGGTCAGTAAGATTCCAAGTGATTGTGCCAATCCAGTCGTGCCAATTTCCTGCTTGCCCACCTAGATGGTGAACGAAGTCGACTTTGACTTCTGTTGGCCCCTTGGTCCACGGGGTAGTTGTGGTGATGGAGCCCTCGTGTCTACGAATACCGTTCTGAAGCGATAGGTTTAAGACTTCAATAGAGGTTTGTGATTTTTTGTTGAGCTGATCATCCCAAAAGAGTTTGACTTTGCTAACTTCAATAGCGTCTTGTGAAAATAACCAATTCTCTGCAGAGTAATCGCTGGTGCCGCTATCAATCGAAATTCCAGCAATCGTGATTGCACCCTTGGAGTTTCTTTGCGCATAAATTTCCGCGCTTTCAAAATGAATTTCATGAAAATAGGGCGCTAAGTGATAAAAAGATTTCCAGCTCAGTTCACCATAAATCTTTTCGATCATCAATAATGATTTTGAATGATCGGGGCTGCTGAAGCGCAGGCCATCCATCTCAAAGGAAGGTCTGATGCCTGTCCAAGAAACTCGGAGATCATCAATCGAGACATTAACGCCGACGCGACTGCTAATGAGCTTTTCAACTGAAGCCTTGGATTTTTCAATTTGAGGCCAAAGCACATAGCGCACACCAAGATGGCCGAGTAGAAAAAGCGCCATCACAAAACCTAGCAGAATCAGGGCGCGCTTACGCCACTCGCCACCTAAACCTGGAGGACGTTTTGTGAATACGCTCTTGAGTCGAGGCGGAATGATGTTTTGCAGCATGGCCTCTATTATCCGTCAGGCTCTGCTAGACCGCCAAGCACCGGGAGCTTGAATTTTGGTCAGTATTAAGATGGGGGTATGGATGATATTTCTAGGCAAACTGCGTTTTTAGAGCAGCACTCCAATTACGCGCGGCGTTGGCTCCATGCCAAGCCCGAGTGGCTTGAGTGGCTAAAAGCCCATGGACACCAAAAAATTGATTTGCCCGGGATTCAAGGTCTACTTGAGACCTGTAAGGTCGATAGTCTGAGTAGCGAGCATGATGAGGCGCGATGGATGGCTAATTTGCGCTTGGCTCGTCAACGCCTCATGCTATGGGTGGCCTTTCGTGATCTGAATGGCATGGCTGATTTAGAGGAGGTCACGCATAGCCTCAGCCATTTTGCCCAACTAGCGATTGCTGATTCCATTGCATTTCTGCGCAGAGATTTGCAAGATCGCTTTGGACTGCCCTGGAGTCTTTCAACCAATAGTGAAATGCCCTTGATGGTGGTGGGTATGGGTAAGTTGGGTGGGTATGAGCTCAACCTGTCATCGGATATTGATCTGATCTTTTTGTATGAGCATGAGGGCGAGACGCAAGGTGGTCCCAAAAGCTTATCCCATCACGAGTGGTTCACCCGTTTGGGGAGAAGCCTCATGAGGGTCATATCAGAGGTGGACGCGAATGGTTTTGTATTTCGTGTCGATATGCGCTTACGACCTAATGGGGACTCTGGTTCTTTGGTATGTAGTCTCGATATGCTGGAAGAATATTTACTAGTGCAGGGCAGGGAGTGGGAGCGTTACGCCTGGATTAAAGGTAGGCTTATTAGGCCCTTGCCAGACGCACATGATTTTGCCCATTGTGAAAAAGCCCTCGAGCAACTGATTCGGCCCTTCGTGTATCGCCGGCATTTGGACTATGGCGTGATTGCCTCCATACGAGATCTGCATGCACAAATACAGCAAGAGGCAGAGAAGCGATCTACTGGACATCAAGGTCGATCACACGACATTAAGTTAGGTCGCGGCGGTATTCGAGAAATTGAGTTTTTGGCGCAAATGTTTCAACTGATGCGGGGTGGTACTGATCCTCGTTTTAGAGTGCGTCCCACATTACAAGTGCTGACTCTTATCAAGCAGCGCGGCATATTGCCAGCACAAGAGATTGATGAGCTACAAGATGCCTATATTTTTCTGAGACGCCTTGAGCATCGCATTCAGGTTTGGGATGATCAGCAAACCCATTATTTATCAGATGATGCGCTTGTGCGTGCTCGTTTGGCTGATACTATGGGCTTCTCAGACGAGTCAAGTTTTTTGACGGAGTTAGAGCGCCATCAAAATAATGTAGCGCGTCTATTTGAAAAAGCATTTGTATTAGATGATGAAAATCGTCTGGATCTCGCACCCTTAAGTCATAACTGGGAGTTAGATGCAGCCTGTTTTCCTAAGTCCTTGCTCCATTGGCAATCATGGATTGCAAGCCCCAAGGTAAAGCAGCTACCAGATAAAAGTCGCTTGATTTTTGATAACTTAATTCGTAGTGCTGCAGAAATTTTGATGGCTGAAGATGATAAGTTAGCGACTGCAGATCAAACTTTATTGCGCTTCTTCGATTTACTCGAAGCCATTGTGAGACGTAGCGCTTATTTATCTATCCTGGCCGAATATCCAAAAGCGCTGTTGAATATCTTGGCTTTGCTCCAAGCATCTCAGTGGGGCGCGCAGTACCTCACCCAACATCCACACTTATTAGATTATTTGCTGAACTCTCGTACTGAAAGGTCGCTGATTGAGCATCCAGAAGACTATTGGCATGAAGTAAAGATGAATTTAAATATTCGTTTAGACGATGTCATGGCTGATGGCGATGGTTCAGAGCAGGCAATGGATATTTTGCGCGTGACCCATCACACCGAAACCTTCATTACCTTACTAGCAGATTTGGGAGTAGGGGTGGACCACGCTCTTCCTGTAGAAAAGGTTAGCGATCATTTATCTGCTTTAGCGGATTTGATTTTGCAAGCTACCCTTGAACGCGTTTGGCCTACCGTAGCGAAAAAGTATGGCTTACCCGCTGATAAAGCCGCCGCTTTTGCTGTGATTGCATATGGTAAGTTGGGCGGTAAAGAATTGGGCTATGCCTCTGATCTAGATTTGGTCTTCTTATATCAGTCGAGTGAAAACGATTATGCCGCCCAAGAAATTTATGCGCTTTTAGCTAAACGTATGATTAATTGGTTGACGACCTTTACTGCGACCGGAAGCTTATTTGAAATTGATACTCGCCTTCGTCCCAATGGATCGGCTGGTTTTTTGGTGACCAATACAGAAGCGTTTAAAAAATATCAGATGCGTGAGGGTGACAACGCCGCCTGGGTATGGGAGCATCAGGCTTTAACTCGTGCCCGCTTTGCTGCTGGTAATGCTTCAGTTGGTATTGAGTTTGATGCAGTTCGTTCAGAGGTCTTGAGTCAGAAACGTAATGTAGATCATTTGCGTGCTGAGATTTTGGCTATGCGTCGCAAGGTGCATGAGGGGCATCCCAATGGAACTGGGAATTTTGATTTAAAGCACGATGCTGGCGGCATGGTAGATATTGAGTTTATGGTGCAGTTCTTAGTCTTAGCCTATGCAAATCAATATCCTCAGCTGATAGGCAATCTTGGCAATATTGCTTTACTGCGAATTGCTGGTGAAGTGGGCCTAATCGAGGGCGTTAGTGCTGAACAGGTTGGTGATGCTTATCGTTTATTAAGAGCGCGTCAACACCGTTTACGTTTAGACGGTGCAGAAAAAACTCGTATTCTGTTGGAGAGTGAGCCTGAGCTCTTGAATGCTAGGGATTGTGTCTTACAACTGTGGCAAGAAATTTTTAAAGCGCCTTCCAGCGTTTAAATCAATTTAATCTTGCTCAAGTAGTTCGCGTGCGTGGCGACGGGTGGTATCGGTAATGGTAGCGCCACCTAGCATTCTGGCAACTTCCTCTACTCGTTCTGTTCTTCCAAGCGATTGAACTTGTGACACAGTCTTGTCGCCACTTTGAGATTTACTGACTTTAAGGTGATGATTGCCTTGGGCGGCTACCTGCGGGAGATGGGTAACGCACAGAATTTGGTGGGACTGACCCAACTGATGAAGAAGTTTGCCAACAGTTTCTGCAACAGCCCCCCCAATACCAGCATCGACCTCATCAAATATCAATGTAGGGGTGAATGAAGCTTTGCTGGTGATTACGCTAATTGCCAGACTAATACGAGCCAGTTCTCCACCCGATGCTACTTTGGCTAATGAGCGAGGAGTACTACCTGCATGGCCTGCCACCAAAAACTCGATTTGCTCGAGACCATGCGAGCCACCTTCTTGTAGTGGCGATAGAGCAATCTCCAATCGTCCGCCAGCCATCGATAAATTTTGCATAGCATCTGTCACTAACTGACCTAGGTCTGTAGCTGCCTTACTGCGTTTTTGGGAGAGTTGCTTTGCCAGCTTGAGATAGGCAGCCTCTTCTTGCTTTACTTTTTCTCGGAGGGCATCCATATTTTGTGAGGCAGTCAGTGCCTCCAAGCGTTCGGTAGTTTCCAAAAGCAGTGTTGGTAGTGCCTCTACTTCAGTGCGATATTTTTTAGAAGTACTGTGCAGGGCCTGCATACGTTCTTCGACTTGTTCAAGGCGAGCGGGATCTAAATCAATTTTTTGAAGATAGCGATTTAATCCATGAATCGCTTCATCTAGCTGAATTTGCGCACTCTCCAAGGATTCGCTAATGCCACTTAAGGCTTGGTCGTGTTCGGCTAAGGCGCTGATATTGCCGCAGACCTTAGATAGAGAAGACGCTAGAGAGTTGTCCGCGTCACTCAATATGTCTATAGCTTCTTGGCAGCCGCCAATTAGCTTGGCGCCATTAGCCAATCTAGCATGCTCGCTTTGAATGTTGATCCACTCACCTTCTTGTGGAGCGAGCTCGGTGAGTTCTTCTAATTGCCATTGCAATCTTTCACGTTCCCGCTCAACATCCTGACCAGCATTTTCTGCTTGTTCTAAACGACGACGAGAATCGTTCAGCGTTTTAAAGGCTTGTGCTACTTCTGTGGCTAGTGGCAGTAATCCAGCATGACGGTCTAAGAGCTCACGTTGGGCGCCGCCCTTTAAAAGAAGTTGATGCGCGTGCTGCCCATGGATGTCGACCAACTGATCGCCTGCTTCACGCAACTGAGTTAGCGTGGCAACACTTCCATTAATAAAAGCGCGACTGCGTCCGTTGCTCTCAATAGTTCTTTTGAGCAATAGACTCTGACCATTATCTTCAACTGGGAAGCCTTGAGCATCTAACCATTGGCCAAAGGATTGAATAAGTTCTGCGTCAATGCGAAAGAGGGCAGAAATCTCTGCACGATTGCTACCTTCACGAATTTGACTGCTATCTGCGCGTTCACCCAGGACAAGGCTTAAGGCATCTAGCAAAATAGATTTACCAGCCCCAGTTTCACCAGTGAGCACCGTGAAGCCACTAGCGAAGTCGAGTTCAAGCTGATCAACAATGACAAAGTCACGAAGGGAGATAGTTTGAAGCATGTATTAGCGTAGCAATAAACTCGACATCAGAAAGTCGATGGGTATTCATTCCAGTGCAATTTCTCACGCAAAGTTTTGTAGTCGCTGTGATTGCTGGGGTGTAACAGATCGATTGTTTTGTCGGATTGGCGCACCTCAACCTTATCGCCACTTTGCAAATTTGTTTGTGATTGCATATCAAAATTGACGATCACCTCAAGTCCGTTGACTACCTCAATCACCGTCACGCTATCTTGTGGCAAAACAATGGGTCGATTGGAAAGTGAGTGTGGCGCAATTGGTACGAGCAATATGCCTGCTACATGTGGATGCAAAATCGGGCCACCAGCAGAAAGTGCATAGGCAGTTGAACCAGTCGGGGTAGAGACAATCAAACCATCAGAGCGTTGGTTGTACATGAAGGAGCCATTGACATGAACAGCAAGCTCTACCATCCCAGAAATGCCGGAGCGATTCACAACAACATCGTTAAGCGCTAAGCCCTGGTTGATTTTCTTGCCGTCACGCAGAACAACAGCATGCAGGAGAGTTCTGGTATCCGCTTCATAGTCGCCCGCAATAATTTTGGGCAAAGTAGTTTGTACAGACTGAATCGGGATATCAGTCATGTAGCCAAGGCGACCCATATTGATTCCCACGAGGGGAACATGGCTGCCTGCTAATTGGCGAGCAATGCCCAGCATGGTGCCATCACCACCCAAAACCACGACTAGGTCAATTGCCCCAGCAAAGTCTTGTGCGGTTTTAGTCGGATAGTCACTCAAACCGAGGTGAGTGGCTGTATCGGCCTCAATAAAGACCTCACAGCCCAAGCCTGAGACCAATTTAGCCAGGTCTCGCAGGTGATCTTCAATGCCGTCCGCTTGAAATTTGCCGACGAGTGCCACTCGGCTAAATGCCTTCTTGGAGGAATTGGGGGATGGGCTTAACATATAACGATTAAACCATAGGCATAAAATCCCTTCCACCATGGACGAACGTTCCCGCGCCTTACTTAAAACCCTCATCGAGCGCTATATCGAGGAGGGTCAGCCTATTGGCTCGCGGACGCTTTCAAGGTTTTCGGGTTTAGACCTCTCTGCTGCCACCATCCGCAATGTCATGGCTGATCTAGAGGATATGGGCTTGGTGACTAGCCCTCACACCTCTGCCGGCCGAATACCCACACCACGGGGTTACCGCTTGTTTGTGGACACCATGGTGACGGTTCGTCCTCTCGAAGAGATCGCCGCCCGTGAGGTTGAAAAAGGGCTTTTGCCAGACTCCCCGCAAAGGGTTTTGAATTCAGCTGCCCAGATTCTGTCTAATCTCACCCATTTTGCTGGTGTGGTGATGACACCAAAGCGTGCCCAAGTTTTTAAACATATTGAATTTCTTCGTTTGGGTGATGGCAAGATATTGCTCATCATGGTGACTCCCGAGGGTGATGTACAAAATCGTATCTTGCCAACAAATCAAGACTACACACCAAGTCAATTGATTGAGGCGGGAAATTACATTAATGCACAATTTGCTGGCAAAAGTTTTGAGCAAGTGCGCCAACATTTGAAATCTGACCTCGATACTTTGCGTGCTGATATTTCTGGTTTGATGGCCTTGGCCTTGCAAAGTGGCGTTGCGGATTACGATATGAGTCGCGGTGAGATGGTGCTCTCTGGTGAGCGTCGCTTACTGAATGTAGGAGACTTAAGTTCTAACCTTGATAAATTGCGCAAGATGTTTGATATGTTGGAGCAAAAATCGGTCTTGATGCAGTTGCTAGACGTATCGAGCCATGCCGACGGTATTCAGATTTTCATAGGTGGCGAGAGTGATCTTTTGCCATATGAGGACCTAGCGGTCATCAGCGCTCCGTATAGCGTTGATGGTCAGATCGTGGGCACCTTAGGCGTCATTGGACCAACCCGTATGGCTTATGACCGAGTGATTCCGATTGTGGATATCACCTCTAAGTTATTATCAGGCGCCTTGAGCTCTTGAGTCCACATTGATGCTGAAAATTATTTACTAGAGAAATTACTTTGAATCAAAATCCCCACTTACGCGCTTCTAAAACAGCCGTGCTCTTATTGAATTTGGGTACGCCAGCTGCGCCAACAGCAAAAGCGGTGAGATCGTATTTGAAAGAATTTCTTTCGGATCCACGCGTCGTAGAAATTCCACGCTTTATTTGGTGGTTTATTTTGAATGGCATTATTTTGCCAATTCGCAGTAGTGCCTCTGCAAAAAAATATGCATCTATTTGGTTGCCACAATTAGGTTCGCCACTCATGCATTACTCGCGCTTGCAAGCGAAAGAGTTGGGGGAGAAGTTTGCGAATGAGGGCCATACTGTTTTGGTTGATTTGGCGATGCGTTATGGCAAGCCTTCTGCCCAAGAGGTCCTAGAGAGCCTGAAGGCTCAAGGGATGGAGCGTTTACTGTTATTGCCCCTGTACCCACAATATTCAGCTACCACTACCGCCTCAAGTTTTGATGAAGTATTCCGTGTTCTGAGTACTTGGCGTGATCAGCCGGAGCTGCGTTTGGTAAAGCACTATCACGACAACCCTGCGTACATTGCAGCACTGCGTGATCAAGTTCTCAGTCATTGGGATCAAGATGGACGGCCTGATTTTGCAAAGGGTGATCGTTTTGTGATGTCATTTCATGGCCTGCCTAAGCGCAATTTAATGCAGGGCGATCCCTATCACTGCGAATGTTTGAAGACTGGACGATTGCTTGGGGAGTCTTTGGGTTTAGAGCCAGGTCAATACATCGTTACCTTTCAGTCCCGTTTCGGAAAAGCGGAATGGTTAAAGCCTTACACGGCACTAACGATCGAAAACTTGGCTAAAGATGGTTGCCAGCGAGTAGATATTTTTTGTCCCGGCTTTCCGGCAGATTGTCTTGAGACCTTAGAAGAGATTGCGATGGAAGCAAGAGAATCTTTCTTAGAGCATGGCGGCAAGGACTATCGTTATATTCCCTGCTTAAACAGCAACCCTAAGTGGATCAAGGCGCTGCGTGATATTGCCTATCAACACTTACTAGGGTGGTCTTTGGGGACTGAGTCTGAAGCTGAATTAGCTAAGCGGAACGAAAGAGCAACGCTAGCCGAAAAATCTAAGTCTTGAAAAAAAGAGAATTATCCCAATATGAAGAAGCACTAGCCACTTTGATAGAAAAGTAAAATAGCGTCTATGACACAAGAAAATCAAAATCCTTCACCAGAGCAAGACAATCCTGCAACTGAGCCAGCGGCGGATGCTGCAGCAGAAACGCCGGCTATCAAAACGCCTGAGCAAGAAATTGCTGAACTCCATCAGCAGGTGTCTGATTTGCAAGACAACTTTTTGCGTGCCAAGGCTGAAGGTGAAAATATTCGTCGCCGTGCTGTTGAGGACGTTGCCAAGGCTCACAAATTTGCGATTGAGAGTTTTGCTGAGCACTTAGTTCCAGTGACCGATAGTCTCTATGCGGCCTTGAGTACGGATGCGGGTGATGCGAAGGCTTTTAAAGAAGGTTTAGAAATTACCTTGAAGCAGCTTTTATCCGCTTTTGAAAAGGGGCGCATGACTGAAATCAATCCTGCGGTGGGCGATAAATTTGATCCACACCACCATCAAGCGATTGCTTCAGTGCCTTCTGAGCAGGAAGCTAATACCGTAGTTTCGGTGCTTCAGCGTGGCTATACCGTGGCCGATCGAGTCCTCAGACCTGCTTTAGTGACGGTCAGCGCCCCGAAATAGCCGCATCAATAAGGGCTAAAACCTCAAAAAAGGGACAAAAAAGGCAGATTTCTGCCTTTTTTGCTATTTCACCCCTTGAATTCACTTTTTTAGACCCCATTTATTGAGTATTGGAATATTCGCGGCGGTTCAGATGAGTTGCCTAAAACAGACTAGAAGTACAACAAAGTAACTTAATTTTTTGGAGCAATTATGGGAAAGATTATCGGTATTGACTTGGGAACCACGAATTCGTGCGTTTCAGTCGTTGAAAACAATGCACCTAAAGTGGTCGAGAACGCAGAAGGCGCTCGCACAACTCCATCCATCATTGCCTATGTTGAAGATGGCGAAGTATTGGTTGGTGCGCCAGCTAAACGTCAATCAGTGACGAATCCTAAGAACACCATCTACGCAGTGAAGCGTTTAATGGGTCGTAAATTTACAGATCCTGAAGTGCAAAAAGACATCGGCTTGATGCCTTATTCAATTATTGCTGCTGATAACGGTGATGCTTGGGTTGAAGCGCGTGATAAGAAAATGGCACCACAGCAAGTCTCTGCCGAAATCTTACGCAAGATGAAAAAGACTGCCGAAGACTATCTCGGCGAAGAAGTGACCGAGGCGGTCATTACTGTCCCTGCTTACTTTAACGACAGCCAACGTCAAGCAACTAAAGACGCTGGTCGTATTGCTGGCTTGGATGTAAAGCGCATCATCAATGAACCAACTGCTGCTGCATTGGCATTTGGTTTAGACAAACAAGACAAAGTCGATCGTAAGATCGCTGTGTATGACTTGGGTGGCGGTACATTCGACGTATCCATCATTGAGATTGCTAACGTGGATGGTGAGAAGCAGTTTGAAGTGCTCTCTACTAATGGCGACACTTTCTTGGGTGGTGAAGACTTTGACCAGCGCATCATTGACTGGATCATTGCTGAGTTCAAGAAAGAACAAGGCGTGGATTTGAGCAAAGACGTTTTGGCATTGCAACGTTTGAAAGATGCTGCAGAAAAAGCCAAGATCGAATTGTCATCTGCGCAGCAAACGGAAATCAATTTGCCATATGTGACGGCTGATGCTAGTGGTCCTAAGCATTTGAACTTGAAGTTGACTCGTGCCAAGTTAGAGTCTTTGGTTGAAGAGCTTATTAAGCGCACAGCTGGCCCATGCTTAACTGCCATTAAAGATGCTGGCGTAAACGTAGCAGATATCGACGACGTGATTTTAGTCGGCGGTCAAACTCGTATGCCTGCTGTTCAAGACAAAGTAAAAGAAATCTTTGGCAAAGAGCCACGCAAAGACGTTAACCCAGATGAAGCGGTGGCAGTAGGTGCTGCAATTCAAGGTTCCGTATTGTCTGGCGATCGTAAAGACGTATTGCTCTTGGACGTTACCCCATTGTCCTTGGGCATCGAGACTCTTGGCGGCGTCATGACTAAGATGATTCCAAAGAACACGACGATTCCTACCAAGCATTCACAGGTCTACTCGACTGCCGAAGATAATCAGCCTGCAGTAACGATTAAGTGCTTCCAGGGTGAGCGTGAGATGGCTGCGGCTAATAAGTTGCTTGGTGAATTTAACCTTGAAGGTATCGCGCCTGCGCAACGCGGTATGCCACAAATTGAAGTGACTTTTGATATTGATGCTAACGGTATTTTGCACGTCACTGCAAAAGACAAAACCACTGGTAAAGAGAACAAGATCACCATCAAGGCAAACTCTGGTTTGACTGAGGAAGAAATTCAACGCATGGTGAAAGATGCTGAAGCCAATGCTGCTGAAGATAAGAAAGCATTAGAGTTAGTCACTGCTCGTAACACTGCAGATGCCTTGGCTCACTCTACTAAGAAGGCTTTAGAAGAGCATGGCGCTAGCTTAGAGGCTGCTGAAAAAGAAGCGATTGAAGCAGCTCTGAAAGAGTTGGATGAAGCGATCAAAGGCAGCGATAAAGAAGCGATTGAAGCCAAGACCGAAGCGTTGGGCAAAGCAAGTCAGAAACTGGGCGAAAAAGTCATGGCTGCTGAGCAAGCTAAGGCTGGCGCTGCAGCTGGTGCAGCCCCTGGCGGCGAAGCTAAAGCTGCTCCAGACGCAGATGTTGTTGATGCTGACTTTAAAGAAGTTCATGATAAGAAGTAAGCGAATGCTAGACATTCAATTACATACTCATTAACGTAGTTTTGCAGTGCTTAAATAACAAGTCGGCCCCGTGCCGACTTGTGTCATTCAGGTTGTAGAGAGGAATAGGCCGTGCCTAAAAGTAAACGCGATTTTTATGAAGTGCTTGGTGTAGCAAAAGGTGCTAGCGATGAAGAGCTCAAAAAAGCCTATCGCAAAATGGCAATGAAGTATCACCCTGATCGCAACCCCGATAGTAAAACGGCTGAAGCCCAATTTAAAGAAGTAAAGGAGGCGTACGAAACGCTGACCGATCCCAACAAGCGCGCTGCATACGATCAGTACGGCCATGCTGGTGTAGATCCATCTATGGGTGGTGGGGGTTTTGGGGGTGGCGGTTTTGCTGGCGGTGGCTTCTCAGATGCTTTTGGAGATATTTTTGGAGATATCTTTGGTCAAGGTGGCGGTCGTCAGGCTGGTCCACAGGTCTACAAAGGTGCTGACTTACGCTACAACATGGACATTAGTCTTGAGCAAGCTGCTGAGGGGCATACCACCCAGATTCGGGTGCCTAGTTGGAGTAACTGCAAACCATGTCACGGCACTGGTGCTGAGCCTGGCTCCAAAGCGGAGAAGTGTTCTACCTGTGATGGTCATGGTCAAGTCCGTGTGCAGCAAGGCTTCTTCTCGATGCAGCAAACCTGTCCAAAGTGTCGCGGCACTGGCGAATATATTCCGAAGCCTTGCAAGACTTGTCATGGCACAGGCAAACACAAAGAACAAAAAACACTTGAAATCAAAATCCCTGCGGGTATTGATGATGGCATGCGTGTTCGTTCGGTTGGTAATGGGGAGCCCGGTATTAATGGTGGCCCCTCTGGAGATCTCTATGTAGAAGTGCGAGTGAAGCCACATCCAGTATTTGAGCGTGACGGTAGTGACTTGCATGTGCAGATGCCAATCTCTTTTGCGATAGCAACTATTGGTGGCGAGATTGAAGTGCCAACCTTATCAGGTCGCGTCGAATTTCCGATTCCTGAAGGTACGCAGACCGGTAAAACATTCCGTTTACGGAACAAAGGTATAAAAGGGCTACGTTCAGCACTGGTTGGCGATCTGTTCGTACATGTCTTGGTAGAGACGCCAGTGAAGTTGACTGATGAGCAAAAGAAATTACTGCAACAGTTTGACGACAGTCTAAAATCTGCCGGGGATAAGCATAGCCCGCAGCAAAAAGGCTGGTTTGATGGTGTTAAGAGTTTCTTTAGTTAATTAGCCAGCAAAGCTATGCTCGGGTCCGGGAAATTTTCCGGACTTCACTTCCCGTACATAGGCTTTAATAGCAGCTTCAATCGAATGCTGGCCTTCCATAAAGTTCTTCACGAACTTAGGAGGCTTGCCTGGGCTGATGCCCAGCATATCTTGCAATACCAATACTTGACCTGAGCAATCAAGACCGGCACCAATGCCGATCGTCGGGATATGTAGTTCAGCTGTAATTTTTTCACCCAGTGATGAAGGAATGGCTTCTAGTACGACCATTTGAGCA